>JBKJSB010000122.1:0-15872 GCA_046593015.1 Allobosea sp.
GAAAATGGCTGATCTTCATCTCCGGCAGCGCGTCTGCCACAGGCATTGCGACAGGCAGGTTTTTACGAGCCAAGAGTTTTGGGCGTTGCGGCAGGCGTGCCCGCGCGAAAACCGATAGGTAGCGTTCCGCCGTTTTCTCCCAGGTCATCGAGCGGCTGCCGGCATAGGCGCGCTGGCGCATCGACCTGAGCCTTGGCGCATCGCCGAGCAGCGCCGCGATCTGACCGCCGATGGCCTCGGCATCGCCGAACGGCACGAGGATTCCGCGGCCATCTGCGAGCAACTCCCGGGCGTGCCAATAGGGCGTCGAGACGACGGCCTTGCCCAGGCCAAAGCTGTAAGCGAGCGTGCCCGAGGTCATCTGCGCTTCGTTCAGATAGGGCGTCACATAGACATCGCATGCGGCGATGAAAGCGAGCAGCGTTGGCTGATCGACAAAACGGTCGAGGAAGACGACATGGTCCTCCACCGCCAATTCCTTGACCCGCGCGACCAGGCTCTCGCGATAGGCCTCGCCCTGCTCGCGCACGAGATTGGGATGTGTCGCGCCGAGCACGAGGTAGAGCACATCGGGCCGGCTCGCGATGATCGCCGGCATGGCGTCGATCATCACCTCGATGCCCTTGTTGGGCGAGAGCAGCCCGAAGGTCAGGATCACGGTGCGGCCGGCAAAGCCCAATTGCTTCTTGGCGTCGTCGGGCTCGACGAAAGGGAATGCCGGGATTCCGTGGGCGATGACCTCGATCCTGTCCGGCGGAACGCGATAGACGGTCTGCAGGAGTTGGCGGGCCTTTTCCGCCATGACGACGACCTTCATGGAGGCATCGACGATCTGGCCCAGGACACGCCGATAGGCCGGCGTCGGTTGCTCCAGCACCGTGTGGAGCGTCGTGACGACCGGCATCGTCAGGCGTGAAAGCAGCGCCATGACGTGCGCGCCTGCCTCCCCGCCGAAAATGCCAAACTCGTGCTGGAGCGACACGATGTCGAAGGCTTCCCCGTTCAGGAATTCGGCGGCGCGGACATAGTCCTCGACGCGATCGTCGCGCACTTGAAACCGGACTGTAGGCGGATAGTCGTAGACGTGGCCGTGGTCGGTCATCGCCACGATGCAGGCATCCAGATGCGGGGCGGACCTGGCGACCTCCTGATACAGGTCAGTGGTGAAGGTCGCGATGCCACATCGTCGCGGCAGCGAGTTGCCGATGAAGGCGATCCTGCGTGGTGGCGTCATCGGGCATCCTCCGACGCAGCCACGACAGGCGGCGCGTGTTGCAGATGCGGGAGCGGCTGCGCCCATGCGAGCTGCGTCTGCTCGTTCATGTCGATCTCGGTGAGCAGCATCGGATCGGCGGCGCCGCCGAGATGCGCAACGAGGGCGCGAATGCCCGGCGCACCGACCTGAATCCTCGCATGCTGCGCCTGCAGATAGACCCCCTCGCCAATTGCGATACCGACGTCAGCGATGAGAGCTTCGCCTGCGATCCCCAGCACCCAGGTCTCGTGCTGGGCGAACAGTTGCCAGGCGGAATGCGCGGGCAAATCCAGAAGCTCGATCACGAAATGCGGGTTGGCCAGAAGCAGCGTTCTCGCGCGGGATAGTCGCAGCGAACATAGCTGAGGCGGCGTCACGTCCGCTCGCGCCACAGCGATCGCATCGTCGATATGAAGCTCGCGGCCGCGGCCATAATCGAACAGCCTGAAGGTCGTGTTGCTGCGCTGCTGCACCTCGGCGAGCACGAGCCCGGCGCCGATCGCGTGGATCGTGCCAGCGGGTACGAAAATGAACTCGCCGACATGGACCGGCCGCCACTGGATCAGTGACTCGATCGAACCGTCGGCGATGCTGGCGCGCAGTTCGAGATCGGTGACCGGATGACTGAGCCCGACCGCCACTTCCGCGCCGGAAGCCGCCGCGAGCACATACCAAGCCTCGGTCTTGCCATGCGCAAGCCCCAAGGCCTTTGCAGATGCGTCGTCAGGATGAACCTGGATCGAGAGGCGTTGGCTCGTATACAGCAGTTTCACAAGCAGTTCCGGCTCGGCGCCGAGCACGGCAGGCCGCTCGAACCAGCTTTCACCCACCATGCCATGGGCATCGGAGCGCCCGCCCCAAACTCCGCGATCGATGCAACCCCACGGCTTCTCGACGTCCAGCCGGAGAGCCTTCTCAATCGTCATCTAAGTCTCCTGACGCCGTTCGTCGAAGAGCGGCTTCGACAGCCGCGTCAGACAGACTAGCAACCTCGCGGCTTTCGCCGTCAGCGTCGGAAACTACTCAGACAGCCTCGGTTTCGAAGCCGCGAGGTGTACAGGCGGCTCGCTGTCGCACGCAGCGCTCAAAAGAGCTTCACCAACTGCTTGCCAAAGTTGCGACCCTTCAACAGGCCAAGAAGCGCCTCTGGTGCGCTCGCCAGACCGTCCGCGACGCTCTCGCGGAACTTTATTTTCCCGGCCGCGAACAACGCGCCGATCTCGTCGAGCGCCGCTGGCCAGTCGTCCATGTGCTCGGACACGATGAACCCCTGGACCTTGAGCCGCGAGATCAGGATCAGACCGGGATTGGCCATCGACAATCTTGCCCCGTCATACCCTGCGATGGCGCCGCAGACCGCGATGCGTCCGTGGGCGTTCATCCTCGGCATGACCGCATCCAGCACCGCGCCGCCGACATTGTCGAAATAGGCGTCGATCCCGCCCGGCGCGGCCGCTTGCAGATCGGCGGCGAGCTGGCCGGCCTTGTAGTCGACGCAGGCATCGAAGCCGAGTTCACCGGTGACGTAGTTGCACTTGACCGATCCGCCGGCGATGCCGACGACGCGACAGCCTTGATGCTTCGCCAATTGGCCGACAACGCTGCCCACGGCGCCGCTCGCAGCGCTGACCGCGACCGTCTCGCCCGCCTTTGGGCAGCAAATCCGGTTCAGCCCATACCAGCCGTGACGCCCGGCATGCCCAGAACGCCGAGGTAAGCCGAGATCGGCGCGAGCGCCATGTCGATCTTGCGCAGATCGGAGCCGTTCGAGACGCCGTAGTCCTGCCAGCCCAGCATGGTCGCCACCGTATCGCCGGCGTGCCATTGCGGGTTGCGGCTGTCGACGACCGTACCGACCGTCCCACCACCCATGACAGCGTTCAGCGCCTGAGGCGCGGTGTAGGATTTCGTGTCGTTCATGCGGCCGCGCATGTAGGGATCGAGCGAGAGGAACTGGTTGCGGACCAGAACCTGCCCGTCGCCCAACGGCGCCAGCGGTGTCTCGACGCTCTTGAAGTTATCGGTCGAGGCCTCGCCCTTCGGCCGGCTCGCCAGCAGGATCTGATGGTTCATGATCGTCATCGTCGCTGGTCTCCGGGATTCACATTGGACACTGCGCGTGCAGCGTCACTGCGCCCCGAACTCGATCACGACGCGGGCGGGGACCTCGCCATTTTGCAAGCGCTCGAAGACATCATTGATCGCCGAAAGCGGCTGCAATTCGATATCGGCCCTGACCTTGCCGTCGGCGGCGAGAGCCAGCGCCTCGGCCATGTCCTGGCGGTTGCCGACGAAGGAGCCGCGAACGGTGATGCAATCGGCCACATGGTTGGGCTCGGCCAGAATGTATGACCCCGCTCCCCTTATGCTTGGTGCGCGGCCATTGTCCCGGTGTCACATCGATTGAAAGCACTGCCGCTCAACGGAATTCGACCGCCCCATCACCGGCGGCAACGGTCGTCCCGGCCTCTCCATGCAGGATCGCGGCAGCGTCCTGGAGACGTCCTATTGCGGCCTTTCCGCCTGTTGCCTGCACAAACCGCGTCGCGGCTTCGATCTTGGGTCCCATTGATCCGATTGCGAACTGGTCTGACTGCAGAGAAAGCGCTCCGACAGTAGCGATGGCGCGCGCCGTCGGCTCTCCAAAATCGCGATAGACGGCATCGACGTCGGTCAGAAGCATCAGCATGTCGGCCCTGAGCTGGCGCGCGAGAAGCTCGCTCGCGCGATCCTTGTCGATCACTGCCTCGATGCCGATCAGACTTCCATCGTCACGCGCGACCACAGGGATGCCGCCGCCCCCCGCACAGATCACGACGACGCCGCGCTCGACCAGCAGGGCGATAACCCGAAGTTCCAGGATTTCGAGCGGTTCCGGCGACGCCACGACGCGACGCCATTTCTGCCCGTCGCGAGCGAACTGCCAGCCGCGCTGCGCCGTGATGTGCTGGCTCGTCAGCTCGTCATACATCGGGCCGATCGGCTTGGTCGGATTCGTGAAGGCCGGATCGGCTGGATCGACGCGAATCTGGGTCAGCAGCGTCGCCATCAAGGCGCTGTCAGGCAGCAGATTGCCGAGTTCCTGTTCGATCAGGTAACCGATCATGCCGTCGGTCTCCGCGCCGAGAATATCGAGCGGATAGGCGCCGTCCTTTGGGCCGGCGGCGGCCTGCAGCGCCAGCAGCCCGACCTGAGGGCCGTTGCCATGCGTGATGATGAGCTCGTGCCCCTGCCCGATCAGAGCAGCCAGCGGCGCAGCCGCAAGCCGGATGTTGGCGCGCTGCGTCTCAGCGGTCATGGCCTCGCCGCGCTTCACCAGCGCGTTGCCGCCCAGTGCGATCACGAGACGCATCGCGGCCACCCTGAGACACTCGGGATGAAGATGGCACTGATCGTCCGCATGCGGTTCTCCGCCTGTTGAAACATCGAAGGCCGCGCAGATTGTCGATCGAGGGTAGCCATCGACGCATCCCTGATCGTGGCAGTCGATCGATTCCATGCGGGGCCTTGGTGATCGAGGACCGCGCTGCGGGAGGTTCGGAAATTATTCACTCCAGGCCGCTGAACTGTCGGCGACGGCACGCGCGATGGCGGAGACCAGTTCGGCTTCCATGAAGGGCTTCTGGAGGATGATGGCTCGTGAACAGAGCCCTTCTGGGTTCAACCGATCGCCGCTGACGAAGAGATGGGGGATGAAGCCCTCGCGGAGTATCCGCTCGACTGCTGTGACGCCACTGCCCTGCCGCAGCCGCGCATCGACGATCATCAGCTCGGGCCTGTTTGCAGCGGCAGCAGCCACCGCGCCGTCTTCGGTCGCCTCAATGGCAATGACATCGTGTCCGAGTTCCTGCAGAACTTCGGCAAGGAGTGTCCCGATGACGGACTCATCCTCGACAACCAGCACCTGGAGCGATTGCATCACGGAAAATTCCTGCTGGCGCCTTTTCGACCAAGTCCCGGAACGAAACTGCGCTGCAGGCCGTTCAGATGATAGCGCGACGTGAGGTCTGAAACAGACCTTAACCGGCGTTCAACCGGTAGCAGCAGGGTCGGAAAATACTCACGTCGCGCAGCGGCCGGTATTTCGACCGGCACGACGGACCGGATTGTTCGGCCCCATATAAAGACCCGGTTCGCGTCCGGGCGTGCTAAGAACCCCGTACGGGGCTTGCAACCCAGCGCCCAGAAAGCGAAGCCCGCATGTCACGGAAGCCTTCGCCAGCCAAAGCAGCAGCCGCGAAATCCAAGCGCCGCTCGTCGCTGCCGAAGCAAAATACATCTGCCGCCAGCTCCGACGGCGTCGTGGTCGTCGCCATTGGAGCCTCGGCCGGTGGGCTCGAAGCATGTCGCAATCTGCTGGACGTCATGCCAGCCCGCCATGGCATGGCGTTCATCCTCATCCAGCATCTCGAACCGACCCACAAGAGCATGATGGTCGATTTGCTGGCCGGCCACTCGTCGATGACGGTTCTGCAAGCGGCCGATGGCGCGCACGTGGAAGGCGACCATCTCTACGTCATTCCGCCCGGCAGCTATCTGTCGGTGACCAATGGGCTCATTCATCTGTCCGAGCCGCAAGAGCGCCATGGCGCGCGACTGCCTTTCGACTTTCTGTTGCGCTCGATGGCGCAGGATTGCGGGTCTCGTGCCATCGCCATCGTGCTGTCGGGCACCGGAACAGATGGAAGCATGGGCATACAGGCCGTGAAAGAGCATGGCGGCTTCGTCATCGCCCAGGATCCTCTCGAAGCCGGCCATGACGGCATGTCGCGAAGCGCGATCGCGACCGGCGCCGTCCACCTGACCCTTCCGATTTCGGACATGCCGGCAGCGCTCATAAAAGCCGCGAAGCGACCCGCAAAATCGGCGTCGCGCGCGGACACTCCTGCCAGAGAGGCTGAGGAGCCCTGGTTGGCAAGCATTGTCAAACTTCTGCGCGCGAAGACCGCGCATGACTTCACGCTGTACAAGTCCGGCACGCTGCAACGCCGTATCGAGCGTCGACGGGGGCTCTCAAGGGTCGAAACCGATGGCATGGCAAGCTATCTGGACTTGCTGCGGCGCGATCCAAACGAGTTGAACCTCCTCGCCAAAGACCTGTTGATTCACGTTACGAGCTTTTTTCGCGATCCCAAGGCCTTCACCCTGTTGGCCGAGACCATCATCCCGGAGTTGATCGCGAAGCATCCCAAGGACCAGCCCCTGCGCATCTGGATCGCGGGCTGCAGCACCGGAGAAGAAACCTACTCGCTCGCCATGCTTTTCCGAGAGCAGATAACAGCAGCCAAGAGCGAGATGAAGCTGCAGTTATTCGCCTCCGATGTCGATGCCGAGGCGGTTGCCAGTGCCCGGGAGGGTCTCTACTCGAACGCGATCGAGGCCGACGTTTCCCCGGAGCGCCTCGCACGCTTCTTCAGCAAGGAGGAGCAAACCTATCGGGTGCTGCCCGACCTGCGCGGCATGGTCGTGTTCACGGTTCAGGACGTGCTGGCCGACCCGCCCTTCTCGCGCCTCGACATGGTCTCATGCCGAAACCTGCTGATTTATCTGCGACCCGAGGCCCAGGCCAAGATCATCTCGTTGTTCCATTTCGCATTGCGCGAAGGTGGCATCCTTCTGCTCGGCAGTTCTGAAACGGTCGGGCAAAGCGACGGCAGATACGAAGTCATCTCGAAAACCCATCGCCTCTATCGTCATGTCGGCCGCAGCCGACCTGGCGAGGCGGGTTTCTCGTTTGGTCCAAGCGATGGCATGCGGGCGCCGGCCCGACCGGGGCAAAGTCCAACGCAATCGCGCCAGACTGCGTTGGCCGAATTGTGCCGGCGAACGGTTATCGAAAACCATGCTCCGGCGGCGGTCCTGATCAACGCTGGCCACGAGTGCCTGTACTCGCTGGGACCGACCGACCGCTACCTGCACATCGCTCCCGGGCATCCGAGCCATGACCTCTTCGCCATGGCGCCGGAGGGCTTGCGTACCAAGCTCCGGGCCGCGCTTCAGAAGGCGATGCATGGCAACGTGCCGGTTGTGGTCTCGGGCGGCCGCGCCGGTCATGGTGCAACGGCGCACCCGTTCACCGTTTCTGTGCGTCCGCTGCGGTATGACGGCGAGCGGCTGTTTCTGATCTGTTTCATTGACGAGGCCAGAACCGATCGCAAACCACGCCCTGTCGCGGCGGGCGATGCGCCCCGCGTCGCTGAACTCGAGCAGGAACTCGACGCGACCAAGGCCGAGCTTCGGGAGGCGATCCGCAACCTCGAAATGTCCACCGAGGAGCAGCGCGCAGTCAATGAAGAGGCGCTCTCGGTGAACGAGGAGTTCCAGTCCACCAATGAGGAACTCCTGACCTCCAAGGAGGAGCTGCAATCGCTCAACGAAGAGCTGACCGCGCTCAACGGCCAGCTCCAGGAAACGCTTGAGCGCCAGCGCACCACCTCCGACGATTTGCAGAACGTGCTCTACAGCACGGATGTCGCGACGGTCTTTCTCGACCGCGAGCTCAAGATCAGGTTCTTCACACCAGCGACGAAATCGCTCTTCAACGTCATTCCCGGCGATGTAGGCCGGCCTCTGGCCGATCTCAACTCGCTCGCCGCCGACGGCTCGCTGCCCGTCGATGCCCAGACCGTTCTCCAGACCCATGCCGCCCTCGAACGCAAGATCGAGGGCAAGAACGGCATCTGGTTCTCGCGGCGGATCATGCCCTATCGCGCTCACGACCAGCGAGTCGAAGGCGTCGTCATCACCTTCACCGACATCACCGAGCAGAAGCTGGCCGCCCGCGCACTGGAGATGGCGAAACGACAATCCGAGACGGCAAACGTCGCAAAGTCACGCTTCCTGGCGGCCGCGAGCCATGACCTGCGACAACCCCTGCAAAGCCTGGCGCTGTTGCAAGGGCTGCTGGAAAAGGCCGTCGACGGTGACAAGGCCAAGAGGCTGGTCGCCAGGCTCGGCGATACGGTCGGCGCGATGTCGGGCATGCTGAACACCCTTCTCGACATCAATCAGATAGAAGCCGGCACCGTCCACGCCGAGATCGTCGAATTCCCGATAGGCGATCTGCTGGCGCGGCTGCGAGACGAATTTCGTGATCACGCACAAGCGCAGGGATTGGCGCTGGACGTCGTCACCTGCAGCCTGACGATCCGAAGCGACCCTCATCTGCTCGAGCAAATGGTTCGAAACCTGCTGTCGAACGCCTTGAAATACACCAAGACCGGCAAGGTTCTGCTCGGCTGCCGACGCCGCGCCGGCAAGCTCAGCATCGAAATCTGGGACAGCGGGATCGGTATCCCCGACCACGAGCTGCACGCGATTTTTGACGAGTATCACCAGCTCGACAACGCCGCGCGTCAACGCAGTCTGGGCCTGGGTCTGGGTCTTTCTATCGTCAAGCGCCTCGGCGACCTGCTTGGTCATGTCGTCACCGTTCGATCGAGTCCGGGCAAGGGCTCGGTGTTCATGATCGAAACCGAACGCGTGCTTGATAGGACTGATGCCGTGATCGATCGACCTCGCCAGCGAGCCGAACTCTCGCCAGCGTCGGTTCACAGGGCCGGAACGATCATGATCATCGAGGATGAGCCGGATCTGCGCGATCTTCTTGTCCTCCTTCTGAAGGAGGACGGGCATCGCACGCTGGCCGCGCCCGACGGCCTGAGCGCGCTCGCCATGATGGCCGGCGGGTCGGCCCACCCCGATCTCATCCTGTCGGACTACAATCTTCCCAATGGGATGGACGGGCTTCAAACGGCAACCAAACTGCGGCAGCAGGCCGACCGCGACATCCCAGTCATCATCCTGGCCGGCGACATCTCGACCGAAACCCTGCGCGCCATCGCCATTGCCCGCTGCAAGCACCTGAACAAGCCCGTGGATGCGAAAGAGGTCATCCAGACGATCCAGACCATGCTTGCCTCTCCATCGGAGCAGCCTGCCGCAAAGCCGTTGCGCCTGACGCAAGGCGAGACGGACCTGAACCACCCCGTCATCTTCATCGTCGATGATGATGATCAGGTCCGAACGGCGCTTCGTACCGTGCTGGAGGATAACGGCCACCCCGTCGCCGCCTATGCGAGCTGCGAGGGCTTTCTCGCGGCCTATCATCCAGGCGACGGCGCCTGCCTCCTGGTTGACGCTTATCTGCCCGGGATGAGCGGGCTCGCCCTGCTGCGCCATCTCAACGAGCAAGGCCATCATCTCCCCGCCATCATGATCACCGGCAGCAGCGACGTCCCGATGGCGGTCGAGGCCATGAAGGCAGGCGCGGTCGATTTCATCGAGAAACCGATCAGCCGGAATGAACTGCTTGCCAGCGTCGGGCGCGCACTCGAGCAATCCCGCGATGAGAGCAAACGCGCGGCCTGGCGCGACAGCGCCGTCAGGCATGTCGGCGGGCTCACGCCGCGACAGCGTCAGATCATGGACCTCGTGCTGGCCGGCCACCCCAGCAAGAACATCGCGGCCGATCTCGGAATCAGCCAGCGCACCGTGGAAAACCACCGCGCCTCGATCATGCAGAAGACGGGGTCGAAATCTCTTCCGGCGCTTGCCCGCCTTGCTCTCGCGGCATCGCCGGCAAACGACAAGGTCGCCTCGTGATGCGGAACAGGCATCGCCTGTCGTCCGTGCCCGATCGACAAGCGGTCAACCGCGGCAAGCCGATCGTAGCCGGGTTACGCGTCGGATCCGGACTGAAGCCGTGAGCAGCAGAAACTTCGACGCCTTGTTCGCGCCAGGCTCGATCGCGCTGGTCGGCGCCAGCAATACGCCTCACTCGATCGGGCGTGTGCTGGCGCAGAACCTGCTCGGCGCCGGCTTCGCCGGACCGATCATGACGGTCAATCCGCATGAGACGGCCATCCTCTCGACCCTGAACTACCGCTCGATTGCGGAGCTGCCGACCGACATCGACCTCGCCGTGCTGGCGACGCCTGCGCCTTCGGTTCCGGGGCTGATCGCCGAACTCGGAGAACGGGGTTGTCGGGCCGCCATCGTCATCAGCGCTGGCTTCGGCGGCAGTGCTGAAGCAGAAACACTGCGCCAGCGGATGCTCGATGCGGCCCGTCCCCATCTGATGCGGCTGGTCGGGCCCAACTGCCTCGGCGTGATGTCGCCTCACAAGGGCATCAATGCGAGCTTCGCCCATGTGACGCCACGCCGCGGCGGCATCGCGCTGGTCAGCCAGTCCGGGGCCATCGCCACGGCGATGCTCGACTGGGCCGACGAGCGCGGGATCGGCTTTTCGCATGTGGTCTCGCTCGGCGACATGAGCGATGTCGATTTCGGCGACATGCTTGATTTCCTCTCGAGCGATCCGGCAACGCGCGCGATCCTGCTCTATGTCGAGAACGTCACCCATGCGCGCAAATTCATGTCGGCGGCGCGGGCTGCGGCGCGCACCAAGCCCGTGCTCGTCGTCAAATCCGGCCGCAGCGCGGCGGGCGCGAAAGCGGCGCTTTCGCATACAGGCGCTCTCGCCGGTTCGGACGCGGTCTACGACGCCGCCTTCCGTCGTGCCGGCCTGCTTCGCGTCGCCGAGCTCGACGAGCTCTTCGCTGCCGTTGCGATCCTGGCGACCGGAATGCGGGTCGGCGGCGACCGCATGACCATCCTGACCAATGGCGGCGGGGCCGGCGTACTGGCCGTCGATGCGCTGATGGCGCGCGGCGGCAGGCTCGCGCCGCTCAGCGAGGCGGCGATCGCACGGCTCGATGGCGTGCTGCCGGCGACATGGTCGCGCGGCAACCCGGTCGACATCATTGGCGACGCCACGGCCGAGCGCTACGCCGCCGCGCTCGAGGTGATCATGGCGGAACGCGACAGCGACGCGATCCTCGTCATCAACTGCCCGACCGCCGTCACGGACGGGCAGGATGCGGCGCTCGCCGTGATCGACGCCGTCTCGAAGCGACCTGCCGTTCCGATCCTGACCAACTGGCTTGGCGGCACTGCGGCGGCGCCGTCCCGGGCGCTTCTGCGCAAGAACAAGGTGCCGGCCTTCTCGACGCCGGAGGCCGCCGTGCGCGCCTTCACCCATCTCGTCGAATTCAGGCGCAACCAGACCCTGCTGCTGGAAACACCGTCGGCCGGGGTCTCGATCACCCAGGCCACGGTCGATGAGGCGCGCCGGCTTTTCCAGGTCGTGACCAGTGAGGGGCGGCAGACATTGAGCGAGGTGGAGGCGAAGGCTCTTCTGGCCCTGTTTGGTATCCCGACAGTGCAGACCCTGATCGCCAGGACG
Source organism: Allobosea sp. (assembly GCA_046593015.1). Classification (GTDB taxonomy): domain Bacteria; phylum Pseudomonadota; class Alphaproteobacteria; order Rhizobiales; family Beijerinckiaceae; genus Allobosea. Next base: position 11,502 of record JBKJSB010000122.1, read on the forward strand.
CCGAAGGAAGCGTCCGAGCTGTTCGTCGGGCTGGGCGGTCTGGTCGCGCTCAAGATCCTGTCTCCGGACATCACTCACAAGTCCGACGTCGGCGGTGTCGCCCTCAATCTGGCATCGGGCGCCGCGGTCGAGGCCGCCGCTCGATCCATGCTGGACAAGGTGGGCGCCATCGCGCCGCAGGCGAAGCTGTCGGGCTTCACCATACAGCCGATGATTTCACGGCCCCACGCGCTGGAGCTGATCTTGGGTATCGCGCGCGACGAGACGTTCGGCCCCGTGCTGCTGTTTGGACGCGGTGGCAAGGCGACCGAAGTGATCGCGGACCGCGCGATCGGCCTGCCGCCGCTCAATTCCGTGCTGGCGATCGATATGATCGAGCGGACCCGTATCTCGAAACTGCTGGCAGGCTTCCGCGACGTGCCGCCCGCCCCGCTGGAGCCGATCGTGGACGTGATGCTGCGGCTGTCGGAGCTTGTGATCCTTCTGCCGGAAGTGCGCGAACTGGACATCAACCCGCTGCTGGCCGATGCGTCCGGCGTCATCGCGATCGACGCACGCGTCGTCATCGATGCCGGCTCCGATGCACCGGCCAAACTGGCGATCAGCCCCTATCCGCGCGAACTCGAGCACGACATCACGCTTGCTGACGGGGAGCGCTTACGGCTCAGACCGATCCGCCCCGAGGATGAGACTCCGCTGGTCGCCATGGTTACGCGATGCTCGCCGCAGGACGTCAGGCTGCGCTTCCTCGGGCAGTTGAAGGTGTTTCCGCACGATATGGCGGCGCGGCTCTCCCAGATCGACTACGACCGAGAGATGGCGCTGGTGGCGACGGAACCGGGCGCCGCTTATGGGACCGCGCCCATCCTGGGTGTCGTGCGCCTGATCGGGGACCCCGAGAAGGACAAGGCCGAGTTCGCCGTCCTCGTCCGGTCCGACATGAAGGGGCGCGGCCTCGGTTACCGCCTGATGATGGAGATCATCGCCCATGCGAAGCGGGCCGGCTACAACCAGCTCTATGGCGACGTGCTGCGCGAGAATACGACCATGCTCGCTATGGCGAGCGAACTCGGCTTCGCCAACGACGAGGACGCCTCGGAGCCCGAGACGGCGCGGATCGTGATAGATTTGAAGGCGGATCGGTAGGCCCGCCGGGACAGTCCGGCGTCCGCGACGGCGCACAGGTCAGCGCGATCTCAGGCTTCTGATGTAGGCGATCACGTCTTCGGTCTCGGGTCCGGTGAACTGATAGCGGAGCATGTCGCCATGCGGCGTCCGGAGGAAGACGCGCAGCGACGTCTCGGTCTGGGAGGCCATGTCCGCGATCGCGCCAAAATTCGGCGGCACACGATCCGGGCTTCGGTCGACACCATCGATCCGGTGGCATTGGACGCAGAGCGACGAGGCGACCAGTTTGCCCGCTACAGCGTCGCCACCGCTTTGTGCCAGGCTATTTTGCGGGCTGTTCAGCAAAGCGAAAGCGGTGAAGAGGATCATCGCAATGGGAATCCCTGCTAAAGGAATGCCGGTTCTGGTCATGTGTCGTGCTCGCTTTTGCTGACGCAGGCGGTCAATCTACCGCTGGTTTCCACCTGCGGGAGATCCGCCGGATATAGGCGACGAGACCGTCCGTCTCGTGCTCCAGCAGCCGGAATTCAGGCATGCCCGGGTGACGTACGACCGTTCCGTCGATCAGCACGGGGGCTGGGTTGTCGTTCTCGAAGCGCTCGGCGATCAGCGGGAACGGCGGCGATTTGGGATTTGGGCTCAGGCCGGTCGGGCCGGTCGCGTGGCAGCCGCTGCAATGGCGCTGCGCCACCTCGCGGCCGACCTGTGCGCTCTCGGCGTTCTCCGGCCGCTGCGCATCGGCCGGCATGGCATGGCTCGTCTGAATGACCGCAAACGTGCCAAGCAACACCAGCAACAGCCGTATCGTCCGACACGTCACATTTCTGGCTTGCCAAAGTAACAAGGAACAGCAGCCGAGGCGGCAGTGCAGCCACCTTGCGTGAGCTAGTTGGGATCATGGGATCTGCGCCGTCCGTCGTTGAAGGCAAGCACAATGACACCCTGTCTCAGCGGGCGGCAGCCTCGGTTTTTACTCAGTCAAGGCGGCGAGTTGCTCGGTGTCTGCGCCCCGATTTAAAGTCACGCAGGGCGAGCGCCACCAGCGACCGATGATCCTAATGAGACAAAAAGATCGGGAGTTTCGGTTTGGCGACGAAGCTCTTCGTCGCGCCACCCAGAAAGAAGTCCCTCACCCTCCAGTGGCCGTAGGCGCCCATGACGAGGAGATCGAGGTCATGCTTGTCCGCGTAGTCCTCGAGCGCATGCCCGATCGATCGACCTGCCGCATCTTCCTCGTCGAGGATCAGCGTGATGCCATGCAACGCCAGGTGACGGGCCAGATCCACACCGGAACGTCGCGTATCGATGTTTTTCTCGTTCGTCACGGTCACGGCGCGAACAGTCTTGGCCGCCTGCAGGATCGGCATGGCGTCGGCGATTGCGCGGGCTGCCGGACGGCTGAAATCCCAGGCGATGCCGATGGTATCCAGTCTGAGGGAACCACGTTTTGGCTCTGCGGGGACTACGATGACTGGTCGCCCTGACCCGAAGATCACGCATTCGGCGAGGTGTTGCTGGAAGCCCGCTGGATCTTCGACCGGTATGATCGTCAGATCGCGCAATCGCGCATGCTCGATCACAGCGCCGGGAATACGGGCCGTGGTGCACAGTTCGAGCAAGTGATCATGGACAACGTCGCGTTTTGCCGCTGCGGCGGCGAAGGCCTCGAGGCCCATCTTGGCGTTCGCAGCGCTCTTTCTGCGTTCCGCATCGATCATGCCGCCGATGTTAAAGAGGGCGCCTGGAACGATCGTTCCCGGTACCGCAATATCGAATTCGAACATCAACGCCGTGACGTTGGCCTGCAACAGGGCCGCAATCGCAACGCCCTATTCGATCGTCGAAGCCGGCGACGCGTTCGGGTAGCTGCTGAGCTGAAGGAGGGTATCCTTGAAAGGCATCTGCTTCTCCCGAAACCATCGAAATGCAATGAGCGCACCCATTCTTTGGCTCGCAAAATTGCTGCTCTTCGGGAGATGGCGGAAGGGTCGGAAACTACTCAGGCTGGCCAGCGGGCCGCTCCAGCTCGTCGCCGCACCGGTTGTGCAGCTCACAGGCAATACCATTGTTGACTTGCAATCTTCGCGGACGGGGGTCTCGCAACATGAGCCTCGACGAGTCGTCCGTGCCCTCTGTCAACGCAACATTCGAGCAACTGCAGGCGTTCTTTCATTGCTGCGATGGAAATGACCGGCCGAGGCGGGCGACGCGGACATGACGCATCGCGAGATCCTGGCACAGTCGGCTCGGAGGAGCCCGAAGATGCTGCTCCGCTACGTCAAGAGAACGATGAGCCAGGTCGCAAACGGCGCCCAGAAGCGTCGGGCCAGCCGGAGAGACGTCGGCAAAAAGTCAGAATGCGTTCTCACTGCTTGTCAGAATGAGGAACTCCTGAACCGGAGACTTCTCTATCAGTGGAATGGCGAGCCCGGCTGGATTCGAACCAGCGACCAGCAGCTTAGAAGGCTGCTGCTCTATCCATCTGAGCTACGGGCCCGTCACGGCAGGGAGATGACCCCGCCGATCCGGAGAAGACGCACGAAGCGTGCGTCCTGCTCAAGGCATAAATCACTGCGTCCCGGTCAATGCGTCCACTGCCCGACACGGCCGAACTTGAAATTGTCCGAATAGGCCATCGAGCGGCGTCTGGCCTCGTGCGGCTCATCGACCCGGAAGGGGATGCCGTTGCGGGTGGCATAGGCGATAGCCTCGTCGCGGCCGTCGAACCAGAGCTTGAGCTGGCTCTTCATGTCCCCCGAGGAGGTCCAGCCCATCAACGGCTCGATCTCGCGCGGCTGCTCCGGCTCGTATTCGAGCAGCCAGCGCTCGGTCTTGGCAGTGCCGGACTGCATCGCCGTGCGGGCGGGGCGGTAGATGCGTGCGGTCATGATCTCGCTCGTCGCTCCACAGGTCGCCGGCCGAACAGGCCGCATATTTGCAAGAAAATGGTCGGGGCACCAGGATTCGAACCTGGGACCCTCTGCTCCCAAAGCAGATGCGCTACCGGGCTGCGCTATACCCCGACATCCGGCATGCGACTTTCGTCAGTCGCAGGCCCGTCGCGCGGCTTTCTCGCCTGCCGGCCGCGACGGCGATCCGCATAGCATCGAACGCCGTCCATGGAAACAGCCGAGTGGACGCAGCGCACCATGGATCAGCGCTTGGGATCAGCGCTTGAACAGCGGGTGCTCGACCTTGTCGCCGGGCTTGATGCCCAGGCTCTCGCTGATCCCGCCATTGATT
>JBKJSB010000014.1:0-16426 GCA_046593015.1 Allobosea sp.
GCCAGACCGCCTCCATGCCGAGCTCGGGATATTCGAGCACCTCGATCTTGCGGATGCAGTCCTGCGCCAGCCGCGCGGCCGGCCCGCCGACCGAGCCGAGATAGAAGCCGCCATGGCGCTTGCAGGCTTCGCGCACGGCCGCCGAGCGGTTGCCCTTGGCGAGCATCACCATCGAGCCGCCAAAGGACTGGAACTGGTCGACGAAGGAATCCATCCGCCCCGCCGTCGTGGGACCGAACGAGCCCGAGGCCATGCCGTCGGGCGTCTTGGCCGGACCGGCGTAATAGACCGGGTGGTTCTTGAGATAGTCGGGCATGCCGAGGCCCGCTTCCAGCCGCTCGCGGATTTTCGCATGCGCCGAATCGCGGGCGACGATGATCGTGCCGGTCAGCGAAAGCCGCGTCTTGACCGGGTATTGGCTCAGCGTCGCCAGCACGTCGGCCATCGGCCGGTTCAGATCGATCCGGACCATGTCGCCGCCGAGCTTGTCCTCGTCAATATCGGGCAAATATTTCGACGGGTCGGTCTCCAGCGCCTCGAGAAAGATGCCGTCCTTCGTGATCTTGCCCTTGGCCTGGCGGTCGGCCGAGCAGGAGACGCCGAGCCCGATCGGCAGCGAGGCGCCATGGCGCGGCAGGCGGACGACACGCACGTCATGGCAGAAATACTTGCCGCCGAACTGCGCGCCGACGCCGAGGCCTTGCGTCAGTTTGTGGATCTCCTCCTCCATCTCCAGATCGCGGAAGGCGTGGCCGCTCTCGGAGCCTTGCGTCGGCAGCGCGTCGAGATATTTCGTCGAGGCGAGCTTGACCGTCTTGAGGTTCTGTTCGGCAGAGGTGCCGCCGATGACGATTGCGAGATGGTAGGGCGGGCAGGCAGCGGTGCCCAGCGTCAGGATTTTTTCCTTCAGGAAGGCGAGCATCCTGTCCTTCGTCAAAAGCGAGGGCGTCGCCTGGAACAGGAAGGTCTTGTTGGCCGAGCCGCCGCCCTTGGCGACGAAGAGGAATTTATAGGCGTCCTCGTTATGGCCCTTGCCCTCGGCATAGATGTCGATCTGCGCTGGCAGGTTGGTCGCGGTGTTCTTCTCCTCGAACATCGAGAGCGGGGCGACCTGCGAATAGCGCAGGTTGCGCTTGAAATAGGCATCCGCCACGCCCTCGCCGAGCGCCGCCTCGTCGTCGCCGTCGGTCCAGATCTTGCGACCCTTCTTGCCCATGATGATGGCGGTGCCGGTGTCCTGGCACATCGGCAGCACGCCGCCGGCCGCGATATTGGCGTTCTTCAGCAGCTCATAGGCGACGAAGCGGTCATTGCCGGTCGCCTCCGGATCGTCAAGGATCTTTGCAAGTTGGGCGAGATGGCCCGGCCGCAGCAGATGATTGATGTCGATGAAGGCCTGCTCCGAGAGCTGGCGGATCGCCTCGCGCGAGACGGTCAGGACCTCGCGGTCGCCCAGTTTTTCAACCGAGACGCCCTCGCTGCCGATCTTGCGATAGGGCGTCGTGTCCTCGCCCAGCGGAAAGAGATCGACATGGGTATAGGCCATGGGCGGCGCTCCGGAAGGGGCGTCGTCGCTCAGGAGACGCCAATTGATTGCGGCGTCATACCGTTTCGGGAAAGCCTGTCCAAGCCCTACGCTGGAACAGGTCCAATCACGCCGCCTTGGCGGCCGAATCGGCCAGGATCGCGTAGATCGCCGCCGGGTCGCGGACCAGCCTGACCTGCTCCAGCACGGCGTGGTTGCGCAGCACGCGCGCGACGCGGGCCAGCGCCTTGAGATGGTCGGCGCCGGCGCCCTCGGGCGCGATCAGCACGAAGATGATGTCGACGGGCTGGCCGTCCAGCGCCTCGAAATCGATCGGTTTTTCGGCGCGGGCGAAGAGCCCGACCAGCCGGTCGATGCCGGCCATGCGGCCATGGGGAATGGCGATGCCGTCGCCGATGCCGGTGGAGCCCAGCCGTTCGCGCTGCAGCAGCGCCTCATAGAGATCGCGCTCCGGCAGCCCGGTCAAACCCGCCGCATGCTGCGCCAGTTCCTGCAGCGCCTGCTTCTTGCCATTGGCCCGCAGCGGCGAAATCACCGCGGCGGGGCTCAGGAGGTCGATCAGCGTCATGCGCCAGTCCATGCATGTCCCGTGCCGGGCACGAAGCCCTCCAGGCACAGTTCAATCGTTACGGCCGGGCTGTCTGCCCTTGGCCTTAGGAAAGCGAAGCCGGCGGATCGATCCACCCGATATTGCCGTCGCGGCGGCGGTATACGACGTTCATCCGGCCATTGCCAGCGTGACGGAAGATCACGACCGGCGCGCCGGTCAGGTCGAGTTCGGCGACCGCGTCGCCGACCGTCAGAACATGCAGGGATTTGGTCGATTCGGCCACGATCACCGGGTTGTCGCCGTCGGAAACCGCCTCGATCTCCTCGATATCGTCGTCGGGCGCCGCGATCACATAGCTGGGGATTTCGATGCCGGCCTCGCGGCCGTTCTGGGAGGCGGAGCGGTCCTTGAGCCTGCGCTTGTAGCGGCGCAGGCGCTTCTCGATGCGTTCGGCCATCTTGTCGAGGCTGGCATAGGCGTCATGGGCCGTGCCCGAGGCCTCGAGCGTGATGCCCGACGACAGATGAAGCACGCCGTCGGTCTTGAAGGCGGTGCCGTCCTTGCCGACGGTGACGTGGCCCTGATAGCCGCCCTCGTAATATTTGCTGAGGGCTGCCGCCACGCGGGCCTCGGCCTGGCCGCGCAGGGCCTCGCCGACATCGAGATTCTTGCCGGAGATTCGCAAGCTCATGGATCGCTTCCCCTTCCCGGGACCCCGCCCTGCGGGCGCGGTCCTCGACTTCAGGTTGGGCATGGCTTCAGCGAAAAACCGGTTCCCGCTTCTCCGCGCCAGGCCCGTTGCAGACACGGCCCGATCAGGCCGACACATTGGAGGTAAGGACGGGGTCACGGGGATGTCAATGAGCGCCGCAGGACCGAAAGCAGCATGCCGCAGCGTCAGCGAGCCAGCCGGATGCATAGGTCATCCGTCGATGTTGCGGCGCGGCGACATCACGAAATCCAAGTCAGCTATGCCGGCACGGGCGCGCTCAGGGCGAGCTTCGGGGGCTGGATGACTTTGACCGGAAACGCGCCGTTATCCTGGGCGACGCGCAGCTTCGACCCAGGACCCGCCATAGAGCGCCGCCAAGCTTTGTGATGGATCCTGGAGCTGCGCCGCTGCGCGATTGTCCAGGATGACAACGTGTTTCCAACTGACCTCAGCGCGCTTGAACGCTCAGCGGGCGCTGCCCATCGCCATCGCGACCTTCTCGCGGCGGCGCTCCATCGAGGACGGAATGCGCAGGGATTCGCGGTATTTCGCGACGGTGCGCCGCGCGATGTCGATGCCGCTGCCCTTGAGCCTGGCGACGATCGCGTCGTCGGACAGAACGTCGGCGGGCGTCTCCTCGTCGATCATCTGCTTGATGCGGAAGCGCACGGCCTCGGCCGAATGCGCCTCGCCATAGCCTGTCGCCGAGATCGCGGCCGAGAAGAAGTACTTCATCTCGAAGACGCCGCGCGAGCAGATCAGGTATTTGTTCGAGGTGACGCGCGAGACCGTCGATTCATGCATGCCGATGGCGTCGGCGACGGTCTTGAGGTTGAGCGGGCGCAAATGCTCGACGCCATGGGCGAAGAACCCGTCCTGCTGCCGCACGATTTCGCTGGCGACCTTGAGGATGGTGCGGGCGCGCTGCTCCAGCGAGCGCGTCAGCCAGTTCGCGGTCTGCAGGCATTCGGCGATGAAGGCGCGGTCCTCGTCTTTCACAGCCGCCTTCGAGACCTTGGCGTGGTAGGTCTGGTTGACCAGCACGCGCGGCAGCGTATCGGGGTTGAGGTCGACCAGCCACGAGCCGTCGGGCGCGGCGCGGATGAAGACGTCGGGCACCACGGTCTCGGCGGTCGAGCCGCCAAAGCCCCGGCCGGGTTTGGGGTCGAGCCGCCGGATCTCGGCGACCATGTCGGCGATGTCCTCGTCGTCGACGCCGCAGATGCGCTTCAGCGCCGCGAAATCGCGCTTGGCGACGAGGTGCAGATTGGCGACGAGGCACTGCATCGCCGGGTCGAAGCGGTCGCGGTCGCGAAGCTGGATCGAGAGGCACTCGCAGACATCGCGCGCCGCGACGCCGGAGGGATCGAAGCCCTGCACGATCTTCAGTACGCCCTCGATGCGGGCGATCGAGATGCCGAGACGCTCGGCCATTTCCGGGATCGGCTCGCCGAGATAACCGGAATCGTCGACGGCGTCGATCAGATGGCTGCCGATGATGCGGTCTGCCGGGTCGGTGACGGCGAGGTCGAGCTGGGCCGAGAGATGGTCGCGCAGCGAGGCTTCCGCTGTCAGGCCGCTCTCGAAGCCGTCCGGGCTGTCCTCGAAGGAGCCGCCCGAGCCGCCATAGGCCCCGCCGATGATGGGCAGGGAATCGGCCCCGCGCGTGTCGAGCCTCGCCACGCTGGGCTGCTCGCTCTGGAAGACGTTGTCGAGCCCGGTGCCGAGCCGGTTCTCCATGCCCTCCTGCGAGTTCAGGCTTTCGGAGCGGGCGAAGCTCTCGGCGTCGGCGGCATGCGACTCGAAGGACTGCGAGCCCTCGCCGCTGATCTGCAGCGGGAACTCGCCCGGCTCGTCGCGCTCCAGCAGCGGATTGCGCTCGAGTTCGCCCTCGACGAAGTGCTGCAATTCGAGATGCGACAATTGCAGGAGCTTGATCGCCTGCAGCAATTGCGGCGTCATGACCAGGGACTGGCCCTGGCGCAACTCCATGCGCGGCATCATCGCCATTGCGCTCGCAATCCCTTCCATGCCAGCGCGCCATTTCGGCACGCTTCTTGCCTGTCGGAGAGAGCCTAGACCCGCCAGAGCGGCTCGGCAATGCCCTTGGCGCGTCTTTGGGCAGGGAAGTTAATGCACTGCAACATGATGTCGCGGGATGAGGCCTTTCGGCCCCGCATCGACGTCAGAGCCGGAAATCCTCGCCCAGATAGACCCGGCGCACGTCGGGATTGGCGATGATCTCGGCCGGCGAACCTTCGGTCAGCACCCGCCCTGAATGGATGATGTAGGCGCGGTCGACGAGGCCGAGCGTCTCGCGAACGTTGTGGTCGGTGATCAGCACGCCGATGCCGCGATCGGTCAACTGCCGCACCAGCGCCTGGATGTCGCCGACCGCGATCGGGTCGATGCCGGCGAAGGGTTCGTCGAGCAGGATGAAGGATGGCTTGCCGGCAAGCGCGCGGGCGATCTCGCAGCGCCTCCGCTCGCCGCCCGAGAGCGCGATCGAGGGTGATTTGCGCAGGCGCGCGATGTTGAACTCCTCCAGCAGCGTGTCGAGCTGGCGCTCGCGGCTCTTTCGGCTGGGCTCGCTGACCTCGAGCACCGCCCGGATATTGTCCTCGACCGAGAGGCCCCGAAAGATCGAGGCCTCCTGCGGCAGATAGCCGATGCCGAGCCTTGCGCGCTGATACATCGGCAGTTCGGTGATGTCGTTGCCTTCCAGCGAGATCACGCCGAGATCGGCCCCGACCAGCCCGGTGATCATGTAGAAGATCGTGGTCTTGCCGGCGCCGTTGGGGCCGAGCAGGCCGACCGCCTCGCCCTGACGCACGAAAAGGCTCGCCTCGCTGACGACGTTGCGACCGCCATAGCTCTTGCGCAGGCCGCTGACCGCCAGCACGCCGGGGCCGCCGATCGAAGCCGCCGTGATGCGCTCGGGCTTGTCGCCGCCTCTGCGCGCGAAGACGCCGCGCAACTTCGCCATGAGGCCGCCGGCGCGGGGCTGGACGGCGGGCGCGACCGTCTGGTCGATCTGCGGCGTATAGGGGATGGTCACTGATGGCGAGCCGGACATGAGAAACGTGCAATCGGCGGAACGGACGTGTCGGCGGCGGCAGGAGCCGCGCCGGTGGTGCGTTCAGTTGGTCGGCGGAGCGGCGGGGCGCGCGGGCGCAGGCCGGGCGGGCGTACCGGCAGCCGGCGCACCGGGCTTTGCCGTTTCGGAGTTCGGGACGAAGAAGCCCTGCACGCGGCCGCCCCTCGTGGTCTCGACATTGGCGACGCCGGTGACGGTATTGTAGGTCAGCTTCTCGCCGCGGGTGATGTTGGGGCCGTCGTTCAGCGCGACATTGCCGGTCATGATGACGACGTTGTTGGCCCGGTCGAAGACGGCGTTGTCGGAGGTCGCGGCCTGCGTCTTGGAGACGACCGTGACAGGCCCGGCGCATTCGATCCGCTTGATCGAGGAATCGTTGGATTGTCCGCCGGCTGCCGGCGTCGCGGCGGGACCCGCCGCCCGCGCCGCGCCAGCCCCGCCCGGCCCGCCGCTGCGGCCCTCGTAGAATACCGTCATCACCGAGCAGCGCACCGTGGTCTCGCCCTGCACTGCCACGACCTTACCCGTGAAGACGGCCTTGTTCTCCTTGTCGAGCACATCGAGCTTGTCGGCGTCGATCTTGATCGGTTCCTTGCTGTCGCCGCCGAGGCCGCCGAGCGGGGAGTTCTGGCCGCGCCCGCGACCTGCTTGCGCCGGAGCGGCTGGGGCCGCCTGCGCGACGACCACCTTGGCCTGCTGTGCGACGGCTGGCGCGACGAAAGCGGGGCCAAAGCCGGCCGCCATCAGGGCCAGCCCGGCGGCGAGGATCGGATGGCTCAAGGCAAGCTGCATGTCGCGTCTCAATTCGGTTGTGCGGGCGGCGAGGCCGCGCCACCTGCCGCAGGCGCAACCTCGGCCCGCCGCAGAAGTTCCAGATCGGGCTTGCTGCCCTCGCGCTCAGGGCCAGCAAGCGTGCCCTTGGGGGCATTCTCGATGACCGCGCGCACGCGCCCGTCGAATACGATCAAGGCGCCATTGTCCTTCACATCGAGTGAATCGGCATCGACCGTGGTGGTGCCGAGATTGACCTTGACCGGTTGTCTGGAAACGACCGTACCGGCCTTGAAGTCGATATCGGCGTTCTGCATGCGGATGTCGTAGCCGGTTTCAGTGCGGACCCTGACATCGTCGATCAGTTTCAGCTTCTCGGCCTGCGTGTTGAACAACCCCGTCTTCGCGTTGACCGTGACCCAGCCCTCGCGCTCCATCTGCAGGCGCGCCGTCAGCGTCACCAGCTCGACCTCGGTGGGATTGCGGATGTCCTGCAGCGCGGCTTCGGCATTGACCTCATAGGGCCGGTTGTCCTTGCGATAGCCCGACAGCCGCGGCGTCTCCATCTTGACCTTGCCGTTCTGGATGCCGACGGCGCCGCCGGAGAGCCCCGGCAACGCGCGGAGCGGGCTCAGGAACGGCGTCACGACAAGGCCAAGAACCGCGGCGACGGCGCCGAGCGGGATCGCGACGCGCAGGAAGCGCACGACGAACGTATGCCGTCGCGCCGATCTGAACACCGCCTGACGCGGGTTTTGCCGGCCGGTTGGAGCGGGGACCCAATGGTCCGATGTCATCGCCAAAGTCATGCCCCGCGAAATGGCAGCCGCTGACGGCTTTTTCGTGTCGGCGGCGCGCCGGTCTCGCGGATGCGAGCGACAGGCCTCTCGATCAAATTGACGCAACGAGACTTGGAATTTGTCAATAACCAGACTGGGATTCGTGGAATTGAAACCCGGAATTCACGAAAGAAATGTCTGGAATTGGTCAAGTATGCGAAAAGATGTCGGCTTCCGGCCAGCCGGCGAGATCGAGTTCGGCGCGATATGGCAGGAAATCGAAGCTCGCCGCGGCAAGATGCGAGCGGTTCTCGCGCGCCAGCAAGGTCGTCAATCTCGCGTGCAGCGCGTGCAGATGCAGCACATCCGACGCCGCGTAGGTGAGTTGCGCTTCGCTCAGCATCTCCGCACCCCAATCCGAGGATTGATGCTGCTTCGACAATTCGACGCCGAGGAGTTCGCGGACCAGATCCTTCAGACCATGGCGATCGGTATAGGTCCGGGTCAGCTTCGAGGCGATCTTGGTGCAGAACACCGGCCCGGTGACGACGCCGAAGGCGTGCAGCAGCACGGCGATGTCGAAGCGGGCGAAGTGGAACAGCTTCAGCACGGCAGGGTCGGCGAGCAGCCGGATCAGATTGACCGGCTGGCTGCCGCCCTTCGGGATCTGCACCACGTCGGCCGAGCCATCGCCGCGCGAGAGCTGCACCACGCAGAGCCGGTCGCGATGCGGATTCAGGCCAAGCGTCTCGGTGTCGATCGCAACGATGGGGCCGAGATCGAGATCGGCCGGCAGGTCGCCGCGATGCAGGCGGATGGTCATGGCGGACACCTCTCTCAGGACATGCGGGCGGTCACCTGCCACGCAGGAACCCTGCGGACTTCGATCGCATCGGGTCCGACCCGGAGCTAACGGCGCGACAGCGGGCGTTCAAGCGTTTTCTCGGGCCAGCCCTGCCCCGCCGACGTTAACCTTTTCTTCACCATAAGCTTCAAGCCGGCGCGGGAGCATGCGACAAGGGCGGACCGGAGCCTGATGCATGTCGCTCGTTCGCCTGTTCACCGCCCTCGAAGGCCGCATCGGCCTTGCGCCGTTCTGGCTCGGCAGCGTCGCGGTCGCGCTTGCTTTGCTGCTGGTCGAGCGGGCGGCCCAGCATGCCGTGCCGCTCGAAGCCGCCCGGGTCGCCGCCTTCGCGAACGCGTTCGCGCTGTTTCCTCTGGCGGCGCTTGCCGCCAAGCGCGCCGTGGATCGCGGCAGCGCGCCGATGTTCGGCATCCTGCTGGTCTGCGCGATCGTCCTGCCGGGCGAACTGAAGCCGGCGATGTCGAGCGCTTGGACGCCGTCGCTGGATACGATCTCGCTGATCGCCTGGGTCGTGGCGCTGGTCGATCTCGGCCTCATGCCGGGCGCACGCACAGACGACGAGGCGGTTGCGACCGCGCCCGCCGAGGCTAAACCGGCGGCATGAACCAAATCCCTTCGTTCGACCCCACCGACCCCGTCGCCCTCGCCCAGGCCCTGATCCGCTGCCCGTCCGTGACGCCCGATGAGGGCGGTGCGCTGGCCCTGCTGGGAAGCGTTCTGACGGCTGGAGGCTACGATGTGCATCGCCCGGTCTTCGGCGAGCCCGGCACGCCCGATGTCGAGAACCTCTATGCCCGCATCGGGACGGACAGCCCCGTCTTCGTCATCGCCGGCCATACCGACGTCGTGCCGGTCGGCGACGCCGCCGCCTGGAGCCGCGACCCGTTTTCCGGCGAGATCGCGGACGGGGCGCTGCACGGGCGCGGCGCCTGCGACATGAAGGGCGGGCTGGCGGCCATGATCGCGGCCGCGCTGCGCTATCGCCGCGACAATCCCGACGCGCCGGGCTCGATCGCATTCCTCATCACCGGCGACGAGGAGGGACCTGCGGTCAACGGCACGGTCAAGCTGCTGGACTGGGCGCATAAGCGCGGCGAGCGCTTCGACCATTGCCTGCTCGGCGAGCCGACCAATCCGGCCGCGATGAGCGACATGATCAAGATCGGCCGGCGCGGCTCGCTGACCGGAAAACTCACCGTCAACGGCAAGCAGGGCCATGTCGGCTATCCCCATCTCGCCGACAACCCGATCCGCGGCATGGTCCGGCTGCTGGCGTCGCTCGATGCTGCGCCGCTCGACTCCGGCACCGCGCATTTCCACCCGAGCAATCTCGAGGTGACGACGCTCGACGTCGGCAATCCCGCGACCAATGTCGTGCCGGCGCAGGCGAAAGCCGTGTTCAACATCCGCTTCAACGACGCGTGGGCGCCCGACGCGCTGGCCGCCGAGATCGAGCGCCGGCTGCGCGAAGCGGCCGGCAATACAGTGCGCTACGAGATCGCGTTCCAGCCGACCAATGCGGTCGCCTTCCTGACGCAGCCGGGACCGTTCGTGGCGATGGTGGCGGACGCCGTCGAGGCGCAGACCGGCAAGCGGCCGGCGCTCTCGACCACGGGCGGCACCTCGGATGCGCGCTTCATCAAGAGCTATTGCCCGGTCGTCGAATACGGCCCGGTCGGCAAGACGATGCATCAGGTCAACGAGGAGGTCGCGGTCGCCGACCTCGTCGCGCTGGAGGCGATCACGCACCGCCTGCTGATGAGCTATTTCGCCGCGCCGCAGGCTTGACGCTGCGGCAGATGCGTCCCTAATCTATCAGTCGAAAGTCTTACGTCGTTCGGGCGATCCGCATCGGCATGCGGCCGGTCGTGCGACGGGGACAGGCTGGGGCGCGGGCGATGCTTTTGGCGGCCGATGCGGTGACCCGTTGCCTGCGCGGAACCTGGCGGCTGATGTCGGCCGGCCCGACCGCGCTGCCCGAACTCGACCTGTCCCGGCAGGGCCTGACCCGATCCTGCCTCGCCATGGTTCTGACCGCGCCGGCTCTGGTCGCCGTGCTCGCCGCAGAGAACCGGATGGCCGGGCTCTCCAATGCAGCGGGCCTGTTCCAGTCGCCGCCGCTGGTGATGGCGGTGCTGGTCTCGCAGATCGCGGCCTTCATCATGGTCCCCACGGTGATCGCGGGCCTGGCCCCGCATCTGCTGCGAACGCCCGCCTTCGCCGGCTTCGTCATCGCCTGGAACTGGACGGAGGTGCTCTGCGCCAGCCTGCTCGCCGTGCCGGCGCTGGTCTATGCGATCGGTTGGTCGACGCCGGAGATCGCCATCGCGCAGTGGCTCGCCTTCGCCGCGATCGTCGCGAAACTGCGCCATGCGGCGGCTGTGGCGACGCTCGGGCCCGAACGCGGCGTGGCGCTGCTCGTGGTCTGCGCGAGCTTTCTGGCGCAGGCGGGGGTGACGCGGCTGCTCGGCCTGTGGGGGTTTTGAGTCCCGTTATGGTCGCGCTTGTCCCGACCATAACGAAACGTCAGTAATCCACCCCCGCCAGATACAACCCGCACGGCGGCGCCAGCGCGGCGCACTGCGACCGGTCGCGCGACGCCAGCACCTTGCCGGGCCTGGTCTCCAGCCAGCGCCCTGCCCCGACCATTTTCAGGCAGCCGACCATGGAGCGAACCTGATGGTGCAGGAAGGAGCGGGCATGGACATAGGCCACGATCTCCTCGCCCTCGCGCCTGATGTCGAAGCGGTCGAGCGTGCGCATCGGGCTGTTGGCCTGGCATTCGGCGGCGCGGAAGGCCGTGAAATCGTGATGGCCAAGCAGCGCCTTGGCGGCCCGGTCCATCGCCTCGTGGTCGAGCTTGACGGGCACATGCCAGAGCCGGTTCAGGTCGAGCGCCGGCTGGGCGCGGCGGTCGATGATGCGGTAGATGTAATGACGCCGCCTGGCCGAGATGCGGGCGTCGAAATCGTCGGATACCGCCTCGGCACTGACGACTGCGACCGGGACGCGCTTCAGCCGGGCGTTGGTCGCGTCGCGCACGACGTCGGTGCGCCAATCCTCGTCGAGATCGACATGGGCGACTTGATGGGTGGCGTGGACGCCGGCATCGGTGCGCCCGGCGCAATGCAGCCTGACCGGATGGCCGCAAAAGCCTTCGATCGACTCCTCGACGCTCTGCTGCACCGACGGGCCGTTGAGCTGGCGCTGCCACCCTGAGAACGGCGTGCCGTCATATTCGATGACGAGCTTGTAGCGCGGCATCAGAGCCTTACGCCGAAAAGTGCGAAGCGGTTTTCGGGCAATGTCATGCTCATCTAGATCTTGCTGCCGGGCGTCAGTTTGGTGCCGCGCAAAAACTCCGCGCCGCTCATCGGCTTGCCGCCGGCGCGCTGGACCAGAAGCAGCTTCACCGCGCCCTCGGCGCAGGCGACCGTGCCCTCGCCGTCGAGCAGCGTGCCGGGCTCGGCCGCGCCGCCGGCCAGCGCCGTGCGCAGGACCTTCAGCCGCTCCGGGCCCTTGCCGAGATCGATCTCGGCGAAGGCGCCGGGAAAGGGCGAGAGGCCACGCGCGAGATCGTGGACCTGGCTCGCCGTGCGCGCCCAGTTCAGTCTGCCCTCGGCATTGGTGAGCTTGGCGGCGTAGGTGACGCCCTCCTCCGGCTGCGGCGTAAAGCGCAGACCCCCGCGCCCAAGGGCAGCCAGCGCACGCGTCATCAGGTCCGCGCCCAAGGGCGCGAGCGCGTCGTGCAGTTCGCCCGCCGTCATGTCAGGGCCGAGGCTGAGCTTCTCGACCATGCCGACAGGGCCGGTGTCGAGCCCAGCCTCCATCTTCATCACGCAGACGCCGCTCTCGGCGTCGCCTGCCATCACCGCCCGCTGGATCGGCGCGGCTCCGCGCCAGCGCGGCAGCAGCGAGGCGTGCAAATTGAGGCAGCCGAGTTCCGGCAGATCGAGGATGCTCTGGGGCAGGATCATGCCATAGGCGACGACGACGGCGACATCGGCCTGATGCGCGGCGAAGGTCTCGACGGCGTCTGGCGTCCGAAGCGTCTTGGGCGTCAGCACCGGAACGCCGAAGCGCTCCGCCGCACGATGGACGGCCGAAGGCTTCAGTTCGAGCCCCCGCCCGGCCTGCGCCGGTGCGCGGGTATAACAGGCCACGACCTCGTGCCCCTGCCCGATGATCTCGGTCAGCGTCGGCACGGCGAAATCGGGCGTGCCCATGAAGACGACGTGAAGGGTCATGGGACAGGCGTCTCGAAACTGGCAGCCATATCCAAGCCCTCATCCTGAGGAGCGGTCGAAGACCGCGTCTCGAAGGATGCTCCAGATGTCTCCGCAGCGAACTGGACGATCCTTCGAGACGCCGCTGCGCGGCTCCTCAGGATGAGGGCGGAGGTTTTGTGCGAGCTCGGTTTCAAGCCGCGCTCTCGCGTCTCGCGACCTTGGCGAAACGCTTGGTCACGCGCTCGCGCTTCAGCCGCGAGAGATGGTCGATGAAGAGCACGCCGTTAAGGTGGTCGATCTCGTGCTGGAGGCAGGTGGCGAGGATGCCCTCGGCCTCGATCTCATGGTTCTTCCCGTCGATGTCCATGTAACGCACCTTGATCGACGCCGGCCGATCGACCTCCTCGTAATATTCCGGGATCGAGAGGCAGCCTTCCTCATGAGTGTTTATCTCGTCGGACGCCCAGACGATCTCGGGATTGATGAAGACCTGCGGGTCTTTGGGCACCGGCTCCTCGCCCTCGGGTGCCGGCTTGGCGAGGTCGATCGTAACGACACGGCTCGGCACGCCGATCTGGATCGCGGCCAACCCGATGCCGGGCGCGTCGTACATGGTGTCGAACATGTCCGCGACGAGCTTCTTGATCTCGGGCGTGACCGATAGGACGGGCGCGGAAACCTGGCGCAGCACGGAGTCGGGCAGGATGACGAGCGGACGGATGGCCATAGGGGGCTCTGCGCGGAAATTTCGGAAGCGACGCCGCGACATAAGCCGTTGTGGGCAGCCGGTCAAACCGTTCCGCTTTCGTTCGGAATTCTCATCCGAATCGGCTATGGTGCCGCGATGAACGAGATCGCCTTCATAGTGCTCGCCAGACCCGTCCTCTGGAGCGAGGCCGCGCTCGGCTTCGCGGGCTTGAGTCTGCTGCTGCTTGTCCTCGTCGTCGCGGGGTCGTGGCGCGGCTCGTCGCGGCGCGCGATCGAGGCCGCGATGGCGGCCGAGCGCGCCCGCGAGATGGACGACAAGGTCGCCGAGATGAACCGCGCCCAGGCCGAACTCGCCGGGCGGATGCAGTCCATGGCCGAGATCCTCTCGACGCGGCAGGGCGACCTCGCCCGCCTCGTCGCCGACCGCATGGACGGGCTGAGCCACAAGGTCGGCCAGGGGCTGGAGCAGAACGTCCGCCAGACCTCCGAGAGCCTCGGCAAGCTGCAGGAGCGGCTGGCGGTGATCGATTCCGCCCAGAAGAACCTGACCGACCTGACCTCGGAGGTCGTGACGCTGAAGGACGTGCTCTCCAACAAGCAGGCGCGCGGGGCTTACGGTCAGGGCCGGATGGAGGCGATCATCCGCGACGGTTTGCCGAGCGCCTTCTTCTCGTTCCAGCCCCAGCTCTCGAACGGCAAGCGGCCGGACTGCCTGGTGACGCTGCCGGGCGACGGGCGCGGCCTCGTCATCGACGCCAAGTTTCCGCTGGAGAGCTTCACCATGCTGCGCGAGGCGCGCGGCGACGACGCGAAGAAGGCTGCCGGCGTGCGGGTGCGCAACGATGTCGGCGTGCATGTGAAGGACATCGCCGAGCGCTATTTCCTCGCCGGCGAGACTCAGGACATGGCGCTGCTCTTCGTGCCGTCCGAATCGATCTATGCCGATCTGCACGAGCATTTCGACGACGTGATCCAGAAGGCGAGCCGCGCCCGGATCATGATCGTCTCGCCCTCGCTGCTGGCGCTGGCGATCCAGCTCATGCAGTCGCTGGTGCGCGACGCCCGCATGCGCGAGGAGGCGCAGGTGATCCAGTCCGAGGTCGGCAAGTTGCTGACCGACGTGCGCCGCCTCGGCGAGAGGGCGGAAAAGCTCGACCAGCATTTCCGCCAGGCGCAGGAGGACGTCGCCGGCATCCGCACCTCGGCCGGCAAGGTCACCAGCCGCGGCGAACGCATCGGCGCGCTGGAGTTCGACGATGCGAAGGGAGAGCCGAAGCTGCCGTTTGCGGCCGGCTTGCCGTTGAAGGATGCAGCGGAGTAATCAGGCGATCGCGAGCTTGGCCGACAGCTCCGGCTTCACGTTCAGCGTCTGGAACACCACGCAGTAGCGCTCGGTCAGCTTGAGCAGCGTGTCGAGCTTCTCCTGCGGGACGTCGGTCTCGACGTCGAAGGACAGCCGGATCGCCTTGAAGCCGACCGGCGCATCCTTGGCGACGCCGAGCGTGCCGCGGAAATCGAGGTCGCCCTCGGCCCGCACGATCCCCTTCTTCAACTCGATCTCCAGCGCGGTCGCGACGGCCTTCAGCGTCACGCCGGCGCAGGCGACCAGCGCTTCCAGCAGCATGTCGCCCGAGCACAGCTCCGCGCCCGAGCCGCCCGTCGCCGGATGCAGGCCAGCCAACGCGATGGCGCGCCCGGTCTCGACCTTGCAGGCGATGTGCTGGTCGTCGAGTTCGCCGCGCGCCTTCAGCGTGACGATTCCGGCTTCGGGCGTCTCGCGATACTGATCCTTGAGAGGGGCCTGAAGTGCACGAAGGGCGGTGACGTCCATGGTGGTCGCTTTCGATTGGGTTTGGGCTGCTGCTGAGCGCGATAGCGCCAATCCGGCCGGCAAGCCAGCACCGTCGCATTATCTACACGATCATGTAGATTTATAGCATGGGTTCCGATGATCGCTGTTCATGGGATGACGGCAGGCGCGAACTCAATCGGCGGAACCATGGCTATGATTTCGCGGATATCCGGTCTTCCACGGGCGCTTCGTGATGACGCGGCAGGACCGGCGCTTCGACTATGGCGAGGATCGCTACAACATGCTGGCTGAATTCAATGGCCGCGTCGTCAACGTGACCTTCACGCCGCGCGGCAACCGCATGCATCTGATTTCCGTCCGTCCGGCCAGCCGCGAGGAAAGGAGCGTCTATCATGACCGACGACAAGCCCCGTAAAGGCTCCGCCGGCGGCAGCGATTGGGATCGCATCGACAGGCTGTCGGATGACGAGATCGAGGCGATGGCGAAGGCCGACGCCGAAAATCCCACGACGACCGCCGACGATTGGGCCGAAGCCTTCATCGGCTTGCCGCCGCAGAAGACGCCCGTCAACGCAAAGTTCGACGAGGACGTCGTCGCCTGGTTCAAGGCACAGGGACGCGGCTATCAGGCGCGTATGAACGCGGTGCTGCGGCGCTACATGGACGCTCATCGCAAGGCAAGCTGAAGCCGCTACCACCACATCCCCGCCGTCTCGGCCGTCCTGTTCTGCAGCGGCGCCTCGTCGCGCAGCGAGCGGTCGAGCGTACGCAGGGCGTCGCGCTTGATCGCCTCGAAGGCGGGCGAGAGCCGGTCGCGGGGGCGGGCGAGCGGGTTGTCCAGTTCGTCGAAGATGCGGCCGGGCTTGGGCTGCATCACGATGATGCGGTCGGCCAGCGTCACCGCCTCCTCGACGTCATGGGTGACCATCACCACGGTCGGGCGGCTCTCCTCCCACAGCGCCAGCAGATGACCGTGCAGGCTCGCCCGCGTCGTGGCGTCTAGCGCCGAGAAGGGCTCGTCCATCAGCAGGAGCTTGGGCCGCGTGATCAGGGCGCGGGCGATCGCGACGCGCTGCTGCTGGCCGCCGGAGAGTTCGCGCGGCCAGCGCCTCTCGTAGCCGGCCAGCCCGACGCGGACGAGCGCGTTGGTCACCAGCCCCTCGCGCTCGAAGGCCGAGAGATGCGACAGGCCGAAGGCGACGTTGTCGGCGACGGACAGCCAGGGAAACAGGCGCGGCTCCTGGAAGATCACGCCGACATCGGCGCGCGGCTCGCCAATCGTCTCGCCGTTCAGGACGATCTGGCCGGCGCTCGGCCGGTCGAGCCCGGCGATTAGGCGCAGCAGGGTGGTCTTGC
>JBKJSB010000156.1:0-8453 GCA_046593015.1 Allobosea sp.
CTTCTCGCGCAGGCCGAAGGCGATGTTCTCGACCACGCTCAGCCAGGGAAACAGCGTGTAGCTCTGGAAGACGAAGCCGCGACCGGCGCCCGGCCCCATCATCGGCGCGCCGTCGAGCATGATCCGGCCTTCGCTCGCCGTCTCCAGCCCGCCGATGATGCGCAGCAGCGTCGATTTTCCGCAGCCCGAGGGTCCAAGGATGGTGATGAAGTCGTTGTCGGCGACGTTCAGCGTCGTCGGCGTCAGAGCGCGCGTCGGCTGGCCGCTGCCTTGCGCCGGAAACACTTTCCCGACGCCCTCGATGCTCAGCTTGCTCATCGGGCAGCCCATGGAAACAGGCGCTGGTTGACCGCCTTGAACAGGAAATCCGAAACGAGCCCGATCAGCCCGATGACGATGATGCCGAAGATGATCTGCCCGGTGTTGAGCAGCGCCTGGCTGTTGGTGATCATGTGGCCGATGCCCGACGACGAGCCGATCAGCTCGGCGACGATGACATAGGTCCAGGCCCAGCCCAGCACGAGGCGGAAGATCTCGGCGATCTCGGGCGCGGCGTTGGGCAGCAGCACGCGGCGCACCACCGAGGTGTCGGTCGCGCCCAGCGTATAGGCGGCGTCGACAAGATCGCGCCTGATGCCGCCGACAGCGACGGCGATCATCAGGATGAGCTGGAAGACCGAGCCGATGAAGATGACCAGCAGCTTCTGCGCCTCGCCGAGGCCCGCCCAGAGGATCAGCAGCGGGATGAAGGCCGAGGCCGGCAGATAGCGCGCAAACGAGACGAAGGGCTCGAGCAAAGCCTCGATCGGCTTGTAGGCTCCCATCAGGATGCCGAGCGGCAGGGCGACGATGGCGGCCAGCACGAAGCCGCCGACGACGCGCCAGATCGTCATGCCGATGTCGAAGGCGAAGCCGAATTTTGTCAGCAGATCCCAGCCCTCGCGGACCATCGTCAGCGGGTCGGCGAGGAACAGCTTCTGGACAAAGCCGCCGAAGGTCGCGACCGACCACATCGCGACGAACAGCGCGAAGAAGGCGATGCCATAGGCGACGCGGGACGGCGCGGAGACCGGCTGGAGGGGTTTCATCTGGCTTCCGACTTCGGAGGTGAACGGCACGCCTTTTCCGTCACGGTCGGGCTTGTCCCGACCGTCCACGTCTTCCTGCGTCTCGCGCTTGCGTCCAGGACGTGGATGCTCGGCACAAGGCCGAGCATGACGGTGAGGATAGTGGGCGTCAGCTCGCGCCGCCCGCGACGTATTTCGTCTCGACCAGCGTACTCAGATCGGGCTTCGCCTTGATCAGGCCGATCTCCAGCAGCAGATCGGCCGCCTTGGCGGAAAACGCCTGCCATTCGCCCGAGAAGAAGGCCTTGTTGCCGGCCGCGTCCGACCATTTCAGATAGGCGGCCGACTTGCCGAAGGCCTCGCCAGACTGCTTCACGTCCGCGCCCATGATGCCGTAGGCCTTGTCCTTCTCCTTGGCGATCATGTCCAGCGCTTCGAAATAGCTCTTGGTCAGCGCAGCGGCGGCCGCATCATTGCCGGCGAGGAAGGCCGGGGTGCAGCCGAAGGTGTCCATCACCATCGGGTAGTCGAGCGTGGTGGCGATGATCTTGCCGGCGTCCGGCTTTTCGCGCACGGCCGAGAGATAGGGCTCATAGGTCATGGCGGCGTCGTTCTGGCCGGCTATGAAGGCCTGGGCCGCCGCGGCCGGCTCCATGTTGACGACCGTCACGTCCTTGATCGTCATGCCGTTTTCCTTGAGGAACCAGGCCAGCGCGAAATAGGGCGAGGTTCCGGGTGCAGATGCGGCGACCGTCTTGCCCTTGAGATCCTTGATCGAGCCCGTGGCGCTGCGCGTCACCATGCCGTCGGCCCCGTAGCTTTTGTCGAGCTGGAAGATCTGCTTGGTCTTCACCCCGGCTGCATCCCAGACGATCCAGGTCTCGACCGTGGTCGCGGCGCACTGGATGTCGCCGGACGCGATGGCGAGGTGCCGGTCCTTCTGCGGAATCTTCTTGATCGTCACGTCGAGGCCATTCTTGGCGAAGATGCCGGCCTCCTTGGCGAGCGTCAGCGGCGCGAAGCCGGTCCAGCCCGAAATGCCGATGGCGACCTTGGTCTGCGCCTGCGCCGCCCCCGAGAGAACGAGGGCCGCAAGGCCAGTGCCGGCCAGTGCCGCGATACGCGTGAAACCTGTCATGACGAGACCTTTCCCCTGTGAGACATCCGGCCGAGGCGTGGCTTGCAGCCATCGCACCGCATTGCCGACCGGGATGCAACCTTCGTTCCAAGGCAGGTTAAATGCATATGCAATTACGTCAAGCGGTCGATCAGCGTCATGCGGGCAGGCGATGAATTTCTCTTGTTTGACACGCCGAGAAACTTCTTCTCCCCTGCGGGCTTCCGGCGCTCAGCGCTTCATCCCCCGCCCAAGGATTGCCCGACATGAACGGCGCCGACCGCCTGTGCGACACGCTTCTCGTCAACGAGGTCGATGTCTGCTTCGCCAATCCCGGCACCTCGGAGATGCATTTCGTCGCAGCGCTCGACCGCAAGCCGCAGATGCGCTGCGTGCTCGGCCTGTTCGAGGGCGTCGTGACGGGCGCGGCCGACGGCTACGCCCGGATGGCCGACAAGCCGGCCGCGACGCTGCTGCATTGCGGGCCGGGCATGGCGAACGCGCTGGCCAACATGCACAATGCGAGGCGCGCCCGCACCCCGATGATCAACGTGGTCGGCGACCATGCGACCTACCATCTCGTCCATGACGCGCCGCTGACCAGCGACATCGAGAGCCTGGCCGCGCCGATGTCGCACTACGTCCGCCGCATCGCGACGCCGGAGGATGTCGGACCCGCGATCGGCGAGGCCTATGCCGCGGCGATGTCGCTGCCGGGCGTCACCACCGTGATCCTGCCGGCCGACTGCGCCTGGGGCTCGGTCGAGCCGGCGCAAGTCAAGCCGACCGTCGTGCCGGCGGCAAAGGCCGTAGCCAGCGAGACGGTGCGCGAGGTCGCGGCGGCCCTGCGCAAGCATGGCGCGCGCGCCGCGCTGATGATGACCGGCTCGTCGCTGCGCGAAGGCCCGATGGCGATGGCGGCGCGTATCTGCGCCACGACCGGCTGCCGCATGATCGGCCAGATGTCGAACGGTCGGATCGAGCGCGGGGCGGGCCGCGTCGCCCTGCCGAAGGTGCCCTATCCGATCGACATCGCGCTTAACCAACTCAAGGACATCGACCTTCTGGTGCTGGTCGGCGCGCAGGTTCCGGTCGGCTTTTTCGCCTATCCCGGCAAGCCCGGGCGGCTGATCCATGACGGTTGCATCGTCATGAGGCTGGCCTCGCCCGGCGACGACCTGCCCGGCGCGATCGATGCGCTGGCGGACGAACTCGGCGCGGCCAAGGCGCGGCCTGCCTTCATCGCGGCGCCTGCAGAGCCGAGCGAAGGTCTGCCGACGGGCGCGCTCGACGCCGACAAGGTCTGCACCATCGTGGCGACGCTGCTGCCGGAGAACAGCATCATCTGCGACGAGTCGGTTAGCTCGGGCCGCGTCTTCTACCAGCAATGCCACCGCGCGCCCCAGCACGACTATATCCAGCTCACCGGCGGGGCGATCGGCGAGGGCATCCCGCTCTGCGTCGGTGCGGCGGTGGCCTGCCCCGACCGCAAGGTCATCGGCATGCAGGCCGACGGCTCGGGCATGTACACGGTGCAGGGCCTCTGGACGCAGGCGCGCGAGAACCTCGACATCGTCACGGTGATCTTCGCCAACCGGACCTACCAGATCCTGCATGGCGAGATGCGCGCCGTCGGGGTCAACGATTTCGGCCGCAACGCCAAGCTGATGCTCAACCTCGACGAGCCGGCGCTTGACTGGGTTCTGATGGCGAAGGGCATGGGCGTCGAGGCCGCGCGCGCGACAACGGCGGAGGAATTTACGGCGCTGTTCAAGGCCGCGCTCTCGCGGAAGGGGCCGTTCCTGATCGAGGCGGTGATCTAATCGAGCCTCAGCACTACCTCCTCTTCCCTTCTCCCGGATGGGAGAAGGTGGCCCGGAGGGCCGGATGAGGGCCTGCCGTTGGAGTTTTCGGGAGCAACGGCTCCGTCTCGCTGCAACAACCAGCGGCGGTCCCTCACCCCTGCCCCTCTCCCATCCGGGAGAGGGGTTCCCCGCGTTGCATGCGGCACGGTCAGTCCTTGAACCCTTCCAGAAACGCATCCAGACAGCCACCGATCGCCTCGATCGCGTAGCCGCCCTCCTGCACGACCAGCGTCGGCAGGCCCATCGCCTTCACCTGCGCGCCGATGGTCCCGAAGTCCGCGCTTTGCAGCTTGAGCACCCCGATCGGGTCGTCTTTATGGGCGTCGTAGCCGAGCGCGACCACCAGCGCCTCGGCTCCGAACGCACGGATCGCCTCGGCGGCCTGCTCGACCGCCGCCGCCATCGCCGCCCCGCCCGCGCCGTGAGCCAGCGGCAGATTGAGGTTGTAGCCCTCGCCCGGCCCGTTGCCGCGCTCGTCGGCATAGCCGGTGAAGAAGGGGTAGTAGTTGCCCGGATCGGCATGGACCGAGATCGTCAGCACGTCGTCGCGGCGGTAGAAGATCTGCTGCGTGCCGTCGCCGTGATGGGCGTCGACGTCGAGAATCGCGACCTTGCCGAATTTTTTCCGCAAGCGCTGCGCGGCCACCGCCGTGTTGTTGATGTAGCAGAAGCCGGTGGCGCGGTCGGCGCGGGCATGGTGGCCCGAGGGGCGGCAGAGCGCGTAGACCGCACGCTCTCCGGCCAAAACGGCGTCGGCTCCCGACACAGCTGTCTCGGCCGAGCGCAGGGTCGAGGTCCAGCAATGCTCGCCGACCGGCACCGATAAATCGCCGAGATACCAGCCGAGCTGGCCCATGATCCCGGTCGGCCGGCAGGCTAAGCGCATCGCCTCGTCGGTGCGGCCGGACCAGTAGGGGAAGGTGTTGGGCCAGGCTTCGGGCCCGCGCTCCGGCAGTTCGAGCCAGCGCCGCCAGATCGTCTCCAGGAAGGTGACGAAGCCCTCGCTGTGGATCGCTAGGATCGGCTCCTTGCCGTGGGCTGCCGGCAGCTCGGGCGCGATGCCGTGCCGCTCCAGCGCGGCGAGAAGCTGCGCCGTGCGCTCGGGCAAATCCTTGGGCGCGACGATCCGGCCGAAGCGCATATATTGCTGGGGATCGTGCAGGGCTTGCTCGGGGTGATAGAAGGCGCGCATGCGGGGCTGGTCCTCGTCGCTGGATTGAGAGCGTAGGCTAGACCGCGCAGGCGTACCCTGTCAGCCGCCGCCAGCGCGCAGTCTGCATGCGCTCAAACCAACCGCACGACCTCACCACCCGCAGCCTCCGCATCGTCGGGATCATGCGTCACCATCAGCACCGGCAGGCCGCGCAGCCGCGCCTGCCCGAACACCATGGCGCGGAACGAGCCGCGCAGTTCCGCATCGAGCTTGGAAAACGGCTCGTCGAGCAGGAGCGCGCGTGGCTGAGAGAGCAGCACCCGCATCAGCGCGACGCGGGCGCGCTGGCCGCCCGACAGGGTCGCGGGATCGCGCGCGCCGAAACCCGCAAGCCCGGCGTCAACCAGCGCGGCCTCGGCCAGAGCCAGCCGCTCGGCCCGGTTTGCGATGTCGGCCGGGACGCCGAACAGCAGATTGCCGGCGACGGACAGATGCGGAAAGAGCAGGTCGTCCTGAAACAGCAGGCCGATGCGCCGCCGCTCGGGCCTTTGGCGTGTGACGTCGATGCCATCGACGAGGACCGCGCCCTCCGCTTTGAAAACCCGCGTGTCGAGGAAACCAGCGACATAGGCGAGCAGGCTGGATTTGCCCGAGCCGCTCGGTCCCATCACGGTCGCGACGTCGCCCGGCGCGATGACGAGATCGAGCCTGTCCAGCAGGACTGCGCCGCCGAGCCGGATCGTGACGTCGCGCAGGGCGAGCGCGTCGGCGGTGCGGTCGTTCGTCATGCCAGACCTCGGCGATTCCGGAAGATCAGACGCGGCGCCGTCAATGCGAGCCCGTAGCAGAGCAGCGGCACGACGGACTGTGCGAAGCCGAGCACGCCGATCGTAGCGCGGTCGGCCCCGCTCGCCAGCGTCAGCGCCTCCGTCGTGATGGTGGCGATGCGGCCCGCGCCCGCGAACACGGTGGCGAGATACTGCCCGATGCTGACGGCGACGCCGACCGCGCATGCGACGAGGATCGGCCGCAGCAGGATCGGCAATTTGACCATCAGGAGGATGCGGGCGGGCGACGCGCCTAGGCTGGCGGCGCTCTTCGCATAGCGCGGATCGAGCGCGCGCCAGGGGTCGGCGAGGCTCAGGAAGACATAGGGCAGCACGAAGACGAGATGGGCCCAGATCACGGCGATGAACGTCCCGTCGAGCCGCAGTCGCACCAGCGCGACCTGCAGGCCGAAGAGGAAGGCGATCTGCGGCACCAGCAGCGGCAGGTAAAGCAGCCAGAGCACGCCGTTGCCAGGTTTGCGGGCGCGCCGCGATTCCTGTTCGAGACAGCCAAGGCAGAGGATGAGGGCTATCAGCGTCGAGGCGCAGGCGATCAGGCAGGTGGCCTCCAGGCTGGATTGCAGGCGCTCGGATGCGCCCATCCAGGCGTCAAGGCTCCAGCTTCGCGGCAGGGCCGCCGAAAAGGGCCAGCTCGCTGCAAACGACCAGAGCGCAAGCGCCAGCAGCGCGAGCAGGCCGGCCGCCAGCACGGCGGCCGTAGGCGCGGCGACGAGCGGCAGCAGCCAGTCGCCGACGCCAGAACGCCGGCCTCGTTCGAGCCAGTATCGGCCGGCTTTAGCCAGCGTAAGCTCGACCAGCCGGCAGAGCAGCAGGCCTGTGACCACGAGCCCGAGCTGGAGTACGCCGGCGGCGGCAGCGGGCAGATATTGCGCGAGGTCGTAATCGGAGAACCAGCGCGCGGCGAGCACGGCCAGCGGCGGCGGATTGCCCGGCCCGAGCACCAGCGCCTGATCGACCACCGACAGCGAATAGGCGACGACCGCGTAAAAGGGCAGCCGGATCTGCGGCCAGAGCTGCGGCAGCACGAGCTTGAGCCAGGCGGTCCTGCGCGAATAGCCCATGGCGCGGGCGCAGGCGATGAGGCGCTGCGCCGGCACCTGGCCCAAGGCGGCCGTCAGCGCGATGGCGAGATAGGGGATTTCCTTGGTCAGCAGGCCGGCGACGAGCGCAAGTCCATAGGGGTCACGGATGGTGACGAGATCGCCCGGCGGCCGTGTCCAGCCGGTCAACTCCGGCGAGATCAGCCGGACGATCCAGCCCGAGGGCGCGAGCAGAAAGGCCAGGCCCAAAGCGATCGCAGCATGAGGCGAGGCGAGCAGCGGCGTCAGCGCAGCCTGGACACGAGCGAACCAGCGCGTGCCCGACAGGGTCGCGACGAGCGCGACGGCGCCCGCAAGCGAGAGCAGGCTCGCGAGTGCGCCGACGCTCAGCGTGAGCCGCAGCGCCGAGCCAAAACCCGGCCAGTCGAACAGGCTGCGCCAAGGCGCGAGCGAAAAGCCGTTGGCGCCGATCGCCGGCAGATAGCCGAAGGCCGGCAGAAGCGTGCCGGCGAGCCCGACCAGAACGGGCGCTAGGAACAGGAACAAGGTCGCGGGCGGGATCAGCGCCAGCATCAGCGCGCACCGACCGGAACCGGCAGCTGACGCCAGCGTCGCCAGTCGGCCGTGTCGTCGACGTCGAACAGCGTCTCGACCAGTGCGACGCGGCTGCCGCCGAGGCTTGCCTGGCTATCGGCCAGCGCATGCTCGCTCGACCAGCGCACGCCTTCGAAGGCCTTGGCGGGGCGATAGCCGGCGCCCAGTCCGACGAGCCAGTAGCCGCCATCCTCGGCCGGGCCGAAGACGGCGTCATGGCGGCGCAAGCTCGCAAAGGCTGCCGCGATGTGGCGGGCGGCGACGCCGGGGATGTCCGATCCGATCAGCACGGCTGGACCATGGGGAGCTTTGCCGAACTGGTCCAGCATGCGCTGGCCGAGATCGCCCCGGCATTGCGGCCAGCGCTCAATGCGAATTGGCCAGAAGGTGGACTGGCAAGCGCGCGGCGGGTCGACCGCCAGCACCGTCTCCCAGCGCGGATCGCGCGCGACGCGGCGCAGCAGGCCAGCCGTCGCGGTGCGGTAGAAGCGCAGCGCCTCGACGCCGCCGATCTGGCGGGCGAGCCGCGTCTTGGCGCGTCCGAGCACGGGGGCCTTGACCATGATGATCAGCGTCTGGCGCATCGCGTCAGCCATACAGCCTTGCGATCAGGCGCGGCGGCACGCCGATGAAGAAAAGCGAGAGACAGGTCAGATTGCGCGCCGAACGGCGGAGGTAGCCATCGCGGCGATAGCGCGCGGCGCTGGTCACAGCGCGGTGGTCTAGGATCGTCAGGCGGTTGCGGCCGATGCGGCGGACGAGATCGACA
>JBKJSB010000288.1:0-10800 GCA_046593015.1 Allobosea sp.
CCGCTTCCATCTGATGGCGCTGAAAGGCGCGACGCTGGCGACGCTCAAGACCGTGCAGAGCCACATCCACGCGCTCGGCCAGTGCCGCAAGATCATCCGCAAGCTCGGCCTCAAGGCCGAGGTCGCGGCCGACACGGCGGGCTCGGCCCGGCAGGTCTCGCAATCGGGTGACCTGACCCGGGGCGCCATCGCTCCCCATATCGCGGCCGAGGTCTATGGGCTCGATATCCTGATGGAGGATATCGAGGACGAGAAGCACAACACCACGCGCTTCGTCATCCTCTCGAAGTACCCGGAATTCGCCCGCGCCGGCACGGCTCGCACGGTGACGACGCTGATCTTCCAGGTTCGCAACATCCCTGCCGCGCTGTTCAAGGCGATGGGCGGCTTCGCCACCAACGGCGTCAACATGACCAAGCTCGAGAGCTACATGGTCGACGGTCATTTCTCGGCGACGATGTTCTACGCCGATGTCGAGGGCCATCCCGAAGACCCGGCGCTCAGGCGCGCGCTCGACGAACTGGCCTTCTTCTCCAAGGAGATGAAGATTCTGGGCGTTTATCCGGCCCATCCGTTCCGCGAGACGTTCGCGGAGCCGGGGGAGTAGGGCTGAGCTGTCCCCTCTCCCCGTGCGGGAGAGGGTTAGGGTGAGGGGTCGCGCCGCCCTAAATCGATGGCGTTCGATGCCAAACGACGGTTGACAGCGTAGCGCGCCCCTCATCCGGCGCTGCGCGCCACCTTCTCCCGCAAGGGGAGAAGGGAAGGCCTCAAGCCTCTTCCCCATCCACCGCCCAGGCCTTCAGCAGCGTGTTGGCGATCGCCATATGCGGCGGGCAGAACAGGTTGTCGGGGTGCTCGCCGGCGAGCATCTGCAGGGCCTCGGCCCGCGAGAACCAGCGCCCGGCCTCCAGCTCCGTCTCGTCGAGGACGATGTCGTCGTTCAGCGCCTGCGCGATGCAGCCGATCATCAGCGAGCCCGGAAACGGCCAGGGCTGCGAGGCGATGTAGCGCACCGTCCCTGTGCGCAGGCCGGCCTCCTCCCAGGTCTCGCGGCGCACCGCATCCTCAAAGGTCTCGCCCGGCTCGACGAAGCCCGCGATGCAGGAATACATGCCCGGTGCGAAGCGCGACTGGCGCGCCAGCAGGCAGTTGTCGCCGCGTGTCGCCAGCATGATCACCACCGGGTCGGTGCGCGGAAAATGCTGCGCCCCGCAAGCCGTGCATTGCCGCTTCCAGCCGGCCGAACCGGGCTCGGAAGGGCCGCCGCACTGGGCGCAGAAGCGGTGGCGGGCATGCCAGTCGAGCAGCGCCTTGCCTTCGCCGAGCGGGCCGAGTTCGTCCTTGGGCACGAGCTTCTTCAGCGCCACCGAGCGCAGATCGGTCAGCAGCAGCTCGGGCCGCTCGCGCAGGCTGTCGATCAGCCCCCTGTCGATCAGCCGGGCGAAGCGCGGCGCGCCGCCGGGCGCCAGCCCGAGAAAGGCCTCGTCGAGCCCGCTGCCGAGCAGTTGCGCCTCGGCATGGCTGAACCAGACGGTCAGCGCCTCGCCATCGAGCCGTTTCAGCACCGGCGTCTCGCCGGCGACGATGGTCAGCCGCGTGTCCGAGCGGTGGCGCAGCGCCTCGACGGCGTCCGGCTTGTCGCGGAGGTCGGCGCGGCGGTCGAGAGTGCTGGTGGCGAAGCCGGTCTGGGCGGAGCGTTCGCGGCGGATCGTGACATCGTTCATGCCCCTGTCCTAGCGCCTCTCCGCCAAGCCCGGCAAGCCGGTCTCATGCCGGTAGCCTAAGCAGGATCGCGGCCGCGCAGCAGATGGATGATCGCGGAGAAATCCGCCCCGCCTTCGCCCCAGGCGTTGTGGATGCCGTAAAGCTGGGCTGCTGCCGCGCCGAGCGGGGTCGAAGCGCCCGCCGCCTGCGCGGCTTCCTGGGCGAGCTTGAGGTCCTTCAGCATCAGCGCCGAAGCGAATCCGGCCTTGTAATCGTTGTTGGCCGGCGAGGTCGGCACCGGGCCGGGCACCGGGCAATAGGTCGTCAGCGACCAGCACTGGCCAGACGAGGTCGAGGCGACGTCGAACAGCGCCTGATGCGACAGGCCGAGCTTTTCGGCCAGCACGAAGGCTTCCGAGACGCCGATCATCGAGATGCCGAGGATCATGTTGTTGCAGATCTTGGCCGCCTGCCCGTTGCCGGCCGCGCCGCAATGCACGATGCGGCGGCCCATCGACTTCAGCACCGGCTCGCCCAGTGCAAACGCCTCGTCCGAGCCGCCGACCATGAAGGTCAGGGTTGCGCCCCTGGCTCCGCCGGTGCCGCCCGAGACCGGCGCGTCGAGCGACAGGCAACCATGCTGCTGCGCCATCTCATGCGCCTTGCGGGCGCTCTCGACGTCGATGGTCGAGGAATCGATCAGCAGCACGCCCTTTTTCACCTGCGGCAGGATGTCGGCCCAGACCGAGAGCACATGCTTGCCGGCCGGCAGCATGGTGACGACGATCTCGGCCTGCGCAACCGCCTCCTGCGCCGAGCCCGCAATGCCGACGCCGAGTTCGGCTGCTGCATCCTTTGATGCCTGCACCAGATCAAAGGCGCGGACGTCATGCCCCGCCTTGACGAGATTGCCGGCCATGGGGCCGCCCATATTGCCGAGGCCGATGAAGGCGATGCTGGTCATAAAGTCTTCTCCCGAAACGCGCTCATTTTTGTTCG
This sequence comes from Allobosea sp., assembly GCA_046593015.1. Lineage (GTDB taxonomy): Bacteria > Pseudomonadota > Alphaproteobacteria > Rhizobiales > Beijerinckiaceae > Allobosea. Next base: position 2,704 of record JBKJSB010000288.1, read on the forward strand.
ATCAGGCGCTGCCGCTTATGCCCTTCTCCCGGATGGGAGAAGGCGGCCCGGAGGGCCGGATGAGGGCCCGCCGGTTCTTCAGCCTGCACCGTCCGTCCCTCACCCCTACCCCTCTCCCACTCGGGAGAGGGGTTCTTCCAGCGCCTCAATTCCCCTTCGCCCGCCCGACCAGCCCGCGCGCGACGATCATCCGCATCACCTCGTTGGTCCCCTCCAGGATCTGGTGGACGCGCAGGTCGCGGACGATCTTCTCGATGCCGTAATCGGCGAGATAGCCGTAGCCGCCATGGATCTGCAGCGCCTGGTTGGCGACCTCGAAACCTGAATCGGTCGCGACGCGCTTGGCCATGGCGCAGAGCTTCGTCGCGTCGGGCGCTTTGGCGTCGAGCGCCGAGGCCGCCCGCCACAGGAAGCTCCGCGCCATCTCAAGCTCCGTCGCCATGTCGGCGAGCTTGAACTGGAGCGCCTGGAAATCGGCGATGCGCGCGCCGAAGGCTTTTCGCTCCTGCGCGTAGGCCAGCGCCTTGTCGAGCGCGCCTTGCGCGCCGCCGAGCGAGCAAGCCCCGATATTGAGTCGCCCGCCGTCCAACCCCGCCATCGCGATCTTGAAGCCGATGCCTTCGGGCCCGATCCGATTGGCGACCGGCACGCGGCAGTTCTCGAAGATCACCGCCCGCGTCGGCTGCGCGTTCCAGCCCATCTTCTTCTCGTTGGCCCCGAAAGAGAGGCCAGGCGTGCCCTTCTCGACCACGATGGTCGAGATGCCGGACGGTCCCGCCTCACCGGTGCGCACCATCACGACATAGATGTCGGCGACGCCCGCGCCCGAGATGAACTGCTTCTGGCCGTCGAGCACGTAATGGTCGCCGTCCAGCACCGCCTTCGTCTTGAGCGCCGCCGCGTCGGAACCCGCGCCCGGCTCGGTCAGGCAATAGCTCGCCAGATGCTCCATCACGCAGAGCTTCGGCAGGAAACGCTGGCGCTGCGCCTCGTCGCCATAGCGGTCGATCATCCAGGCGCACATGTTGTGGATCGAGATATAGGCCGCGACCGTCGGGCAGCCGGTCGAGAGCGCCTCGAAGATCAGGGCCGCATCGAGCCGCGTCAGCCCCGAGCCGCCGACATCCTCGGCGATGTAGATGCCGCCCATGCCGAGCGCCGCGGCAGCCCGCATCTCCTCGACCGGAAAATGCTTCTCCTCGTCCCAGTGGACGGCGTTGGGCGCGAGCTTGTCGGAGGCGAAACCCTGCGCCATCTCCTGGATCGCGATCTGGTCTTCGGTGAGGGCGAAGGCGGTCATGTCCGGCCTCAGGGCTCGATCAGATGGATCAGGCGAGCATACGAGGTGCCGGCCAGCTTGCGGGCGAAGCGGGCGTCGCAGGTCGCCAATGCCACATTCCGATGCTCTGCAAGTGCGAGGAAGACGCAATCCGAACACGGGTGTGCGAGTTCGAGCGACAGATGGAGCACGCGTTGCATCAATGGTGCGCTGTCCTCTATCTTCGGCATCGAGCGTTCGGCCAGTCGATAAGCGGCGCGGGCATACTCGTCGGAGATGTCTTTGCGACGAACGGATCGCGTCAAGGCACCCGCAATCTCGACTCTGATCAAATCAGGCGCGCTGAGCTGGACCGTCGTCGCAAGAAGCCGCCGCGCCGTATCGCTACGGTTTCCAGCGACGACTGCGTCGAAGAGCACGCTCGTATCGACGATCATGACCGATCGTCGCCCCAGCTCTCCGCCTCGTCTCGAATTTCCCGTACGATGTCCGCTCCAGATATACTGACCTTCGCAAAGCCATGCTTGCGTTCGAACTCGTCGAAAAGCGCCTTGCGCTCGGCGGCAGTCGGCGGCGCCCCGCGATTGAGGGCGATGCTTGCCTCCTCTTGCAACGAAGTGCCTTTGAGCTCGGCCCTGTGCTTCAGCCTTTGCAGCAATGCATCGTCGACGTCGCGGATCAGCAGATTACCCATCGCCCTCTCCTTGCTATCAAAAATGATAGCGTCGATCTCCTCGCACCTCAACCCATCGTCGGGATCACGAAGCTCGCGCCGTCCTTGATGCCGCTCGGCCAGCGCGCCGTCACCGTCTTGGTCTTGGTGTAGAAACGGATCGAATCCGGGCCGTGCTGGTTCAGGTCGCCGAAGACCGAGCGCTTCCAGCCGCCGAAGGTGTAATAGGCCAGCGGCACCGGGATCGGCACGTTGATGCCGACCATGCCGACTTGCACTTTTGATGCGAAGTCGCGCGCGGCGTCGCCGTCTCGGGTGAAGATCGCGGTGCCGTTGCCGTATTCGTGGTCGTTGGTGAGCTTCAGCGCCTCGTCATAAGTCTCGGCGCGCAAGATCGAGAGGACCGGTCCGAATATCTCTTCCTTGTAAATGCGCATGTCCTTGGTGACGTTGTCGAACAGGCACCCCCCGACATAGAAGCCGTTCTCGTAGCCCTGCATCCTGAAGTCGCGCCCATCGACGACGAGCGACGCGCCCTCTTCGATGCCGATGTCGACATAAGCCTTGATCTTCTCCATCGCCGCCTTGGTGACGACCGGGCCGTAATCGGCCGAGGCGTCGGTCGAGGGGCCGATCTTCAGGCTTTCGACGCGCGAGATCAGCCGCTTCACCAACTCGTCGGCGGTCGCCTTGCCGACCGGGACCGCCACCGAGATCGCCATGCAGCGCTCGCCGGCCGAGCCGTAGCCGGCGCCGATCAGCGCATCGACCGCCTGGTCCATGTCGGCGTCGGGCATGATGACCATGTGGTTCTTGGCGCCGCCGAAGCACTGCACGCGCTTTCCGGCCGCGCAGCCGCGCGCATAGATGTATTCGGCGATCGCGGTCGAGCCGACGAAGCCGATCGCCTTGATGTCGGGGTCGTCGAGGATTGCGTCGACCGCGACCTTGTCGCCGTTGACGACGTTGAGGATGCCGGGCGGGCCGCCAGCCTCGATGAAGAGTTCGGCCAGCCGCATCGGCACGCCGGGGTCGCGCTCGGAGGGCTTCAGGATGAAGGCGTTGCCGCAGGCGATCGCAGGGCCGAGCTTCCAGAGCGGGATCATCGCGGGGAAATTGAACGGCGTGATGCCGGCGCAGACGCCCAGCGGCTGGCGCAGCGAATAGATGTCGATGCCGGGGCCGGCGCCGTCGGTGAATTCGCCCTTCATCAGGTTCGGCACACCAAGCGAGAATTCGACCACTTCGACGCCACGCTGGATGTCGCCCTTGGCGTCGGGGATGGTCTTGCCGTGCTCGCGGGCGAGCAGTTCGGCCAGTTCGTCGTTGTTCTGCGCGATCAGGTCGAGGAACTTCATCAGCACGCGCGCCCGGCGCTGCGGATTGACCGCCGCCCATTTCGGCTGGGCCTCGGCTGCGTTCTCCACGGCGGCGCGCAATTCGCCAGCCGAGGCGAGCGCGACCTTGCCGATGATGGAGCCGTCCATCGGCTGGTAGATGTCGGCGGTGCGGCCCGATGTGCCGGCGACATGCTTGCCGCCGATGAAATGCCCGACCTGACGCATCGCGCCCTCCCTACGAATGGTGGTGTCCGGTGATTGCCTTCACCCCTACCATTCTCGTTTGCGCACGGCTATAGCGATCATGGCCGAGATGCCGTGCGGAAAATCGAATATCGGGGAGGGCGGCTTTGGAGAGGTTCGACTGGGACGATCTGCGCTTCTTCCTCGCCGTCGCGCGCTCGGGGCGGCTGACGGCGGCCGCGCGCCGGCTCGGCGCCGACCACGCCACGGTCTCGCGCCGCATCACCTCGCTGGAGGAATCGCTCAAGGCCAAGCTCTTCGAGCGCCGGCCGCAGGGCTATACGTTGACCGCCCACGGCGAGCGCCTGCTGGCCAAGGCGGAAAGCATGGAGACCGAGGCTCTGGCGATCCAGAGCGACATCGGCGGGGCCGACATGGCGCTGGCCGGCACGGTCAGGATCGGCGCGCCCGACGGCTTCGGCACGGTCTTCCTGGCGCCTCGCCTCGCCAAACTCTCGGCCGCCTATCCCGGCCTTGAACTCCAGCTCATCGCCATGCCGCGCCTGCTCTCGCTGTCGAAACGCGAGGCCGATGTCGCGATCACGCTCGCCCCGCCCAAGGAGGGCAAGGTCGTGGCGCGCAAGCTCTCCGACTATCGCCTCGGGCTCTATGCGTCGCAAAGCTATCTCGACGCGATGCCGAAGGTGGAAAGGCCGGAGGACCTCTTCGCCCATCGGATCGTCGGCTATATCGACGACCTGATCTTCACCCCCGAACTGGACTATCTCGACGAGGTCGCCAAAGGTCTGCGCGCGCAGGTCCAGAGTTCGAGCGTACTGGCGCAGATGAACGCCGTGGTGGCCGGGGCCGGCATCGGCGTCATCCACCACTTCATGGCCGAAAGCGAGCCGCGCCTAGTGCCGGTTCTGCCCGAGATCGTCTCGATCACGCGCTCCTTCTGGCTGCTCGTCCATGCCGATCTCAAGGACGTGGCGCGGGTGCGCGCCATCGTCGATTTCATCGTCAGGGAAGCGAAGGCGAGCCGGGCGCTGCTGATGGGCGAGAGCAAGCCGGATTAACGCGGCTCAAAGCCGCCAGGGCAGAACGTTTTCCGGCAGGCGCCGGCCGAGCAGATCCAGCCCCAGCATCACCACGAGGATGATCGCGCTGGCGCTGATCGCCACCGCCGCCGCCTCGCCGGCAAGCCCCGCCTCCTTGAGCGAGAACAGCACGACGCCGAGCGTCTCGGTTCCCGAGGACCAGAGCAGCGCCGAAACGGTGAGTTCGTTGAAGGCGATCAGGAAGACCATCAGGCCTGAGACCATGGCGGCCGGGGCCAGGATCGGGGCCACGATGTAGCGCAGCATCTGCCAGAGCGTCGCGCCGTCGAGCCTGGCCGCTTCTTCGTGATGCGCCTCGATCTGCGCCATCGCCGCAACGGGCGCCTTCAGCGCGAGCGGCAGGAAGCGCGCCAGATAGGCGAACAGGATGATGAAGGGCGTCGCGTAGAGGCTGACGCCGATGACCGGCAGCGGCTTGAGGAAGAGCAGGATACAGGCGATCGCCAGCACGACGCCGGGCAGGGCGTAGGGCAGCTCGATCACCAACTCGACCCAGCGCCGGAACCGGCCCATGCGCCGCTCCAGCCCATAGGCGAAGGCGATCGAGAGCAGCGACAGGATGACGGCCGCCGCGCCCGCGAAGAGGAATGAGTTGCGGAAGGCCCGAACCGTGACCTGCTGGCGCATGAGCACCTCGGCGAACTTGTCCAGCGTCAGGTTCTGCCAGCTCAGCGCGACGCCGAGCGCCGGCGTCAGCGCCTCGCCGAGCAAAGCGAGCAGCGGCAGGCCGAGCTTGAGCGCGAGCAGCAGCCAGAGCGCCGCCGTCAGGGCGGGACGCGCGCGGCCGAGATACCAAAACGGCTGCAGCGGCCGCTCGATCTCGACCTTGCCGCCGACCCGACGCGTCGCCAGCACGCTGGCGAGGATGCCGAAGCCCGCGACCAGCGCCACAAGCAGCGAGAGCGCAGCCGCGTCCGACAGGCCGGCGGGACCAAAGCTGGAGAGCCGGCGATAGATCAGCGTCGGCAAGGTCAGGTAGTTCACGGGCAGGCCCAGCAGCGCCGGGATGCCGAAATTTCCGATGCCGGCGACGAAGGCGATCAGCGCGGCGGCGATGACCTGGGGCCGCAGCACCGGCAGCAGAATGCGCGAGACGATGGTTGCGGGGCTCGCGCCCTCAATCTGCGCCGCCTCGATCAGCGAATGCGGCACGCTGCGCAGGCCCGACCAGAGTGTGATCGCGACCAGCGGCGCATGGTGCAGCGCCATCACCAGGACGATGCCGCCCCGACCGAGCAGCGGGTTCGGGGTGCCGGGTTCCGGCGAGAGTCCAATCCAGCCAAGGATCGCCGAATGCGGCGCGAACAATGAAAGAAAGGCGAGCGCCGCCACCTGCGGCGCGATCATCATCGAGAAGACGAAGGCAAACGCCAGCGGCCGCTTGCCCCGGACATCGGTGACGCCGAGCGCCAGCGCCACGAAGCCGCCGACGACCAGCGCGCCGAGCGCCGACAGGCTGGCGGTCTCCAGCGTGTGCAGCGTTGCGTTGACGGCGGCGCGGGTGCCGATCTCGGCCAGCGCGGCGTCGGGCGCGAAGCGCCAGCCCGGCGCAAAGGCCGCCGCCACCAGCCGCAGGAAGGGCAGGGCGCCGAGCAGCAGCGCCGCCAGCGTCAGCAGCGCGGGCAGGCCGAGGCCGGCAGGCAAGCGGAGCGCCGGGACGGGCAGGCTGAAGCTGCTGCTCCGGCCTGTCGGCGAAGGCGCGACGATGGTCACCTATACCGGCCCCCGTCCCGCATACTTACTCGAAGATCGCGCTGAAGCGCTTGCGCGCTGCGGTCTCGTCGGCGAGCGCCTTGGCGGCGTCGAACGGCATCAGCTTGATCTGGGCCCGGGCCGGATAGCCGGTGGGCAGCGCGACATCCGGATGGGCTGCGACATAGCCCTGCCTCAGCGCCAGCGCCTGGCCTTCGGCCGAGAGCAGGAAATCGACGAAGGCCTTTGCGGCTTCGGGGTTCTTGGCCGTCCTGAGGATCGCGACCGGCTCGCTGACGGCCGAGACGCCCTCGCTCGGGAACACGAACTCGACCGGCGCGCCCTTGGCTTTCTCGCGGATCGGCATGAAATCGACGATCATGCCGTAGAGCTTCTCGCCGGTGGCGACCTGCCGGAGGATGTCGCCATTGCCGCCGGCGGCCAGCGCGCCATTGCTTTTCAGCGCCTCGTAATAGCTCCAGCCGCCGGGCAGCGTGCCGGTCAGCGTGATGGTATGGATGAGGGCCGCGCCCGAGGTCAGCGGGCTCGGCATGGCGAGCAGGCCCTTGGCCTCCGGCTTGGCGAGATCGGCCCAGCTCGTCGGCTTCATCGCGGCCTTGGTGTTGTAGACGATGCCGGTGGTGATCAGCTTGGTGGCGAACCACATCTTCTGCGGATCGTGGATGCCGGCGGGATAGGCCGCGACGTCGGCCTTGTCGTGCGCCAGCAGGCGGTTCTCTTGCTTGAGGCCCTCCATCGTCACCTGATCGGCGATCAGCAGCACGTCGGGCTGGGGCGCGCCGGCCTCGAATTCGGCCCGCAGCTTGGCCATGACGCGCGGCGTTCCGTCGCGCACGAAGCTGACATCGACCTTGGGGTATTTCGCCTTGAAGGCGTCGATCGTCTGCTGTGCGTCGGTGTTGGGCTGGCTGGTATAGAGCACGAGCTTGCCCTCGGCGGCCAGCGCCGAGAGCGGCGCGCCGGCGACCAGCGTCGCCACGCTTGCGGCAAGAATCGTCTTCGTCACCAATGTCCTGACAAGCATCGTCGTTCTCCTGCCCATGGGGCGGTCCATCTCTGCGCGCGGCGGTAGACCTTGCATATGACATATCGGTGAAGGTCGACGCTGTCATGCCGCGCCGATTGTCCGGCGAGTCGCGGTCGAGCCCGGGCGGGACTGTTGCGAATGCCGATATTTCCTGCATTTGCCCGGCTTGTTTGTCACAGGGGTTTTCGACTAGTGTCCTCGACAAGGCGCGATAAAACGCCGGATTTAAACGTTTTAAATGGGAGGATACCGATGAAACCTATGCGTCATCTCGTGGCCGGCGTCGCCGCCGCCGCTGTCGTGACAGGCTGGTCCGGGGCTGCGCTCGCGCAGGAGACGGTCCAGGTCTGGTTCACCAAGGGATTCTACAAGGGCGAGGACGACGCGCTGCTGGCCGTCGTCGACAAGTTCCAGAAGGCCACCGGCGTCAAGGTCGATCTCTCGCTCTACGCCACTGAAGACTGCGTCACCAAGTCGGTCGGCGCTGTCCAGGCCGGCACGCCGCCCGATGTCGGTTTCTGCACGACCTATGATTTCCGCACCACCGGGCAGTGGGCCTTCGAGGGCAAGCTCGAGGACGTCTCCGACGTGATCGAGCCGCTGAAGGCCGACATTCTGCCCGACTCGCTGGTCGGCGTGAATCTGATGAACGACAAGACCAAGAAGAAGGCCTACTACGCCTTCCCGGTCCAGCAGCAGATGATGCACATCACCTACTGGAAGGACATGCTGGAAGAGGCCGGCTTCAAGGAAAGCGACAT
>JBKJSB010000313.1:0-6631 GCA_046593015.1 Allobosea sp.
GACCGCACCCTGATCTGGCGCTATCTCGCGCTGAACTGCCTGTCCTCGGTCTTCGTGTTCCTGACGCTGCGTTTCGGCCAGATCATCCTGATCGGGGCCGCGCTGTCGTTTCTCGGCCTTGGCGTCCGTCCGCCGGAGGCCGAGCTTGGCATGATGGCGTCGCTCGGCCGCGACGCCTTGTTCTTCGCGCCGCACATCGCGATGCTGCCGAGCCTGATGATCGTGATGATCGTGCTCTGCGCCAATGTGCTGGGCGATGCGCTGCGAGACCTGCTCGATCCGCGCTTGCGGAACACCTGACCACTGCCAACCAGACATAAAGGGGAGACTGCACGTGAAACATCTCACTTCCATGGCCGCCGGGACGCTGCTTGGCCTCGCCGCCCTCTCCAGCCCGGCGCTGGCGCAGGGCTCCAACGCCTCGCTCACCATCGTCCGCGAGGTCGACTCAGACCGCTATGATCCGCATCGCTCGACGGCGCGGGCGGCCTCGGAAATCCTGTTCATGATGGGCGATACGCTGGTTTCGCTCGACCACGACATGTCGACGATCAAGCCCGGCATCGCCACGAGCTGGACGGCCTCGCCCGACGGCAAGACCTACACCTTCAAGCTGCGCAACGACGTCTCCTTCTGCGACGGCAAGAAGCTGACGGCGCAGGATGTGGCATACTCGATCAAGCGCTGGATCGACCCCGCCACGCGCTCGCCGGTCGCCTGGCGCGCCGGCCAGGTCGAGGACGTCGTCGCCACCGACGACACCACCATCGAATACAAGCTGAAGGCGCCGTTCTCGGAGCTGCTTTACCAGCTCACTCAGAGCTTCGCCGTCATCGTCGACAAGGCCAATGTCGAGGCGCTCGGAGCCGATTTCGGCGTCAAGGGCTTCAACGGCACCGGGCCTTACTGCTGGGGCGACTGGAAGCCGCGCAACGAGTTCCGCCTGAAGAAGCACGCCGCCTATAAATGGGGCCCGCCGATCTACGAGAACAAGGGCGCGGCCCAGATCGAGGAGATCGTCTGGCGCATCGTGCCCGAGGAGAACACCCGGTTGGCGGCCGTCATGACCAACCAGAGCCAGGTCACCCAATACGTGCCCTATTCCGGCATGGCGCAGCTCCGCGCCAACCGGAACCTCAAGATGATCGAGTCGAAGGAAGCGTTCTGGACCTATTTCGTCGGCTTCAAGATCGACAAGGAGGGCGTTAACGATCCGGCGGTGCGCCGCGCCATCGTCATGGCCGTCGACCAGAAGGCGATCGCCGACAACCTCTATTTCGGCGAGGTCGAGCCGGCCTATTCCTATATCTCGACCGAGGCGCTCGACTGGAACAAGGCGCTCACCTCGAAGCTCATCAAGACCGACGTTGCCGAGGCCAACAAGGTGCTCGACGGCGCCGGCTGGACGAAAGGCGCGGACGGCTTCCGCATGAAGGACGGCAAGAAGCTCTCGCCGATCGTCTACGGCTTCACCGGCTCGACCTGGCAGAAGCTGATGGAGGCGATCCAGGGCGACCTGCGCAAGATCGGCGTCGATCTGCGCATCCAGCTGTTCGACGCGACCATCGCCTGGGGCAAGCTCGCCACGCAGGAATTCGACATGTTCGGGATGAGCTTCCCCTACATCTCGGCCGGCGACGCGCTGAACCTCTACTTCCGCTCGACCAATGCGCCGACGCCCAACCGGATGAACTGGAAGGACGCCAGGACCGACGAACTCCTGACGAAGGGTTCGTCCGCGCTGACCGACGCCGACCGCGCCTCGGCCTATGGCGAGGTGCTGACGCAGGTCCATGAAGCCGCCGTCTGGCTGCCGCTCTACCATGAGCCGATGAAGATCGCGGCCTCGGCGCGGCTGGCTCCCTTCAAGGCGCACAACATCTATGGCTGTGGACTTTATAAGGGGCTGGATCTGAAGTTCGTGAGGTAGCGCGAGGAAGCACTGCCCTAACCCCTCCCCCTTGCGGGGGAGGGCTGGGGTGGGGGGTCGCACCGCGTTTTCCGGTCAGCCGTTCGCACGCTTGAAAGCGGCACAACCACCCCTCATCCGTCTCGGCTTCGCCGAGCCACCTTCTCCCGCAAGGGGAGAGGGGAAGACCCCGCACTCACCTTCTACGCCGATCACCACGCCGGAGCCTGCCCATGACCGTCACCCTCATCCGCAACGCCGCATGGATCGTCGCCTACGACGCCAAGGCCAAGGGGCATGTCTATCTGCGCGGCGGGGACGTCGTGTATGAGGGCGACAAGCTGATCCATGTCGGCGGCTCGTTCCGGGGCCAGCCCGACGTGACGATCGACGGGCGCGGCAAGATGGTGATGCCGGGCCTCGTCAACATCCACTCGCACCCTTCCTCGGAAGCGATGACGAAGGGCTGGAACGACGAGCTCGGTAGCCCGAAAATGTATGGCACGGCGCTCTACGAGTTCATGCCGCTGTTCCGCTGCGACGCGCAGGGGACCAAATCCTGCGCGCAGGTGACCTATTCCGAGCTTTTGATGTCGGGCGTCACCACGCTGGTCGACATGTCGGTGGCCTGGGACGGCTGGCTGGAGACCTTCAAGGCGTCGGGCCTGCGGGCCGTGTTCTCGCCGATGTACCGCTCGGCGCGCTGGTACACCGACAATGGCCATCTGGCGAAATACGAATGGGACGCCAAGGCCGGCGAGAAGGCGATGGCCGAGGCTATGAAACTCCTCGACCAGGTCGCGGCCGACGATTCGGGGCGGCTCTCGGGCATGGTCTCGCCCTCGCAGATCGACACCTGCACGCCCGAGCTGATCCAGGAGAGCTTCGACGAGGCCGAGAAGCGCAAGGTCCCCTTCCAGATCCACGCCGCCCAGAGCGTCGTCGAGTTCCACGAGATCACGCGGCGCCACGGCATGACGCCGGTGGAATGGCTGGAGGAGCTCGACGTGCTCGGGCCGTTCTCGATTATCGGCCACGGCATCTTCCTCGACCATCACTCCTCGGTGAAATGGCCGGCGACCGGGGACATGGACGCGCTGGTCGAGACCGGCACGAGCGTCGCCCATTGCCCGATCGTGTTCCAGCGACGCGGCATCGCGATGCAGAGCTTCGGGCAATATGTGGCGGCCGGCATCAATGTCGGCATCGGCACCGACACCTATCCCCACCACATGCTGGAGGAACTGCGCGCCGTCTGCATCGGCTCGCGCATGATGGCCGAGGACGTCTTCGACCTGCGCACCTCGGACGCCTTCAACGCAGCGACCTTGGGCAGCGCCAAGGCGCTCGGCCGCAACGATATCGGCAGGCTCGCCAAGGGCGCCAAGGCCGACATCGTCATCGTCGACGTCACCCACCCGATGATGCGGCCGCTGCGTGATCCCGTCCGCAGCCTGATCTATGCGGCGGGCGAGCGCGCGGTCACCACCGTCATCGTCGACGGCGTCACCGTGGTCGAGAACGGCAAGGTTCTGACCATGGACTACCCCTCGGCGGCGGCCGAGCTGGAGGAGGCGCAGCGCCGGGCCGAGCCGAAGGTCAAGGATCTTGACTGGGCCAAGCGCGACCACCTCGAAATCTCGCCGCTGACCTTTCCGGCCGGGAAGGGCTGAATGAACGCGGTCGCTTCACCGGAGACAGCCGCCGCACCCGTGCTGGAGGTGCGCGATCTGAAAACGCATTTCCGCACCGACCGGGGCTTCTACCGCGCGGTCGACGGCGTCAGCTTTTCCGTCCATGCCGGGCGCACGCTCGGCATCGTCGGCGAGAGCGGCTGCGGCAAGAGCGTGACCTCGCTTTCGGTGATGGGGCTGGTGCCCGAGCCGCCGGGCATCCGCGCCGGCGGCGAGATCGTCTTCGAGGGCGCCGACCTCCTGAAGCGCTCGCGCGGCGAGATGGAGGAGATACGTGGCGCCAAGATCGCGATGATCTTCCAGGAGCCGATGACCTCGCTCAATCCGGTCTACCGGGTCGGCGAGCAGATCGTCGAGGGCCTGCGCCGCCATCGCCGCATGGGCAAGACCAAGGCGCGCGAGCGCGCCATCGAGATGCTGCGGCTGGTGAAAATTCCCTCGCCCGAGACCCGGGTCGATTCCTACCCCCACGAGATGTCGGGCGGCATGCGCCAGCGCGTGATGATCGCGCTCGCGCTCGCCTGCGACCCCAAGCTCCTGATCGCCGACGAGCCGACCACCGCGCTCGACGTGACGATCCAGGCGCAGATCCTCGACCTGATGCGCGATCTGCAGAAGCGGCTCGGCACCGCGATCATCCTGATCACCCATGATCTCGGCGTCATCGCCGAGACGGCCGACGATGTCGTGGTGATGTATGCCGGGCAGATCGTCGAGCGCGCCGATGTCGCGACGCTGTTTGCCGACGCGCAGCACCCCTATACGCTGGGTCTTCTCGCCTCGATCCCGCGTCTCGACGAGGACCGCGACCGCCTCCAGACCATCGAGGGCATGGTGCCGGCGCCCGACGCCATGCCGGCCGGCTGCCGCTTCGCGCCGCGCTGCACCGTCGCCATCGCGCGTTGCCGCACCGAGATGCCGCCGCTGCGGGAACTCTCGCCCAACCACGCCGTCGCCTGCTGGCGCGCGCCGATCGAACAGGCCGCGCCATGAATGCTGCGACGCATACCGCCCCGCTGCTGGAGGTCGACGGCCTCGCCAAGCATTTTACGCTCTCGGGCGGCTTGCTCGGCCGCTCGAAGGGCGTGGTCAAGGCGGTCGACGGCGTCTCCTTCACGCTGGAGCGCGGCGAGACTTTGGCGCTGGTCGGTGAATCCGGCTGCGGCAAATCGACGACCGGGCGGCTGATCCTGCGCCTGATCGAGCCCAGCGCCGGGGCTTTGCGCTTCGACGGGCAGGACATGCTGGCGCTCGGCAAGCATGAGCTGCGCAGCTTGCGCCGGCGCATGCAGATCATCTTCCAGGATCCGTTCGCCTCGCTCAATCCGCGCCTGTCCGTCTCCGACATCCTGGCCGAGCCGCTGCTGCTGCATAAATTGGCGACCCCGGCCGAGATCCCCGCAAAAGTCGCCGAACTGCTCAAGGTCGTGGGTCTCGGCCCGCAGCATGCGGAGCGCTTCCCGCACGAGTTCTCCGGCGGCCAGCGCCAGCGCATCGGCGTGGCGCGCGCACTCGCCACGCGGCCCGACCTCGTCGTCTGCGACGAGCCGGTTTCGGCGCTCGACGTCTCGATCCAGGCGCAGGTGGTCAACCTGCTGCAGGATCTGCAGGGCCAGTTCGGCCTGTCCTATCTCTTCATCGCCCATGACCTCGCCGTGGTGAAGCACATCGCGACGCGGGTGGCGGTGATGTATCTCGGACGCATCGTCGAACTCGCCGACAAGACGACGCTCTACGGCCAGCCGCGCCACCCCTATACGCAGGCGCTTCTGGCGGCCGCCCCGCTGCCGAGCCCGGGCCTGCGCCGCGAGCGGCCGGTCCTGCAGGGCGACGTGCCGAGCCCGCTCAACCCACCCTCGGGCTGCACCTTCCATCCGCGCTGTCCGCACGCACAGCCACGCTGCGCTGCGGAGCAACCGCTGCTGCGACGGCTCGCCAGCGGCGCACAGGTCGCCTGCCATTTCGCCGAGGCGATTCCTGCACCGCCGCCGATCCCGCTCTCGCCGGAAAACCCGGTGATCGCCCGGCGCTTCGCGGCTTTGGCCGGCGCGCTTGTCTGACTGGCCGCGGCGTGAGGGGAATCGCTTGAGGCACCGACCTGTCCCCTTCCCCCCGCTTGCGGTGGGGAAGGGTTAGGGATGGGGGGCCGAACGACCGGGCGAGCCGATCATAATCGAAGTCGCACCCGGTCGGACTGCCCCCCACCCCAACCCTCCCCACCGCAAGAAGGGGGAGGGAGCGGAGAGCGTAGCGCCTCAAAACCTTTCAAGCGATCGCCCCGGCCGCAGCGTCCAGGCTGTTGCCAAGTGACGCAGCTGTCGCCAAAGACAGGGACATTGCGCTCAACCAACGGCATCGGCATGGATCGTCATGACAAGGGGCTCGCCGCGTTGCGGCGATTGCTGGCGGAAGCCCATGGCCGGCTCGGCCTGAAACTCGGCTTCGCGCTCTGGGACGGCAGCCGCGTTCCCGCCGGCTGGCCCGAAGCCGGCCTTGCCATCGCGATCCGCGATGGCGGCGCCGTCGCGGCGCTGCTGCGCAGGCCAAAGCTCGACACGCTGCTGAACCTGCACATCGCCGACCGCATCGCCATTCTCAACGGCTCGATCTTCGATCTGGCGGCGGCGCGGCCCGAGGGCAAGATCGGGCGGCTCGCCCGCACCATCCCGAAGGCTGCGGTGTTCGACGTCGTCCGGCGCTTCCTGTTCGCAGCCGGCTCGGCGCCTGCGGCCGTCGCCCATCGCAAGGGCGACGAGATCGCCCGCGACGGCGCGCCGGCCACCAACAAGGCCAATGTCGCCTATCATTACGACGTCTCGAACGCGTTCTACCGGCTCTTCCTCGACGATGAGATGGTCTACACCTGCGCCTACTTTACCGAGGACCATGGCGATATCGGCCGCGCCCAGCGCGACAAGCTCGATATGATCTGCCGCAAGCTGCGCCTGAAACCGGGCGACCGTTTCCTCGACATCGGCTGCGGCTGGGGCGCACTCGTCTGCCACGCCGCGCAGCATTACGGCGTCGA
>JBKJSB010000342.1:0-12648 GCA_046593015.1 Allobosea sp.
GGCGCACCGAGCGTCGCGCCCATGTCGGGCCGCGCCATCCGCTTCAGGCAATAGGCCACGGCTTGCGCGTCGAAAGGCTCGCCGTCATGGAAGCGCACGCCTTCGCGCAGCGTGAAGCTCGTGCTGCGCGCATCGTTGGACATGGTCCAGCCGGTCGCGAGCGCTCCCTCCCAGCCGTCGCGCCCGCGGCGGACCAGCGCGTCGAACAACCCTCCGAAGATCGTCAGCACATCGCCCGAATCGGTGCAGGCATGGGGGTCCTCAAGGACCAGGCGGGGCTGAATGATCGTCAGGGCGTCGGGCATGGTGGCTATGGGTTCCCTCATCAGGCTGCGGCCGCGCTCGTCGTTGCGCCATCGTGGAGATGGCAGGCGACCTCCTGACCGTCGCCGAGCGGGCGCAAGCTCGGCCGCTCCCTTGCGCAGCGGTCGAAGGCGAGCGGACAGCGCGTGCGGAAGCAGCAGCCGCTCGGCAGCGAAAACGCGCTGGGCACCTCGCCCTTGAGCTGCTCCTCGGCCGAGGGCAGCGGCGCGCCGACCCGGGGCGCGGCGGCCAGCAAGGCGCGGGTGTAGGGGTGCTTCGGGTTCTCGAAGATCGCCTCCTTCGGCCCGGTCTCGACCATAAAGCCGAGATACATCACGCCGATACGGTCGCTGATGTAGCGCACCACCGAGAGGTCGTGCGTGATGAAAAGGTAGGAAAAGCCGAACTCGTCCTTCAGATCCATCATCAGGTTGAGGATCTGGGCCTGGATCGAGACGTCGAGCGCAGAGACCGGCTCGTCGGCGACGATCAGCTCCGGCTGCACCGAAAGGGCGCGGGCGATGCCGATGCGCTGGCGCTGGCCGCCCGAGAACTGGTGCGGGTAGCGCCCGGCATGTTCCGCGCCCAACCCGACCTTTGCGAGCAGCGCCATGGTGCGCTCATCGAGATCGGGCGTCGGCCCTTTCGTGATCTCGCGCCAAGGCTCCATAACGATGTCGCGGACCTGCTGGCGCGGGTTCAGCGAAGCGTAGGGGTCTTGGAAGATCATCTGCAGCTTGCGCCGCACCGGCCGCATCCGGGCGAAGTCGTGATGGGTGATGTCCTCGCCATCGAGGACGATTGCGCCTGCCGCCGGCTCGTGCAGCTTGACGATCGTCTTGGCGAGCGTGGACTTGCCGCAGCCGCCCTCGCCGACGAGCCCAAGCACCTCGCCCCGACCGATCGTCAGGCTGACGCCGTTGACGGCGTGGACGATGCGGCGTCGCGCGCTCAGGCGTCCGTTCTCGAAGCGCAGCCGGTCGAGCAGGCCGCCCGATATGTCGAAGCGCTGTTCGAGCCCGCTGACGGACAGCAGCGGCGGCGATGCTGCGGGCGGTTTCACGCGGCCTCCTCCAGCGGGAAATGGCAGGCGGCCGCCTGTCCCTGGACGCTGGCGGCCAGTTCGGGTGAGACGGTCGTGCATAGGGTCTGTGCGCGCGGGCAGCGCGGTGCGAAGCTGCAGCCGGGCGGCAGGTGGCGGATATCTGGCACCGCGCCTGGAATCTGGCGCAGCCGGGTGCGGCCGGCCTGATGGCTGGGGATCGAATCGAGCAGACCGCGCGTGTAGGGGTGGCGAGGATGGGCGATCAGCGCCGCAGCGTCGCCGATCTCGACGACGCGGCCGCAATAGAGCACCACGATGCGGTCGGCCATCTGCGAGACGGCGGCGAGATCATGCGTGATCAGGATCAGCGAGGCTGCCCGCTGCGCGACCTGCTGCTTCATCAGGCGCAGCAGTTGCGCCTGGATCGTCACGTCGAGCGCCGTCGTCGGCTCGTCGGCTATCAGCAGGCGCGGGCCGGCGATCATCGCGATCGCGATCACGACGCGCTGGCGCATCCCGCCGGAGAACTGGTGCGGATAGCTGCCGAGCCTCGCCTCTGGCTGGGGAATGCCGACCTCGTCGAGCATCGCGATGCAGCGGGCGCGGCGCGCCTTCGCATCGAGGTCGGTATGGAGCTTCAGCATCTCCTCGAGCTGCTCGCCGATGGTGTAGAGCGGGTTCAGCGCCGTCATGGGATCCTGGAAGACCATGGCGATCTGCTTGCCGCGCACCTGGCGCAGCGCCTCGTCGTCCAGCATCGTCAAATCGCGGCCGTCGAACATGATCGACCCGGCCTCGATCCGCCCCGGCGGGTCGACCAGCCCCATGATCGAAAAGCCGACCATCGACTTGCCGCCGCCTGACTCGCCGACGAGCCCGAGGATCTCGCCTGGCGCGAGATCGAAGCTGACTCCGTCCACCGCCTTCACCACGCCCGCGAATGTGTGGAACCAGGTCTTCAGCCCCCGCACCGAGAGCAGCGCCGCATCGTCATGTGACATGGCCGCGCTCCTCACTTCAGCCGGGGATTGAGTTCGTCGCGCAGGAAATCGCCGAGCAGGTTGATGCCGAAGACGATCAGCATGATGAACAGGCCGGGAAACACCGAAATCCACCACAGGCCGCTGAACAGCACGTCGAAGCCGTTCTTGATCAGCAGCCCGAGCGAGGGCTCGGTGATCGGCACGCCGACGCCGAGGAAGGAGAGCGAGGCCTCGATCAGGATGAAGGTGCCGACCTGGATGGTGGCGACGACGATCAGCGGGGTCAGTACATTGGGCAGGATATGGCGCAGGATGATCTTGCGGTTGGGCAGCCCGGATACCCGCGCCGCCTGGACGTATTCGCGCTCCTTCTCGCGCAGCGTCGAGCCGCGCACCGTGCGCGCGTAGACAACCCAGCCGACCGAGGTCAGCGCGATCAGCACCTTCTCGACGCCGGTGCCGAACGCCGACATTAGGAACAGCGCGGTCAGCACGGACGGGAAGGAGAGCTGCACATCGGCGATGCGCATGATGACGCTGTCGAGCCGCCCGCCATAGAAGCCGGCGACCAGCCCCAGCGTCGTGCCGATGAGGCACGAGGCCAGCATCGCGGCAAAGCCGATGAACAGCGAGATGCGGCTGCCGTAGATGATGCTGGCGAGGACGTCGCGGCCCTGCCCATCGGTTCCCAACAGATATTGCCGCGCGCCGCCCTCCAGCCAGGCCGGCGGCTTGAACGCATCCATCAGGTCGAGCTGCGCCACGTCATAGGGGTTTTGGGTCATCAGCCAGGGGCCGAAGGCGACCATGGCGGCGAAGAACACGATGATCGCGGTGCCGGCCATGGCCGAGACGTTGCGCCGCCAGTTATGGGCGAGTTCGGTCTGAAGGGCGCGGCGCAGGCGGATCGCGAGGGCTGGCATGACGGTGCGGGCCCTCAACGGATCTTGATGCGCGGATCGATCAGCGCGTAGGCGATGTCGACGACGAAATTCACGATCACGAACAGACAGGCGACGAACATCAGATAGACGACGATCACCGGACGGTCGCCGCGATAGATCGAATCGACCAGCAGCTTGCCGATGCCCGGCCAGGCGAAGATCGTCTCGGTCAGGGTCGCAAAGGCGATCAGGTCGCCGAGCATCAGGCCAAACACCGTCACCAGCGGGATCAGCGCGTTCTTGAGGCCGTGTCGGAACAGCACTCCGCGCCGGCTCGTGCCCTTGGCCCGTGCGAATTTGATGTAGTCCTGCTTCATCACTTCCATCATCTCGGCGCGGATGATCCGCATCAGGATCGCGAGCGTTCCGATCGAGAGCGTGACGGCGGGCAGGATGAGGTGGGTGAAGCCCTGCCAGGTGGTGAAACTGAAGCGCATCCCGAGCCATTCCACCGTCGGCCCGCGCCCCGACGAGGGCAGCATCTGCAGCTTCACCGCGAAGACGAAGATCAGCACCATGCCGAGCCAGAAGCCCGGCAGCGAGATGCCGACGAGTGACCCGGCCATGACGGCGCGGCTCGACATCCGGCCGGGGCTCGCACCGGCATAGACCCCGAGCGGGATCGCGACGACGAGCGCGATGACCAGGGCCAGGACGACGATCTCGAGCGTCGCGGGCAGGCGCTCCAGAATGAGCTGCATGGCGGGCTGGCGGAAGACGAAGGAGCGGCCGAAATCGCCCTGCGCCATATTGGCGAGGAAGCGCCAGTATTGCATCACCGGGGTCTCATCGAGCCCGAGGATGCGGCGCGCCTGCGCGATCTGCTCTTCGGTGGCGTCGAGCGGCACCATCATGAAGGTCGGGTCGCCGGTGAAGCTCATCATCACGAAGACGAGCACGGAGACCACCCAGAGCACGACCACCATTTGGATCAGGCGCTTGATCAGATAGCCGAGCACGAGCAGGCTTCCATAGTCGTGTCAGGGATGAGGCCGGGAGCAGTCCAGGCGCCAGGCGCGGACGACATGTGGCCGCATGGCCGGGGAGCGGAATGCGCACCCCGGCGATCGGCCGCTGTCAGAAACCGAAGACTGCGACGGTCACTTCACGTCCATCTCGTAGGCCCAGATGAACTTGTCCATGCGCGGAACCACGGTGACGGTCTTTTTGGCCGCATAGATGTCCTGCTCGTAGTGCACCGGGATCATCGGGATGTCCTTGACCGCGATCCGGGTCGCCTCCTGCAGGTGCTCGTGGCGCTGCTTCATGTCGGCCGTGGCGTCGGCCCGGTCGAGCGCCGCGTCAAACTCGGCGTTTGAGTAGGCACCGCGATTGGCCTGGCCGTAGCCCGCCTTCCTGCCGCGGCTATAGAGCAGCACCGTGTACATGTTGCCGGCGTCGCCCGAGGGCGTGTCCCAGCCGCTCATGATGAAGCTCGACTTGTCGGAAGGCACGCGGATATAGCCGAAGAAGTTGGCGCGCGGCATCAGGTTGAGGTTCAGCGTGATGCCGATGCGCGAGAACATGCTTGCCAGCGCCTGCGCGATCGAGGCGTCGTTGACATAGCGGTTATTGGTCGTGTCGAGCGTCATCGTGAAGCCCTTCTCGAACCCGGCCTCCTTCATCAGGGCGCGCGCCTTGTCGAGATCGAAGGGGTATTCCTTGCGGATGTCGAGGCCCGGCACATAGCCCAGATGCGAGGAGGGCACATACTGCTCGCTCGGCGTCGAGAAGCCGTTCATCACCACGGTCTTCAGCGCATCGACATTGATCGCGCGGATCATCGCCTCGCGCACGCGCCGGTCCTGCATCGGGTTCTTGGCGAGGTCGATCGTCGGCGACTTGTCGCGGATGTCGAGCGCCAGCACGATGTTGAGCAGGCTCGGCCGGGTGATCACCTCGAACTGCGCGTTGGCGCGCACGCTGGCGACGTCGCGAACCGACAGATCCTGGATCACGTCGACGCCGCCGGTCAGCAGTGCGGCTGTGCGCGTGGCGGGATTGGTGATCGGCTTGAACACGACCTTGTCGATTTTTGCCTTGCCGCGCCAATGCTCGGCGAAGGCCTCCATGGCGATGCGGTCCTCCTTGATCCATTCGGTCAGCCTGTAGGGGCCGGTGCCCATCGGCTTCAGGCCGACCTGCTCGTCCCCGGTCGCCTTGGCATGCTTCTCGTTGAGGATCAGGATTTCGGCCATCGCCATGTGCAGCACGGCATAGGGCTTGGGGGTCTTGAACTCGACCGTGTAGTCGTCGATCGCCCGTACCGCGGCGATGTTGGCGACGAGGCTCGCCATCAGCGCCTTCTTCAGCCGCTCGACCGTGAAGACGACGTCGGAGGCCTTGAGTTCGTCGCCATTGTGGAATTTCACGCCGCGCCGGAGCTTGAACACCCAGGTCGTGTCGTCCTTGACCTCCCAGCTCTCCGCCAGTCCCGGCTTGAACTCCAGCTCAGGCGTGCGCTGCACCAGCGCATCGTAGAAATGGTAGAACATGATGTTGCCGGTCAACTCGTTGGCGGCATGCGGATCCAGAATCACGGCGTCGGCCGTGAGCGCGATGGTCAGGCTCTTGCCCTGCGCCTGCACTGCCTGCGGCAAGGCTGCGCCGGCGATCGCGGCGGCGAGAAGCGCGCGGCGCGACAGCGCGGCGAGGGGGAGCGATTTCATCGGCGGCATCCTCTCTGGAGTCGATTCTTCGGATCAGTCGAGCGCTGACTGGATTTCGATCTGGTAGCCCTCGGGGTCGTTGAAGACGAAGGCGCGGATTTTCAGGTCCTCGTTGGAACGGGGCGCCCTCAGGCCCTCGACGCCCTGCGTGGCGACAAAGCTGTGCCAGGCGTCGACATCTTCGACCCGGATGCAGATCTGCACAGGCTTGCTGTCGTTGGCGCGATGGCTGCCGCGGGTCTCGTCGACCAGCCCGATATAGCCGCCATCCGTCACCTTGTAGATCTTGCTCCAGCCCTGATCGATCGCGAGCGGGAGACCGAGAACGTTCTCGTAAAAGCGCATCGCGGCTGCGAGATCCCGGTAATAGAGGAAGGTGATCTGCTTTCGATTGGCGCTGACCGATGGGCGCGTGGCTGGCAGCATTAAAATCTTTCGACAGTTAGTCGCACTCGGGATGCAGAACGTATACCGGCGGTATTACGTGTCAATGTCCCTCGCTGGTCTCTGGGATTCCCGGTGCGGGCTGGCAGTTGCGCATCCCGAGCGCATGACGGCGGTGACAACCAAGACGGCAACACCTACCCGGCCTACCTTTACGCAGATTGTCCCGCGGTTTGCTGGTCGACCACATGTTCGCCTGAGGCTGGGCAAGCCCGTCTCATAATATGCAGGGTTGAGGTCGCTTAATGCTGGTCTGGCACGAGCTCCTGCACGGAGGCGGACGATGAGCCTGTGAATCGGCGCGACTCATTGGCCCGGATACCCCATCTGATTTCAACGGCTTATCGTGCCGATCGGCGTCGAAGCCAGCGCCGATTCACAAATCGCGGGTCCGAGGACGGCTGGCGACACGCGCATCTATGCGGCTCCCTGCGAGTGCACAAAACAGGAACACAATCAAGGTCCGTGGTGTCAATGTGGGGGATGCGTCACAGACGGGACGGACCTCTGCTGGCGTAATCATCAACCAGTCGGAATGGAACTTAAGCGCCAAGGCGTCCGTTCTGGTCGGCACGGCGGGGACGTCGCGACTTTCCGGAGAACCACAATGAAGAAACTAATCATCGCTTCCCTGATCGCCACAGCGACCTCTTTCGGCGCCATGGCACAGACCGCCACGACTTCCCCGAAGCCCGCGCCGACCGCACCGGCCGATGCCAACGCCCCACTTCCCGGAGCCAACAGCTTCACCGAGGGCCAGGCGAAGAGCCGCCTGGAGGCCAATGGATATTCGAACGTGATGGGGCTGAAGAAGGACGAGAACGGCGTCTGGAAGGGTCAGGCCACCAACGCCGGAGCCAAGGTCAACGTCTCGGTCGATTACCGAGGCAATATCACCAAAAACTGATCGAAGCCCCTTACACCACGACATTTGGAGACACACATGACCCGTACCATCACCCGTTCCTACGACGATTACGAGGCTGCTCGCTCGATCGTGGAGCAGCTTGAGGCAGCCGGCGTACCCAGCGAGAACGTCAGCATCGTCGGCCGTAACGGCGACACCGGCGAGACCAATGCGTCCGAAGGTGCTGGCATCGGGGCCGGCATCGGTGGCGCTGCCGGTCTGCTCGCTGGCCTTGGCATGCTCGCCATCCCGGGCGTTGGCCCAGTTGTCGCGGCTGGTTGGCTTGCCGCAACGGCAGTCGGCGCGGTGGCTGGCGCCGCCACCGGCGGCCTGGTTGGTTCCTTCGTCAAGGAAGGCCACGACGCGGACGAGGCTAACTACTACGCCGAGACCGTCCGTCGTGGCGGTTCCGTGGTCTCCGTCCGCGCCGAAGCTGACCAGGTGATGGAAATCGAGACAATACTGGACCGGGTGACGCCAATCGACCGCGACACCCGCATGGCGGAGTATCGTCAAGAGGGTTGGTCGCGTTTCGACGAGAAGGCCGATCCTTACGATCGCAATGCCACTGCGACAGGCCGCGCTCCTACCCCGCCAGTGATCTGACGCCACGCGCCCAGATCAAATTTCAGGCCTCCGGAGCGATCCGGAGGCCTTTTTCACGGCCCTGCGGGGCAAACATTGAATTGCGGTCACGTGAAGCCGACGTGTTCCGCCATCTCAATGAGCATGAATTTTCCATCCGCCCCCCATATTGATCGGCGCCGTGTAGATAACGGTCCGTCGGCCTTCCGAATGCTGATGCCGAACATGCGGTGATCGATCACTCGGAAACCTTATCGCGCGCCATTTCCGGCAAGGTATTCAGACCGAACCATCGAGCAGCTGCATCGTTCGGAAATTCACGGCCGGCCAGATCGATCGTCGGCGCGGAACCGTCATCGGTATCGATGAAATAGTCGGGCATTACGAAAGCATCTTGTCCGTGTCGCGCGATATCTCGCAGCTGATGCGCAATGAGGAGCGCCTGAACCTTGTCGCGCTGGAGCTGAAGCACCGGATGAAGAACACGATCGCCATGATCCAGGCGATAGCCAACCAGACCCTTCGCGGCGGTCCTGAGGTCGACGGTATCAAAGCGGCCTTCACGTCGCGATTGGCGACGCTAGGCGAGGCGCAGGACTTATTGACGCAAGCAGGATGGGCGAGGACGCAGCTTCACGATGTGATTGAACGTTCGCTTCAGCCGCACTGTTCGAAGGAACGCTTCGCCATAACCGGCCCCGCTGTGGAACTGTCGTCCAAGACCGTGCTGGCGATGGCGCTAGCGATGCATGAGTTGGCAACCAACGCGGTCAAGTACGGGGCGCTCAGCAACGATGACGGCCGCATCGAGATATTCTGGGAGATGGACGAGACCGGTTTCCACTTCCGATGGCAGGAGATAGACGGACCACCCGTCGTGGAGCCTAGCCGCAGCGGCTTCGGTTCGCGCATGATCGAGAAGGCGCTGGCCGGCTACTTCCAGGGCGTCACCAAGATCATCTACCAGCCAGCCGGTGTCGTATTCACTCTGGACGCGCCGATCGAGGCGATGACGGCAGGCACCTCCCTGCTTGCACGATCATGCACATAAAGGTAGGTTACAGATGTCTGCAAGTGTGAGACTTCGTTCTAAGAATTGATGATATTTCAAAGAGTTAAGTTAGATCGGAGGTTCGAGTCCCTCTCCCGCTACCAACCCTCTCTCGACGACATCCAGCCTTTGAAGAACGTCGGCTAAGCGGTTCCCAACCCCGGGCTGAGTGGCGGGCCTGCTGTCGCGCGCACCAATCCGCCCTCAGCCGCTCACGACCTGCCGCGAGAAGCGCGCGACCGACTGGTCGAGCCGGCGCGCCGAGGCATCGACGCCGGCGGCTGCGTCCGATACCTGCCGGCTGTTCTCCATCGTCCGGGCCGTATCGCCAGCGACGAGGTCGATCGCGGCCGCGACCTGCTCGGCTTCGCCGACCGCCCGGCCCAGCGACGCCAGCATCTGGCCGATCGCGGCGCTCTGCTGATCGACCGCGACGACGATGCCGTCGGCCGCCGCGACGATCGCCTCGGTCGATTTGCTGATGTTCATCACGGCGCCGAGCGAGCGCTCGGCCGCGCCGCGCACCTCCTCGATTCCGCGCGCGATGTCGCCGGTGGCCGCGCCGGTGCGCGCCGCGAGGCTCTTGACCTCGTTGGCGACCACGGCGAAGCCGCGCCCGGCCGGGCCGGCGCGCGCCGCCTCGATCGTCGCGTTCAGGGCGAGCAGATTTGTCTGCGCGGCGATCTCGCTGATCAGGTTCGAGACCTGCCCGATATCGCGCACGGCTGCCGAGAGCTCGCTCTTGATCGCAATCGAGGCCTGGACGTCGGCGGCAGCCGTCTGAACGAGGCTCGTGGTCTTCTCGGCTTCACGCCGGATCAGCTGGATGGAGGCGGTCAGCCCGCGCGAGCCGGCTTCGACCGAGGCGATGTCGGTCTTGGCGGAACCCATCTTGGTCAGCACGCCGGCGAGATTGCCCTGCGAACTGTCCGCGATCGACCGCAACTGCTCCGCAGCGCCGTTCATCCGCGCGACCGATACCGCGACGGAGCCCAGGATGACACCGACTTCCGAGCGGAAGCCATCGGCCTGCCTCTCGACATCCTCGCGCCGTTTCTCCTCATGCCGGGCCTGTGCCTGAGCCTCCGAGCCGAGCGACCTGGCGCTGCTGATCGCCTGCACGCGGTCCCGCACGAGTTGCGCCATGTTGCGCAGCGAGATCAGCATCACCGACCCCAAGATCGCCTGGAACAGAAGGTTCTCGACGACGTGATCCAGCGGAATGAATACGAACTGGAGGATGCGCCCGGACAGGATCATCCCGGCGAAGACCAGGGCGGCCGAAGGCAGGCTCGCCATGGTGAAGGTGCCGGCGCAGATGAGCCCCGCCAGAATGCTGGCGATCAGCACTTCCATCTGCGGCGCGACGCCCGGATTGATCACGATCGGCAGGATCATCCAGGGCAGCGCCAGCAGGCCGGAATCGATCAGGATGCGATCGACGAAGCGCGGCGGCGGCGGCTTGTCCCGCCGGCGCGACCGCACCTGCCGCATCCGCGTCGCGCCGAGCAGGCCGGTTGCGCCGACATAGGCGACCCAGAGCAGTGGAAACCACAGCCAGCCATGATAGAGCGCGACGCTGGCGATGACTGAGGCGGAGAGCACGTTGGCGACCAGGATCGGCGGCAGCACGCGCACGAACATCTCGGCCTGCGCCGTTCGCAGATGCGCCGCGAGATCGGGCTCCAGGACCGGCAGGCCGAGCCTGCGGTTCACCCAGGCGTCGTAGCGCGACAGCAGGCTGGCAGCCGGCGTCGTCATATCGCCCGGATTCGTCATGCCGGCTTCGGGCCTGTCCTGCTGCATAGTCAGGCAGGAACCATGCGCCAGCCGCGTTACGCGGCGGTTAACGCTGAATGTGCACCGTCAGGACCAGCCCGGCCGCCATTTGGCGAACTCGGCCTTGGTCTCGGCATTGGCCGGATAGAGCCCGAAGATGCCCTGCCCGCCGCGCACCCGCTCGGCGACGAAATCCTCGTAGGCGGTCTGCTCATAGGCCTCTTCGGCGACCTCGTTTGCGACATGGGCCGGCACGCAGCAGACCCCCTCGCCATCGCCGACCATGATGTCGCCGGGATAGACCGCGACGTCCCCGCAGGCGATCGGCGCGTTGATGTCGAGCGCATGGTGGCGGATCAGGTTTGTCGGCGCGCTCGGGCGCTGGTGATAGGCCGGGATCGCCAGAGCGGCGATCTCGGGACTGTCGCGAAAGCCGCCATCGGTGACGATGCCCGCCACGCCGCGCTGCATCAGCCGCGTCACCAGGATGCCGCCGGCCGAGGCCGCCCGGGCATCCTTGCGCGAATCGATCACCATGACATGGCCGGGAGGGCAATCCTCGACGGCGCGGCGCTGCGGATGCTGCGTGCCCTCGAACATGCCCAGATGATCGAGATCCTCGCGCGCCGGGATGTAGCGCAGCGTGAAGGCCTCGCCGACCATGCTCTCGCCCTTCAGGCTCAGCGGCCGCACATCCTGGATGAAGACGTTGCGGAAGCCGCGCTTGAACAGGGCGGTGGTCAGGGTCGCGGTCGAGACGCGCTTGAGCTTGGTGCGGTTCTCAGGTGTCAGGGCGGTCATCGAACATGGTCCTCATGTGCAGCTGGAACTTCGCAGCCGTTACCGCGACGTCATCCTGAACAAGCGGCGAAGCCGCGCAGGTCCGGGATCCATCGTAAGGCGTCGTCAGTGCTTCAGGATGGATCCCGGGACTTCGCTGCGCGAAGCCCAGGATGACGGCGTGTTTGCTGGCAGCCTCGGAGCATCGATCACTCGATGCGCACGCTGGCCTTCTGAGCCACCTCGGCCCAACGCTTGGTCTCGGCTGCTATATGGGCTGCGAACTGCTCCTGCGTCGAGCCCACGGGATCGACGCCGAGCTTCTTCATCTGCTCGATGACCGCCGGCTCCTTCATGATCGCCTGCACTTCGGCCGAGAGCTTGTCGATGATCGGCTTGGGCACCGCCGCCGGAGCAAAGAAGCCGTGCCAGGAGGTCGCGGCATAGCCCGGGATGAACTCGGCGAGCGCCGGCAGGTCCTTCGCCACCGCCAGGCGCTGCGGCGTCGCGGTCGCCAGCGCCCGGATCTTGCCGGCCTCGACATGCGGCCAGGCGATGGTGATGTTGTCGAAGGTGATCTGGATCTGGCCCGACAGCAGATCCTGCGTCACCTGCCCGCTCGAGCGGTAGGGCACATGCACCATGTCGGTCCCGGTCTGGACCTTGAACAGCTCGGCCGCCATATGGGTCGAGGTGCCCGCCCCCGACGAGCCGAACGAGTACTTGCCAGGGTTCTTCTTGAGCAGCTCGATAAGCTCGGGCACCGTTTTGGCGGGCAGGTCGAGATTGACCATCAGAATGTTGGGCACGCTTGCCACCTGCGAGATCGGCGCGAAATCCTTCACCGCGTCGAACGGCATCTTGGCGTAGACGCCGGGGTTGATCGCATGGGTCGAGACCGTGCCCATGGCGAGGGTGTAGCCGTCGGGCGCTGAGCGCGCCGCGGCGGCGACGCCGGTGTTGCCGCCTGCACCCGGACGGTTCTCGACGATGAACTTGCCTCCGAGGCGCGTGCCCAGCCGTTCGGCCAGCACGCGCCCGAGCAGGTCGGTGGTGCCGCCCGCGGCGAAGGGCACGATGATCGTCACCACCTTCGAGCCCGGATAATCGGCCTGCGCAAAGGCAGGCGAGGCCAACATCAGCCCGGCGCCCGCAACC
>JBKJSB010000056.1:0-10775 GCA_046593015.1 Allobosea sp.
CCCAGGTCCGATAGGTGATGCCGGTGACCATCGGCACGCCGTCGGCCTTGAAATTGCCGGGGCAGGCCGATTGCGCGGCGGCCGGCGAGAGACCAAGCAACGAGGCGGCGGCGGCGAGAGCGCCGAGTTTGGCAATGGCGGCAGGCATCGTGAATCCCTTGATGAAAGAACAGCATCCTTAGAGCGCAAGATCGGCTGCCGCTCAACCTTGCAGATGTGCGCGAGCCGCGCGATGGTTTCCCAACCTTGACTTTCGCCACAATCTCCCGCTTTAACCCGGCCATCCGTTTCGCCGACATCGTCGAGACCGCATCCGCCGACCGGGCCGCTCAACGAGCATTTCGAGCCCGGAGGTCAACGCCCGACAGCGCGTCCGCGCCCTCGGGCGCGAAACCGTTTGGCGGTAGGGCTCGTCGAATCGGCTGGTTTTGGCACAGCAAGCAGGTCCGCATGTTCGGCACGCTCAGCGACAGGCTATCCGGTATCCTCTCGGGGCTGACCCGCAGGGGTTCGCTGACCGAGGAGGACGTCAACGCGGCCTTGCGCGAGGTGCGCAAGGCGCTGCTCGAAGCCGACGTCGCGCTCGAAGTGGTGCGCAGCTTTACCGACAAGGTCCGCGAGCGGGCCGTCGGCGCCGAAGTGCTGAAGTCGGTCACGCCCGGCCAGCAGGTCATCAAGATCGTCAACGACGCGCTGATCGACATGCTCGGCGGCGACGGCGAGGGCATCACGCTCGACGCCGTACCGCCCGTGCCGATCCTGATGGTCGGCCTGCAGGGCTCGGGCAAGACCACCTCGACCGCCAAGATCGCCAAGCGGCTGACCGACCGGAACAAGAAAAAGGTCCTGATGGCGTCGCTCGACACGCGCCGTCCGGCCGCGATGGAGCAACTTGCGATCCTCGGCACCCAGGTCGGTGTCGCGACGCTGCCGATCGTCGCTGGCCAGAGTGCCGTGCAGATCGCGCGGCGCGCGATCGAGGCCGGCAAGCTCGGCGGCTATGATGTCGTCCTGCTCGACACCGCCGGCCGCGTCACGCTCGACGAGGCGCTGATGGCCGAGGTCGCCGAGGTCAAGGCTGCGACCAATCCCCATGAAGTGCTGCTCGTCGCCGATGCGTTGACCGGCCAGGACGCGGTCAATACGGCGCGCGCCTTCGATGCGAGGGTCGGCCTGACCGGCATCGTGCTGACCCGCATGGACGGCGATTCGCGCGGCGGCGCGGCGCTTTCGATGCGCGCCGTCACCGGCAAACCGATCAAGCTCGTCGGCACCGGCGAAAAGGTCGATGCGCTCGAGGATTTCCACCCCTCGCGCGTCGCCAACCGCATCCTGGGTATGGGCGACATCGTCGGCCTGGTCGAGCGCGCCGCCGAGACGGTCGATGCCGACAAGGCGCAGGCTTTGGCGCAGCGTCTGGCCAAGGGCAATTTCGACCTGTCGGATCTGCGCATGCAGCTCCAGCAGATGGAGAAGATGGGCGGGCTCGGCGGCGTTATGGGCATGATGCCCGGCATGGCGCAGATGAAGGGCAAGCTCGATAATTCCGGCGTGAACGACAAGATGATCAAGCGCCAGATCGCGATCATCGATTCGATGACCGGGGCTGAGCGCAAGAACCCGGACCTGCTCAAGAACAGCCGCAAGAAGCGCATCGCGGCAGGCTCGGGCACCTCGCCCGAGGCGATCAACAAGCTGCTCAAGATGCACCGCCAGATGGCCGACATGATGAAGGCGATGTCGCGCCAGAAGGGCGGCATGCTGGGCAAGCTGGGCCAGATGTTCGGGCTCGGCGGGGGAGGCGGCATGGGCGGGCTTCCCGCCGGCTTCGACCCCTCCAAGATGGACCCGGCCCAGCTTGCCGAACTGCAAAAGCAGATGGGCGGCGCGGGCGGCGGCATGCCTGGCCTGCCGCCGGGCGGGTTTCCAGGCATGCCAAGGGGCGTGACGCCGCCGGCCGGCATGATGCCGAAGCTGCCGGGGCTTGGCGGACTTCCGGGCAAATCTCTTCCAGGACTCGGGGGCTCCAATCCTTTCGGAGGGAAAAAGAAATGACCAAACCGACCGAGATGCGCGTCGGCATGTTCGACGTGTTCAAGCAGGTCAAGGCGCGCCTCGACGACGCCAACCTGTCCTACGAGACCTCATCCTACCGGGACGACGCCTTCTCCTTCTTCGTGCATGCGCCCGGAGAATACTGGGAGATCGACGTTCTCGAGGACGGCTCCATCGATCTGGAAATCTTCACGTCGACCGGCATGAAGGACGATCCCTGGGCCGCGATCGACCAGTTGGTCGACGACAACAAACCCTAGAATCCCACCGCAACCACGCAAACACTGCCTCAAAACCAGACTGCCAACCAAGGAAGACCGACATGTCCCTCAAGATCCGCCTGACCCGTGGCGGCGCAAAGAAGCGCCCCTATTACCGCATCGTCGTCGCCGACGCCCGCGCCCCGCGCGACGGCCGCTTCATCGAGAAGATCGGCTCCTATGATCCGATGAAGGCCAAGGATTCGCCCGATCGCGTCGTGCTCGATCTGGAGAAGGCCAAGGACTGGCTCGCCAAGGGCGCCCAGCCGACCGACCGCGTGCTGCGCTTCCTCGACGCCGCCGGCATCGCCAAGCGCCCGGCGCGCAACAACCCCAACAAGGCCCTCCCCGGCGAGAAGGCCAAGGAGCGCGCCGAGAAGAACGCCGCCAAGGCCGCTGCGCCGGCTGAAGCCGCAGAGGCGTGAGGCTTTGACGAGGCTCGACCGGTCCCCTTCCCCCCGCTTGCGGTGGGGAAGGGTTAGGGATGGGGGGGCGTGCAGAATCTGGCGCGACACCTGTTGCAAGCGACGGCCTGAACTCTCCCCCCCTCCCCGACCCTCCCCCCCGCAAGCGGGGGGAGGGAAAAGAGGGCGGCGGCGCTCTCATGACGGCTCTCACCACCGGCCCGGCGACACTCACCCTGCCGCTCTCCGCCTACCGCGCCTGGCTCGCCGGCATCCCGGCGATCGCCCGCGAAGCGCTCCTCGCGGCCCATGGCGACCCCGCCACCGACCCCGCCTGCGACGGCAAGACCTTCCGCTTCCGCGTCGTCCGTCACGGCAACCTCAGCATCGCGCTCCAGCCCGCCCGCGACGCCAAGCCCGACCGCAAGGCGCGCTATCACGACCCGGACGCGCCGCCCTGCCATGGCTATCTCGCCTTCTACCGGGCGCTGCGGGAGACGGCGGGCATCGACGCGCTGATCCATCTCGGCACCCATGGCACGACCGAATGGCTGCCCGGCAAGGCGGTGGCGCTGTCGACCGCCTGCTGGCCGCGCCTCGCGACGCACGGGCTGCCGGTGGTCTATCCATATGTGGTCGACGATCCCGGCGAGGCCGCGCCGGCCAAGCGCCGGCTCTCGGCGATCACGCTCGGCCATCTGCCGCCGCCGCTGGCGGAGACGGGGGCCGGCGGCGAGGTGGCGCTGCTGCGCGATCTCGTCGAGGAGTTTTCGCAGGCTCAGGTGATGGACCCGCGCCGGGCCGACATCGTCGCGCGCGAAATCCTCGCCCGGGCGCTGGCGAGCGGTTTGAGCGAGGCCTGCGGCGTCACGGCCGACATGGCCGTCGGCGAGGCGCTGACGCGGCTCGACGCGCAGCTCTGCGACATCACGGAGCTGCCCTTCCGCGACGGGCTGCACATCTTCGGGCAGTCTCAAGACGATCCGGTTTCGGCCAAAGCCGAGCGGGACAACCTGTTGCGCGCGCTCAACGGGCGCTTCGTGCCGCCCGGCCCCGCTGGCTCGCCGCATCGCGGCCGGCCCGACGTGCTGCCGACCGGCCGCAACCTCTCGACGCTGGACCCGCGCGCCATCCCCACGAGGGCGGCGGCGCGGCTGGGCGCGTTGGCGGCCAAGGCCGTGATCGCGCGGCATCTGCAGGACCAGGGGGATTATCCGCGCCGGATCGTGATGGATCTCTGGGCCTCGCCGACCCTGCGCTCGGGCGGCGAAGACATCGCCCATGCGCTTTGCCTGATGGGCGTGAACCCACTCTGGGACGACGCCTCGACGCGGGTGACGGGATTTGCGGTGATCCCGCAGCCGAAGCTCGAGCATCCACGCCTCGACGTGACGATCCGCATCTCGGGCGCGTTTCGCGACACGTTTCCGGAGCAGATCGCGCTGCTGGATACGGCCGCGCGCGCGGTCGCAGAGCTCGATGAACCCGACGACTGGAACGAGCCCTCCGCAGCGCGCCGGCGCGGCGATCAGGGCGCGCGAATCTTCGGAGCGGCGCCCGGCCGCTACGGGGCCGCCATGGCCGACCGCGCGCTCGACGGCGAGTGGCAGAGCCGCGACGAGCTGGCGGACGCCTATCTGGCGGCTTCGAGCCACGCCTATGGCGGGCGTGAGGGGCAGGCCAGCGAAGATGCCGGCTTCGGCCAGCGCATCAGGACGGCGCAGGCCTTCATCCATGTCAGCGACACGGCCGGGCGCGACATTCTGGAGGCATCGAGCGCGGCCGACGCAATCGGCGGGCTCGCCGCGGCAGCGCACGCGCTCGGGGCCGCGCCCGCGCTCTACAGCCTCGACACCTCGAGCCCGGATGCGCCCAAGGCGCGGACGCTGCCGGAGGACATCGCGCGGATCGTGCATGGCCGGCTGACGCATCCGCGCTGGATCGCGGGCCAGCTCGCCCATGGCTGGCGCGGCGCGGCGGAGTTGGCGGAGGCGGTCGATACGCTGTTCGTCTTCGCAGCCAGCACCGACGCCGTGCCGGACGGGCTGTTCGACGCGGTGTTCGACGCCTGGTGCGCCGATGCGCAGGTCTGGACCGCGCTGGAGGCCGCCAATGCGCCGGCCGCGGCTGCGATCCGCTCGCGCCTCGCGGAAGCCGAGCGTCGCGGGCTGTGGACGAGCCGGCGCAACTCGGTCGGCTCGTTTCTGGCGCGGGCGGCTGCCGAATGAATGCGCTCTCGCCCGAGGCGCTGCGGCGCGGCTGGTGCCCGAGCGCGCTCAAGCCGATGGAAACCGGCGATGGCTGGCTGGTGCGGCTGCATCCGCCCGGCGCGGTGCTGACGCCGACGCAACTGATCCGCATCGCTGAGCTCGCGCGCCAGCACGGCAACGGGCTGATCGAGATCTCGGCCCGCGCCAATCTCCAGATCAGGGGCGTGAGGCTGGACACGCATCCAGAACTGGTCGCGACGTTGCTGGCCGAGCGGCTGGTCGAGGAGCATGGCGGCGACGGTCCGCAGCGCCTGACGCTGGTTGCGCCGGTCATGTCCTCCCCATCCCATCGCCCTCATCCTGAGGAGCCGCGAGGCGGCGTCTCGGAGGATGTTTCAATGCGCCCTGGAGCATCCTTCGAGACGCGGACTGCGTCCGCTCCTCAGGATGAGGGTTGGGGTGCGGAGCAGATGATAGACGCCGCCGCGCTCGCCGATGCCGTCGGGGTGCGCGGACGCGGCATTCCCGGCCTTCCGGCGAAATGCCTCGTGATCATCGACGATGGCGGCGCGCTTTCGCTCGATGCTTTTGCCTGCGACCTGCGCGTCATGGCGATCGCAAGCGGGACGGTCGCCATCGGCCTTCCGGATGGGCGCTGGCTCGGGCCGGTCGGCGCGATGCACGCTCCCGAGCATATTGCCACGCTCCTGTCCGGCTTCGCTGCGCATCGCCGAGGGCAGCCCGACGTGATGAGGCGGCTGCGCGACCTGCCGCCAACGCTGCTGGACGAGATGATCGCCGCGACAGGGCTGCCGCCGACGACCCCGCCCGCAGCGCGGCCTGCGCCACGACGCGCCGGGCGTTTCGTCACCGCGCACGGCGAGGCCGCGCTGATCGGCCTGCCATTCGGACGCAGCGACTCCGCCAGGCTGGAGAGGCTAGGCGAGGCGGCGGTGCAGGCCGGCGTGGCCGACATCAACCTGTCGCCCTGGCGCGGGCTCGCCTTCTCCGGGCTGGAGCCAGCCGCAATCGAGCCTCTGCTTGCCGTCGCCGGAGGACTGGGCCTGATCGTCGATCCCGACGATCCGCGCCTGTCCATCGAGGCCTGCGCCGGCAAGCCCGCTTGCCTGCGTGCGCAAAGCGATGCGATGGCGGATGCGGCCACCCTGGCGGAAGCCGCCGCGCCGCTGCTCGCTGCGGGAGCGACGCTCCACGTCTCGGGATGCGTCAAATCCTGCGCGCATCCCGGCGCATCGCGCCTCACGCTGGTCGGCCGCGAGGGCGGCTACGACGTCATCGTCGCGGGCACGACGCGGGATGAACCGATCGCCACGCTTGACCTGCCCGCCATTCTGGCGCGACTGCGGCCGGGACAGGATCTTTTCACCCGCGTGAGCCGGCGCGGGACAGCAGGACCACGGGTTTGAGCACGCGTTACGACTATATCCAGGACGGGGCCGCGATCTATGAGCGCTCCTTCGCGATCATCAGGGCCGAGGCCGATCTGTCGCGCTTCGACCCCGCTGCGGCACGCGTGGTGGTGCGGATGATCCATGCCTGCGGCATGACCGATTTGCCGAAGGACGTCGCGATGTCGGCCGACTTCGTCGCGCGCGCCGAAGCCGCCCTGCGGGCCGGCGCGCCGATCCTGTGCGACGCCAAGATGGTGGCCAACGGCGTGACGCGCGCGCGCCTTCCGGCCCATAACGAGGTGATCTGCACGCTCGACGACGCGCGCACGCCCGCCTTGGCCGCACAGATGGGCACGACGCGCTCGGCCGCCGCGATGGAGCTGTGGCGGCCGCATCTGGCGGGTGCGGTCGTCGTCATCGGCAATGCGCCCACCGCGCTGTTCCGGCTGCTTGAGATGTTCGACGCGGGCGCGCCGCTGCCGGCTGCCGTGATCGGCATTCCTGTCGGCTTCGTCGGCGCGGCGGAATCGAAGCAGGCATTGGCCGATGACGGGCGCGCACCCTTCGTCGTGGTGCATGGACGGCGCGGCGGCTCGGCGATGGCGGCGGCGGCCGTCAACGCGCTGGCGCAAGAGAAGGAATGAGCCGGTGATGGGCGAGCCGGCAAATCCTTCCATGGGAAAGACTCTGCTTTTCGGTGTGGGCCTGGGTCCGGGCGACCCTGACTACATGACCGTGCGCGCCCGCGACCTGATCCTGAGCGCCGACAGGCTGGTGCATTTCTGCAAGCGCGGCCGGCGCGGCAATGCCCGCGTCACGGCCGATGCGATCGTACCGCCCGATCCGGCACGCGAGATCGAACTCGCCTTTCCGGTGACGACCGAGGCCGCGGTCGGCGACGAGGCTTATGACGGCCCGATCGCCGCCTTCTACGACCAGGCCGCCGAGCGGCTCGCCGCCGAGATGGCGGCCGGGCGCACGCTCGCCGTGCTCTGCGACGGCGATCCGTTCTTCTACGGCTCGTTCATGCATCTGTGGCGACGCCTGGCGCACCGTTTCCCGACCGAGGTGGTGCCCGGCGTCACCGGCATGGCCGGGGCCTGGACGCGGGCGAATGCGCCGATCACCTGGGGCGACGACGTGCTCGCCGTGCTCCCGGGCACATTGGCGGAAGGCGAGCTTGTGCGTCGTCTGCTCGATACGGATGCCGCCGTGATCATGAAGCTCGGCCGCAACCTGCCGAAAGTGCGCCGGGCGCTGAAGATCTCAGGCCTCGTCCACCGCGCGATCTATGTCGAGCGCGCCACCATGGCGGGGCAGGTCGTGAGCCGGCTCGACGACAAGGCCGACGATGAGGCGCCGTATTTTTCGATGGTGCTGGTGCCTGGCGAAGGACGGCGGCTGTGAGCGGCGCGCTCACCATCGTAGGCCTCGGCCCCGGCCCGGCGCGGTGGCTGACGCCGGCGGCGCAGGCGGCGCTCGACGACGCCACCGATCTCGTCGGCTACGGACCCTATCTCGACCGCATTCCGGAGCGGGCGGGCGCGACGAAGCACGCCACCGACAACCGCGTCGAGCTTTCCCGCGCCGCCCATGCGCTCGCGCTGGCGGCGGCCGGCCACCGGGTCGCGGTCGTCTCCGGCGGCGATCCCGGCGTCTTTGCGATGGCCGCGGCTGTGTTCGAGGCGCTGGAGGCCGGCGATCCCGTCTGGCGGACCATTCCGATTATGGTCGAGCCCGGCATCACCGCCATGCTGGCGGCGGCGGCCAAGGCTGGCGCGCCGCTCGGAGGCGATTTCTGCGCGATCTCGCTGTCGGACAATCTCAAGCCCTGGGAGGTGGTCACCGCGCGGCTGGAGGCCGTGCTCGCAGCCGATTTCGTGATCTGCCTCTATAACCCGATCTCGAAGGCAAGGCCCTGGCAATTGGGGGCGGCGCTGGAGCTGGCGGCGAGGCATCGCGAGGCGGATACGCCGGTGATCTTCGCCCGCGCCATCGGACGTCCGGACGAGACCCTGCGGGTGCTGACGCTTGCCGATGCGATTGCGGCGGCCGGCACGGCCGACATGGCGACGTTGGTGATGATCGGGGCGTCGGCGACGCGGACCATCGCACGCGCGGGCGCGCAATCTTACGTCTACACACCGCGCTCGGTGACGAAGAGCCCCTGCGCCACCAGCCAGGGCAGGACCTGATCGATATGCTCGACGCATTCGACCTCGGGTTTGGGCGGCCGCTCCACCATGATCACCGGGAGTCCGAGCCGGCGCGCGGCGACGAGCTTGCCGACCGTGGCCTCGCCGCCGGAATTCTTGGTGACGAGGATCTCGACGCCTTCGCGGACCATCAGCTCGGCCTCGTCGTCGGCATGGAACGGGCCGCGCTGCTGGATCACAGTGACCTCGTGCAGCGGCAGGCGGTCGCCGATCGGTTCGATGACGCGCACGAGGTAGCGATGCTGCGGCGCGTCCGCGAAAGCCGGCAGTTCGAGCCGGCCGACGGTGAGGAAGACGCGCTTCGGCTCTGGCCCCAGCGCCGCGACTGCCGCTTCCATGTCGAGGACCGAACGCCAGCGATCACCTTCGCGCGCTTGCCACGGATGGCGGCGGATCGCGAGCAGCGGCACGTTCTCGGCCTTGCAGGCGGCCTGTGCGTGATAGGGCATGATCGCCGCGAAGGGATGCGTGGCGTCGACCACGGCGACGACGCCCTCCTCCGCGAGATAGCGCCGCAAGCCGGCGATGCCGCCGAACCCGCCGACGCGGACCGGCAGGTTCAACGGCCTTGGGTCGGAGGTATGGCCGGCGAGCGAGACGATGGCGCGAATGTCGGGGGCCTGGTCAGCGAGGTGCTGGTCCAGTGCGACTGCTTCGCTCGTGCCGCCGAGGATGAGGACGGTCATGACTCTGTTCTCGCCTGAATCGGCCGCACTGTCGAGCGGGCCTGCGACGGCCCCGTGGCTCAGCCTGGTCGGCCTCGGCGAGGATGGCCGCACCGGCCTGTCACGCGCGGCCGAGGCCGCACTGGACGCGGCCGAACTGGTGGTCGGCGGCGCGCGGCATCTCGCGCTGGCTGCGCCGCTCACGGCCGAGACGCTGGCCTGGCCGAGCCCGCCCGCCGAGGCTTTCCCGGCGATCCTTTCGCGGCGCGGGCGGCAAGTCTGCGTGCTCGCCTCGGGCGATCCGTTCCATTACGGCGTCGGCGTGCAGCTTGCAGAGATCGTGCCGGCGGCCGAAATGCAGGTGTTCCCCCAAGCCTCGTCCTTCTCGCTCGCCTGCGCGCGGCTCGGCTGGGCGCAGGCCGACTGCGCGCTGGTTTCGCTGCATGGCCGGGCGCTGGAGCGCATCGTGCCGCATCTGCAGCCGGGCGCGCGCGTGCTGGCGCTGTCCTGGGACGGCTCGACGCCGGCAAGGCTCGCGGCGCTGCTGGCCGGGCGCGACATGGCGGCCTCGCGGCTGACCGTCCTGGAGGCGCTGGGCGGCCCGCGCGAGCGCATCCGCTGCGCCACGGCCGACGCGTTCGATCTCGACGGCATCGATCCGCTCAACCTGATCGCGCTGGAGGTGGTGGCCCGCTTCGAGGCGCTCGTCCTGCCGCTGGCGACGGGACTCGACGAAGACTGGTTTTCCCATGACGGCCAGATCACCAAGGCGGACATCCGCGCGATCACTTTGTCAGGCCTCGCGCCCCGCGCCGGACAACTCCTCTGGGATGTCGGGGCGGGCTCGGGCTCGATCTCGCTGGAATGGTGCCTGGCGCATCCCCGCAACCGCGCCATCGCCTTCGAGGAGAGGCCGGAGCGGGCGCAGCGCATCGCCGCCAACCGGCTGGCGCTGGGCGCGCTGCCGCTCGAGATCGTCGAGGGTGCAGCCCCGGCGAGCCTTGCGGGACAGCCGGCGCCGGACGCCATCTTCATCGGCGGCGGGATCGGCGACGACGGCGTGTTCGAGGCGGCCTGGGCCGCGCTCAGATCCGGCGGGCGGCTCGTCGCCAATGTCGTGACGCTCGAGGGCGAGGCGCGGCTGGCCGCGTTCTTCCAGAGCCATGGCGGATCGCTCCGCCGGCTAGGCGTCGCCCATCTCGACAAGATCGGGCCGCTGCATGGCTGGCGCAGCGCGATGCCGGTGACGCAATGGCGCGTGGTGAAGCCGTGAGCGCGGGCCGTCTCATCGCCGGCATCGGCCTGCGGCCCGGCACGACTCAGGCCGACATCGCCGAATGTCTCGACCTCGCGCTGGCGGCGGCAGGGCTGGCGCAGGAGCCGTTGCAGCGCATCGCCACACTGGCCGCCCGCGGCGCCGAGCCCGGCCTGCTGGCGCTCGCCAAGGCGCGCCATGCCGAACTCGTCGCCATTCCCGACGAGGCGCTCAAAGGTTTCGAGCGCGTCGCGCAGGACGCCTCGAAACCTTTGAGCGCCTCGTCGGGAATGGCCAC
>JBKJSB010000098.1:0-7632 GCA_046593015.1 Allobosea sp.
CAGGCGGGTGCCGCCGGTGTATTCACCCTCGAGCAAGGCTTCCCTGAGCTTGTTCGTGACCGAGACGCCGCGTGTCGCCATGATATCCAATCCTGCCGTTAGCTGGGCTCGAGCACGATACTCGCCGAGGTTGGGAACGATCACGCGAAAGGCGGAATCGCCGCGATCGTGTACATTGTGCAGGCAGCTAGGGGTTGATTCGCCCCAAGTCAACGGCAAGTCAGCGTCGCTGACGAGAAAGTGTGCATAATCGCAGGAAACGGGCGAACCTGTATGCAATTGCGGGAGCCCGTCCAGCTTATTCGGCCGGCATGCCGGCGCCGGACGAGGCTGGCGCGCTACGGTGCTGACGGCCGAGACGGCCGATCAGCGCGTAAACGGGGGCCGCCGCCGCCATGACGATGAAGATGCGGATAATATGGTGGGCGGCGACGAAGGCGACCTCGGCGTGGACTGCGAGCGCAATCAGGCTCATCTCGGCCAGGCCGCCGGGCGAGTAGGCCAGGATCAGTGTCGTGGTGCGGAACCCGGTCAGCCAAGAGACCAGGGCGGCGCAGGCGGCAGTCCAGAACAGCAGGATTGCGGTCGAGCCGAGCGAGAGCAGGATAATATGCCCGACGGTGCGCGGCGCCGCGCCGGCGAAGCGGCAGCCGATGACGACGCCGAGGATCAACTGGGCCGCGTTGACGATCTCGAAGGACGGCTTGAAGTCGCTCCAGCCCGCAAGATGAACGGCCGCGCTGACCAGCATCGGGCCGAGCAGATATTTCGCCGGCAGGTTCAGCATGTGGCCGATGAAGCAGCCGGCGAGGCCGCAAGCGACGAGCCAGATCTGCGCGGTTGCCGGTGTCGAGAGCATCGAAACCGCGCCGGCCATTCGGTTCAGCGAGACGCCCTCCAGCCACTGGA
Source organism: Allobosea sp. (assembly GCA_046593015.1). GTDB lineage: Bacteria > Pseudomonadota > Alphaproteobacteria > Rhizobiales > Beijerinckiaceae > Allobosea. The sequence goes on from JBKJSB010000098.1 coordinate 910, forward strand.
TGGCGAAGGGCAGGGTCATGACGATGAGCAGGATCCGGACCGAATGGACCAGCGCGATGACCTGGCCGTCGCCGCCGCGCTCCTCGCCGATGCTGATCATCTCGACCAGACCGCCCGGCATGCCGGCGAAATAGGCCGTGGTGCGGTCATAGCCGCCGATCGCGCGGAAGTACCAGACGACAGAGCCGCCGCAGAGTGCGATGAAGGCGATGAGCCCGAGCGTCGCCGGCCACCACTGCGGGATGCGCGCGACCAGATCGGGATCGAAGGCCGAGCCGAGCATGACGCCGATCACCATGGTCATCGGCGGGCGCATGACCGGCGGCGCGGCCGCCGGCGCGCGCAGCAGCGCCGCCAGCGTGCAGAACAGCATCGGCCCCATCATCCAGGGCAGCGGCAGCGACAGGTGCTGGAACAGCAGGCCGCCACCGATGCCGACAGCGAGCGCAAAGGCGAAGCGGCGATAGGGGAAGCGGGACGGCCGCATGGCGGCAAACCCGGCCCGGACGTCATGCATCCAGGCTGCGACAGGCGATGCCGGAAGCTTCATGGCGCTTGTTCGAGCCTGACCGGCGGGGGCACCGGCTTGGGTGCCAGATAGACCAGCGCGCTCGCGGCGATGACGATCGCCGAACCGCCGAGGACCAGCAATGTCGGCACGTCTCCGAACCAGACGAAGCCGACGATCAGCGCCCAGAGCATCTTGGTGTAGGAGAGCGGCGCGATCGTCGCCACCGGCGTGTGGAACAGCGCGCGGGTAGTGAGATACTGGCAGGCGCCCGAGGCCAGGCCATTGCCGATCAGCAGCGCCCATTGCGCCGGCGTTGGCTGAACCCAGTTGAACGGCAGGCTCGGCAGCACCAGCAGCGCCGAGCCGGCCAGGGTCCAGAAGGCGATGGCGAGCGAGGTCTCGTTGCGCGACAGGCTGCGTTGCTGGATCAGCGAGAGTGCGCTGAAGACCGTGCCGATGACCGACATGGTCAGGCCAAACAGGCTGCCGCCCCCGGTGGGCTTGATCATCAGCAGAACGCCGCCGAGCCCGAGCAGGAGCGCGATCCAGCCGAGCCGCGTCACCTTCTCCCCGAGGAGCGGCGCCGACAGCAGCAAGACGAGCACGGGCTGCAGGAAGGAGATCGCGGTCGCGTCCGCCAGCGGCATGTGGCGATAGGCCACGAAGATGAAGAGCAGCACGGCAGTGAACTGCAGCGCCTGCAGCGCCATGCCGGCGCGATTGTGCACCTTCAGCGCGGCGAAGCCGCCGAGCCCGCGCGCCATCAGGAGCAGGGTGACGAGCGCGAAGCCGTTGCGGAAGAAGATGATCTGGTTGACCGCGAATGTCTCCGCCAGCGCCTTGACGACGCCGTTCAGAATAGAGAACAGCGCCAGCCCGATCAGCATCATGACGACGCCGCGTCGCGCGTCGCGTTCGTCCCGGGCCGGTGCGCTCTGGATCGTGCTCATCGGCTCAATAGGTCAGGAAGATGCGCTCGATCTCGCCCGGCTCGGCGCTGACCGTCAGCGCCAGCGCCAAAAGAAGCCGCGCCTTCTGGGGGGTGAGATTGTCAGTCGTCAGGAAGCCGGCATCGCGCAGGCGCTTGCCCTTGAAGGTGCGGCCCGATCCCGCCCGCGTCGACTGCATGACGACGATGCCGGCCGCGACGGCCTCTTTGAGTACCTCGAAATCGGCCGGGCCGGCGAAGCCCGGCGCGAAGCCTGCGGAGATGATGCCCTTCGCGTCGGCAGCGACGAAGGCACGCGCGGCCGTGCCGTCCGAGCCGGTATAGGCCAGCACGATGTCGACGCGCGGCAGGGCCTCCAGCGTGCGGATGTCGAACTCGGTGTCGGGCGCCGTCCTGCGCACCAGCTTGCGATAGAAGACGATCGCGTCGCCATCGGCATGGCCGAGCACGCCGAAATCCGGCGAGCGGAAGGTCTGCAGCCGGAAGGTCGAGGTCTTCGTCACCTCGCGCGCCGCATGGATCTCGTCATTCAGCAGGACGAGGACGCCGAGCCCGCGCGCCTGCGGCGAGGCGGCGGTGCGGATCGCATTGGCGAGGTTCATGCCCGCATCGGTCGACAGCGCGCTCGCCGGGCGCTGCGAGCCGACGACGACGACCGGCACCGCGACCTTGACGGTCAGACTGAGCACATAGGCGGTCTCCTCCAGCGAGGCGGTACCGTGCAGGATGACGATGCCGGCGAGGTCGGGATGCTCCACGACCAGCCGGTCGCAGGTCAGGACGAGCGCCTTCCAGTCCTCGAAGTAGATATTGGGGCTCGGCACCGCCTTGAACGGAACAGCGATGATTTCGGCGTGCCGGGCGACGTCCGGAAACATCGCGACGAGGGCGTCGGCATGGAGCATCGTCTCATTGGCGCCGTAGTCGAGGATGTCGAAAGGGCCGACGCCGATGGAACAGATCGTGCCGCCGGTGCCGATGACCGCGACTTTGGGCAAAGCAGGCATGGTGTTCTCTGGCTGGATCAGGTCGCATCCGGGCAGAAGCGCCCGGATGCGAAAGGCGTGATCGATTAAGAAAGTTCAAATGCCTTGCAGCTGCGAAAAGTCGGCTCCGCCCGTTCGCGCAAGGTGGTTGCGCTCCGCTACTCGGCCGCCTCGCGGAAGCAGGTGTTCTTCTCCAGACAGCCGATGAGCATCTGCGTGTCCATGATGTCTCCGAAGGTCAGGTAGAAGGCGATCAGCGAGGCGTTATGCTCGGTGTCGGAGTTGGCGGCGTTGCCGTCGGTGACCATGATCGTCTTGAAGTTCAGCATCATGGCGTCGCGGGCGGTGGATTCGCAGCAGACATTGGTCACGGTCCCGGTAATGATGAGCGTGTCGTAGCCTTGCGCGCGCAGCCGCGCCTCGAGATCCGACGAACCCTGGATGAAGGCGCTGTAGCGCGTCTTCTGGACGATCTCGTCTGCCGGCTCGACCACGAGATCGGCCCAGAGCTCATGGCCCAGCTTGCCGGCCGACATCGATTCGACGCGCGCCGCCCGCCGTTCCGGCCGGGTCAGGTCCTCGTGCAGATGCGACCAGGAGGTCAGGCAGCCCTCGTCATGGGTGTTCTTGATCCAGAAGACCTTGCCGCCGGTGCGGCGTACCGCATCCGCGATCAGGTTCACATTGGGCACGATCTCGCGGGCCGTGTCGCAGAGCGCATGGGCGACGCCGGGCATCATGAAGCCGTTCTGCAGATCGACGACGATCAGCGCCGTGCGCGCGGGATCGAGATCGGCATAGACATGCTCGACGCCGCGCCGGGCCAGGACATGCTCGGTGACATAGGCTGGAATCTCGACCTTGTGCATGGGACGCTCCGAAATCGGGGTCAGGAGGACAGGGCCGGCGAGCCGACCTTGAAGCAGCAGACCGTGCGGTCGGCCGCGGGCGATGTTTCCGGCGGACTGGCCGCGCGGCAGGCGTCGTCGGCGAATTTGCAGCGGGGCGCGAAGCTGCAGCCCGGCGGCAGGCGGCGCATGTCGGGCGGCGAGCCTGGGATCGCCTCGATATCGACGCCGCGCGCGCTGCCATGGACGGAAGAGGCCAGCATGCCGCGCGTATAAGGGTGCTGCGGGTTCATCAGCACGTCGCGCACCGGCCCGGATTCGACGACCCGGCCGGCATACATCACCGCAACGCGATCGGCGATCTGGGCGGCAACACCGAGATCATGCGTGACGAAGATGACGCTCATGCCCATGTCGCGCTGCAGCTTGCGCAACAGGACCAGGACCTGGATCTGCACGGTCGCGTCGAGCGCCGTGGTCGGCTCGTCGGCCAGGAGGAGCTGCGGCCGGCAGGACAGGGCCATCGCGATCATGGCACGCTGGCGCAGGCCGCCGGAGAGTTCATGCGGATAGGCCTTCAGGCGCCGCTCGGGCGACGGCACCTTGACGAATTCGAGCAGTTCCAGCCCGCGCTTCAGCCCGTCCGCATAGGAGCAGCCTTCATGCTTGACCACGGTCTCGGCGATCTGGTGGCCGATCGTGTAGACGGGGTCGAGCGCCGTCATCGGCTCCTGGAAGATCATCGAGATGGTGGAACCGCGGATCTGCGTCAGTTCCCGGTCGGTCAGCGTCATGATGTCGTGGTCGCCGACCCGCATCTGGCCGCTGATCCTGGTCTTTCCCTTGGGCAGGAGCCGCATCAGGGCGCGCATCGTCACGGATTTTCCGGAGCCCGACTCGCCGATGATGCAGAGCACCTCGCCTGGCTGAATCGAGAAGGACACTCCGTTCACCGCCGAGACGGTGGCCTCGCGGCTGACGAACTTCACCGAGAGGTTCTCGACCTCGACCAGCGGCTGAACCGCGGCGAGCGCGACGGGGCCAGGAACGATGGATGGCGCTGAGGCTGTCGTCATGGCTTCCTCCTCACGCCGTCGCGGCCAGCGCCGCGGCGCCGGCCTTTGGCTTGCCGACCAGCACCGGCGCCTTGCCCGCGAGGCTGTGGCCGGAGCCCGGATTCTGGACGTGGCAGGCTGCGACATGCATTCCGGCCGCGACGGCGCCGTGCAGGCGGGGCGATGTCTCGGCGCAGATGCTTTCGGCCATGGGGCAGCGCGTGCGGAAACGGCAGCCCGAAGGCGGGTTGATCGGGTTGGGCGGATCGCCCGTGATCGGCGCCTCGTGGACCCGTTCGGCGGGATCGAAGGAGAGCCGCGAGGCCAGCAGCGCGCGGGTGTAGGGATGTTTGGGATGATCGTAGATGGCGTCCACCGGGCCGATCTCGACGATCTCGCCGAGATACATCACCAGCACGCGGTCGGAGATGTACTGCACCACGTCGAGATCGTGGCTGATGAAGACATAGGTCAGGTTGAAATGGCGCTTGAGCTGGCGCAGCAGATTGAGAACCTGCGCCTCGACCGACTTGTCCAGCGCGGAGACCGCCTCGTCGAGGATCAGCAGCCTCGGCTCCAGCGCGAGCGCGCGGGCGATGTTGACGCGCTGCTTCTGCCCGCCGGAGAGTTCGTGAGGGTAACGCTGGGCGAAAAGGCCGGGCTTGAGCCCGACCTTGGTCAGGAGTTCGCGCGCGAGTTCCTTGGCCTTCTCGCCGGACATGCCATGCACGCGCGGGCCATAGGCGATCGATTCCTCGACCGGCAGGCGCGGGTTGAGCGAGGAATAGCTGTCCTGGAACACCATCTGCATGGCGCGCCGGAACTCTTTCATCGTCAGGCCGCGCACGCCGCCGATGGCCTCGCCGTCGAACAGCACCTCGCCGCCATCATGCGGGATGAGGTGCATCAGCAGCCGCGCCAGAGTGGACTTGCCGCAGCCGGACTCGCCGACCACGCCCAGCGTCTCGCCCTTGAGCACATTGAAGGAGACGCCGTCCACGGCCCGGACATGCCCCTGCGTGCGATTGAGCATGCCGCCCTTGATCGGAAAATGCTTCTTCAGGTCGGTCACGATCAGCATCGGCTGGGCGGGACCGCCTCGGTCGCGGGCGTCGCCCTCTGGGACCGAGGAGAGCTGCGCAGCCCGGCTGGCGGACGGGGTTTCGGTGCTGGACATGGCGGGCCCTTTCACAGTCTCACATCCATCGCCTGGCGCAGGCCGTCGCTGACCATGTTGAAGGCGAGGGAGGTGATGAAGATCATCACGCCCGGAAGGGCGCAGACGATCGGGTTGACGTAGATGGACTGGCGCAGGGTCGAGAGCATCAGGCCCCAGTCGGGGTGCGGCGGCTCGACGCCGAGGCCGAGGAAGGACAGCCCCGAGGCGATGAGGATGGAGACCGAGACCAGGCCCGAGGCATAGATGAAGATCGGGCCGAGCACGTTGCCGAGGATATGCGTGGCAATGATCGAGCGGGTCGAGCCGCCCGAGGCCCGCGCGGCCTCGACGAAATCGAGGCCGCGGACCTGGGTGGTCGCGGTCTCGGCGATGCGGCAGAGCGGCGGGATGAAGACCAGCGTCAGCGCCACCATGCCATTGGCCATGCCGCCGCCCATGGCGCCGGAGATCGCGACCGCCAGCAGGATCGAGGGGAAGGCGTAGAAGACGTCCATGGTGCGCATGATCGCCATGTTCAGCTTGCCGCCGATGAAGCCGGCGAGCACGCCGAGGAAGCCGCCGATCAGCGTCGCAAACACCACCGGCACCACCCCCATGAGCAGCGACATGCGCCCGCCATGGATCAGGCGCGAGAGGATGTCGCGGCCGAGCTCGTCTGTACCCAGATAGAAGTCACGGAAGCCGATCGGCCGGAGGCGGAAGGCCATCGAGGTCTTGTAGGGGTCCTTCGGCGCGATCCAGGGCGCGAAGACGGCCATCGCCACGATGACGACGATCACGACGGCAAAGGCGAGCGTGACGTAGTCGTAGCGCAGCCTGGAGCCGACATTCTGCCAGTAGCCGCGGACCTTGGTGGCCGGGGCCTCTTCCGCGGCGGCGAGGAGGCGGGTCGCTGTGGTGAAGTCGGTCATGATCGCCTCCTCAGGAGCGCTTGATGCGCGGGTCGACCGCCGTCTGGAACAGGTCGATCACGAGGTTGGTGAAGACGAAGACCAGCGCGAGCACGAGGATCGTCCCCTGCAGCACGGGGATGTCGCGCGTCAGGATCGCCTTGTTCAGCAGGAACCCCGTGCCCGGCCAGTTGAAGATCGTCTCGACCAGGATCGAGCCGCCCATCAGGTAGCCGAACTGCAGCCCCATCACGGCCAGGATCTGCGGCATGGCGTTCTTGAGGGCATGCCGGATCACCGCGAG
>JBKJSB010000155.1:0-16304 GCA_046593015.1 Allobosea sp.
TCGATTGGACGCGCCGAGAGTTGAGACGAACGCCTTCAATCGAAACAACGCCGTCATCCCAAGTAAGCGCAGCGCAGACCCGGGATCCATCGTAAAGCTCGACAGTTCCTTATGATGGATCCCGGAGTTGCGCCGCTGCGCGGCTTTATCCGGGATGACGCCGTTCGTTACTGGACATGGTCGAGATACACACAAAAAAACGGGGCCGCGCGGGCCCCGTTTCCATATCCAAAAGCCGAAAGGCTCAGGCTTTCGCCGCGCCGTCATACATCTCCGCGACGTACTCCCAGTTCACGAGGCTTTCGAGGAAGGCCTTCAGGTAGTCGGGGCGGCGGTTGCGGTAGTCGATGTAATAGGAGTGCTCCCAGACATCGCAGCCGAGGATCGGGGACGCGCCGTTGACCAGCGGGCTCTCGCCGTTCGGAGTCTTCGAGACGGCGATCTTGCCGCCCTTGACTTCGAGCCAGGCCCAGCCCGAGCCGAACTGGCCGACGCCGGCGGCGACGAAGTCTTCCTTCATCTTCTCGACCGAGCCGAAGGACTCGACGATCGCCTTTTCCAGCGCGCCGGGAATCTTGCCGCCGCCATTGGGCTTCATCCACTTCCAGAAGTGGAGATGGTTGTAGTGCTGGCCGGCATTGTTGAAGACGGCGGGGTTCTTGCCGTGCGAGGCCTTGACGATCTCCTCGAGCGACCTGCCCTCGAATTCGGTGCCCTTGAGCGCGTTGTTGCCGTTGTTGACATAGGCGAGGTGGTGCTTGTCGTGGTGATACTCCAGCGTCTCCTTCGACATGAAGGGCTGCAGCGCGTCATGGGCGTAGGGCAGATCGGGCAAAGTGAAGGTCATCGGGCCTCTCCTGAAGCTGGCAATTCGTGAATTCCGCGAATGGCTTGGTGATGAAACGGATGGCCGCCGCCTCAGGTTCCCGCGCGAGACGTCGCATGGGGACCGGCGGAACCTCCCACCATTCACGCCCTAGTTAAGCCTCCGCCGGCGCTGCGGCAACCGCGGCGCGGGCCGGGCCGCCCGACCTCGCTTCGCCTCACTGACGCCCCATTCATCGCACTATCGGGACATGAAATTTGAAACTCTCTCTTATTCAATACGTTAGATGATTGACGCCGTCGGGCATGTGGCCGGCTTCGCAGGGCGCTGCTTCACGAATACGGTCAAGGATATCGCATTGAGCATTCTCTTCATCGTCCTGGGTCTCGGATTTCTCGCAGGCGGCGCCTACGCGATCGTCGAGGGCTGGCCCTATATCCTGATCGAGCGCGGCTTCACGCTGGTCATCGTCGGCACGGTGTTGATGACGGCGGGCGTCGTGATGCTCGCCTTGTCGCGCGTCATGGCCGAGTTGCGGCGCGTGCGCGGGCAACTGTCGAGCGCGGTGATGGCGATCTCGGTCGCCTCGATGGCCACCTCCCGCGACGAACGCGAGCCGGGGCCAGGCGTGTTGTTTCCGCCGTCTGATGCAGCCGATGAGAGCGGCGCGCGCGCTGATCCGGTCGTGCTGGGCGGCGCGCTTGCGGCAGGCGGCGTTCTGGCAGCCGGCGCTGTCGCGGCAGCCTCTCACGAGACGCCCGAAGCCCAAGAGATGCCCGAAACAGAGGACACGACCGCGCCGGGCGCGACCGGCGATACGCCTCGCGACGACGAGCCCGACCTGTTCGCCGCTCCCCAGACGACAGAAACGCCGGTCGCCGGGACGGCCGAGCCATATATGGCGACGCTCTGGCCCGAGCCGGACACCGACGCGGCACACGATACGCAAGCCGGGTCCGGACCCGAGCCGCTCCCGGTGGCGACGCCCGACGAGTTCGAGGCCGCGCTGACAGAGGCGACAGGCGAGGCGGAGCCCGGTCCTGCGGCGGACGAGCCTGTCAGTATGCCCGAGACGATGTCCGAGACCATGCCGGCAAGCGCGATCGACGAGGATTTCGACCGTCTTCGCGACAGGCTCGCGCTCGGCGGCGACAGGGCGGCCAAAGACGATGCGGCCAAGGACGATCCGATATGGGACGACCTTGCCGCCCCGACGCTCGAGGGTGAACGCCGCGAAACCTCAAAAGGCGAGATCGACGCGGCCGCGGACTGGATGACGGCGATCCGGCCGGGTCAGGACCGCTGGTTCGGACACTCGCCGGCAGCCGCGCCGGAGCCGGAGATCGCAACGCAGCCAGAGCGTTCGCCGGATACAGTCGAGGAGCCGCCGGTGTGGCCGCCGCAGACGCGCGAGGCCGCCCCGTTCGCGCCGGAGGATGTGCAAACCGACGAGATCGTCGCGCCCGCCGAGGCCGGGATCGACGAGCCGTTCATGGCGGAGCCACCGCTGCCGGATATCGAGGCGGGGCGGGAGCCCGAGCCGCTGCCGACCTTCGCGCGCGTGCCCGAGCCGGTCCCCGAATTCCAACCCCAAACCGCTGAACTGCTTGCGCGGGACGATTCAGCCGAGCCGGAACCTGCGGCCGAACCCGAGCAGGCATTCGTCGCGCCGCCGGCCCCGGCGGCTTCCGAGGAGGGCGTCGTCGGCGCCTATCAGGTCGGCACGGCGCATTTCACCATCTATGCCGACGGCTCGATCCAGGCCCGCACGCCCGATGGCGATTACAGTTTTGCCTCGATGGACGAACTCAAGACCTACCTCGCCAGCGAGAAGAACCGGCTGGGGGCCTGATCAGGCGCTTGCCGGCTCCGTTCCGGCCCAGCGCCCGCCTGCCGCCTCGATCGCGAAGGCGTAGGCGAGCGCGGTCTCCTTGAGCGAGTCGAAGCGCCCCGCCGAGCCGCCATGGCCGGCGTCCATATTGGTGTGGAGCAGCACCGGCCCGCCGCCGGTCATGGTCGCGCGCAGCCGCGCCACCCATTTCGCCGGCTCCCAATAGGTCACGCGCGGATCGGTCAGCCCGCCCATCGCCAGGATCGGCGGATAGGCCTGGGGCCTGACATTGTCGTAGGGCGAGTAGCTCGCGATCATCCGGAAGGCGGCCTCGTCTCGGATCGGATCGCCCCATTCCGGCCATTCCGGCGGCGTCAGCGGCAGGGTCTCGTCGAGGATCGTATTCAGCACATCGACAAAGGGAACTTCGGCCACGATGCCGGCGAAGAGGTCGGGAGCCATGTTGGCGACCGCGCCCATCAGCATGCCGCCGGCGCTGCCGCCCTCCGCGACGATGCGGCCGCGCGCGGTGAAGCCCTCATCGGCCAGCATCTCGGCGGCCGCGATGAAGTCGGTGAAGGTGTTGGTCTTGTTCTGGCGCTTGCCGTCGAGATACCAGCCCCAGCCCTTCTCCGTGCCGCCCCGGACATGGGCGATGGCGTAGACGAAGCCGCGATCGACCAGGCTCAGCGGCCGCGTCCGGAACGAGGCCGACATCGCCGAGCCGTAGGAGCCGTAGCCGTAGAGCAGGCAGGGCGCGCTGCCGTCGAGGACGAGATCGGCCCGGTGCAGCAGCGAGACCGGCACCAGCGCGCCGTCCTTCGCTTTGGCGAAGACGCGCCGCACGCGATAGGCCGCCGGATCATGGCCCGACGGGATCTCCTGGCGCTTCAGCAGCGCGCGCTCGCCCGTCGCCATGTCGTAGTCCCAGGTCTCGGCCGGGCGCGCCATCGAGGCGTAGATGAAGCGGATCGTGTCGGTGACGAATTCGTAGCCGGCATCGAGGCCAAGCCCATAGGCCTCCTCGTCGAAGGCGATGCTGCTCTCGGCGCCACTGGCGAGGTCGCGGATGACGATGCGCGGCAGGCCGTCCTCGCGCTCCAGCCGGATCAATCGGCCGCGCAGGCAGACCTGGTCGAGGATCAGCCGGCCGGCCCTGTGCGGAACCAGATCGCGCCAGTTGCCGGGCGCGGGATCGGCGATCGGGGCGGCGACGATCTTGAAATCCTCTGCCCCGTCGGCATTGGTCAGGATCAGCAGATCCTCGCCATGATGCTCGACCTCGTAGCGCCGCCCGGCCTGGCGGGCTGCGACCATCACGGGCAAGGCCGCATCCTCGGTCAGATCGAGGATCATCGTCTCGGACGTATCGTGATCGCCGACCTCGATCAGCAGGAAGCGGCCCGACTGCGTCGCGCCGATATCGACGAACATGCCGGCGTCGACTTCCTCATGCAGCAACTCGTCGCTGTCCGTCGCCGTGCCGACGCGGTGGCGCAGGACTTTCGAGGGGCGGTGATCGGCGTCGAGCCCGACATAGGCGAAGGAGCGGCTGTCCCGCGCCCAGACGATGTCGCCGGTCGTGTCCTCGATCCGGTCGGCCAGGTCGGTCCCGGTTGCGAGATCGCGGACCCTGATCACATGGAGTTCCGAGCCGGCCTCGTCGGCGCTCCAGGCGAGCAGCCGGTGGTCGGGGCTGTGCTCGGCGTCGGCGAGGTCGAAGAAATCCTTGCCCTTGGCCAGCGCCGAGGCGTCCAGCATGACCTGTTCGCGGCCTTTCCCTTTGCCGGGCTGGCCACTGCGGGGCTTGCGACAGATCAGCGGATGCTCGCCGCCCTTGCGGTAGCGCGAATAGTAGAGAAACGGGCCGTCTGGCTGCGGCACGCTGGAATCGTCCTCCTTGATGCGGCCGCGCATCTCGGCGACGAGGTCCTTCTGCAAGGCCTTCGTCGAGGCCAACATCTTGCGGCAATAGGCGTTTTCCGCGTCGAGATGGCGTTTGATGTCGGCCGGCAGGCGTTCCGGCTCGCGCAGGACCTCCTTCCAGTTCTCCGCCCGCAGCCATGCGTAATCGTCATGCAGCAGCGTGCCGTGAACGATCGTGGTCTGCGTCCTGACCTCGGCTCTGGGCGGCTTTGCCAGAACCGCGATGGCCGATCCGTCCCTGCCAGCGCCTGTTACCGAAACCATTGCCACCATCCCAAATCATGCAGATGCCTGTCAGGTAGAGGTGGCAGTCTAAGTTGACAAGACAACCGGGCGATATGGGGGAGGTAGCCGAATTGATATTTCAGTCACCATAAACACGCTCCAGTTGTTGAAACATTTCCAGTGATCGACCGTATTCGCGTCGCAGGCTTTGACTTGCGGGGATGTTAACTTTGGACTACATCGGGTTTGGTTGTTCGTCTCGGGATGATTCCATGTCTGGCGGTTCTTGACCGACCGCTTTGCATCAGCGTCGCAGCCGAAAATGGCCCAGAAGGGCGAGCATCCATGCCTAGAATCGGTCCAAAAATCACATAAAGGAGTGAGGCCACATGGCTGATAATGACGGCTCGGATTTCATCGAGCTCACCGCGGACATCGTGTCCGCCTATGTCTCGAATAATTCTGTGCCCGCATCCGAATTGCCTGGTCTGATCAGCGATGTGCATGCCGCGCTGAGCCGCGTTATTGGCGGCGTGGCCCCGGTCGTCCCGGCCGAGGCACCCAAGCCTGCCATCCCGGTGAAGAAGTCGATCACGGCCGACTATCTGATCTGCCTCGAGGACGGCAAGAAGTTCAAATCGCTGAAGCGGCACCTGCGCACGCAGTACAACATGTCGCCGGAGCAGTATCGCGAGAAGTGGGGTCTGCCGCCCGACTATCCGATGGTCGCTCCGAACTATGCCGAGGCGCGCTCGCAGCTCGCCAAGAAGATGGGTCTGGGCCAGCAGCGCCGCAAGCGCCGCTGAGAGTTCGGTCGCCCTCGGCCCTCGCGCCGTCGGCCTCTTGCTAAAGCCGCTGGTCCGCCAGCGGCTTTTTCTTTGGCTGCTGCCATCGCCGTGTCGTGAGGCGTGCTTGGTGAGCGTCGCCAAGGCGACGAAAAAGACCCTTGCCAAACCAGAAATAGGATTATATTCATATATGCTTCCGGTTGCAGGCCGGCCTTCGCGGAACCAGTAATGGAACATATCATGAACATGACCCATGGAGATCGCGGCGAACCCGCGCATCTGACGGCGCTGGCGCGCCTGACCGAATCGGCGGCGGCGGCCATGGCGGGCCTGCCGGTGCAGAGCCTGCGCGCCCCGGCGCGCGGCGGACGCGCCGTGACGCAGGCGCGTCAGGTGGCGATGTATCTGGCCCATGTCGTGTTCGGCCTGTCGTTCAGCCGGGTCGGCATCTGCTTCGGGCGCGATCGCACGACGGTGCGCCACGCCTGCCGCCTGGTGGAGGACGGGCGCGACGACGCGCGTTGCGAATTCGGGCTCGCGGCGATCGAACTCGGCCTGCTGGCCATGTCGGCCGCGCTTCTGCCCGCGCTCCGGAAGGAGACGCTGCAATGAGTGGAGACCATCAGGATCAGGACGCCCGCTCGCGGCTGCTGCGGCATCTCGGCCAGCCGGGCGCGTTCGGCCTCGTCTCGGCGCTGGGCTGCGGCCGGCTCTCGCTGGGTCGGACGGTGAATGGCGCCACGCTCGGCGCCGGCTATGCGCCGATGGCCGCCGCCGAGGTGCTGGTTGCAGACGGGCTCGCCTGCTGGAGCGGGGCAGGGCGGTCGCGCCGCCTCGTCCTGTCGGGTGGCGATGCGGCCCCCGATCGCGCGCTGTCCAGCCGCCTCGTCAACATCGATGGCGAGCAGAGGATGGTGCTGGTCGACGAGCGCGAGAGCCCCCTGCTCTGGCTGCACCGCCGTATGGGTAAGGACGGCAAGCCGCAGATCTCGGCGGCGGAATTCGCCGCCGGCGAGCGCTTCCGGGCCGATCTGACGCTGGCGCAGATGCTCCCGCGCGTCACGATGAACTGGGATGCGGCCTTCTCGCCCGACGATCGCGGGCCGGGCGGGCGCGATCCCGGCAGCGCCTCGGACGCCGCGATGGCGGCGCGCCAGCGCGTCCGGCAGGCCTGCGACCGGCTCGGCCCCGAACTCTCGGGACTGGCGATCGACGTCTGCGGCTTCCTGAAGGGGCTCGATCTGGTCGAGCGCGAGCGCGGCTGGCCGGCGCGCTCGGCCAAGATCGTGCTGCGGCTGGCGCTGGCCGGGCTCGTCTCGCATTACGGGCTGGGCGAGCGGGCGGCGCGTCCGCGTCGCTCGGTCTGGCAGGCCGACGATGCGAAGCCGCGTCTGATGCCGGGCGCGTCGGCCTGAGGCTCAGTTCCCGGCGGCGGCGCGCGCGTCGGCCTTGATCCGGTCGATCATGGCGCGCACGCCGTTGGAGCGCTGCGGCGTCAGATGGGCCGCAAGCCCGAGCCGCTCATAGGTCGCAAACGCGTCGGTCGCGGCGATCTCGCCCGCCTCGCGGCCCGAATAGATCGCCAGCGCCAGCGCCACCAGCCCGCGCACGATGTGGGCGTCGCTGTCGCCGCGGAAATGCAGCCGCGTCGCCGGCCCCGGCCCGCCCTCGCGCCGCGCCTCCAGCCAGACCTGGCTGGCGCAGCCGCGCACCTTGTTGACGTCGTTATGGGCCTCTTCCGAAAGCGGTTCGAGGTCCCGGCCGAGTTCGATCAGATAGCGGTAGCGGTCGTCCCACTCCTCGAGCAGGTCGAAATTGGCGATGATCTCGTCGAGGCTTGCGCTCATGGTTCGCTAATGGGGCCGTTGGCTCGCGGGGTGCGCCGCAATGGCGCAAGGCCAGCCTCTTCGGCGCGTCCGTCGCCGCCGTCAAGCGCTCGCGGAGCCGCAGCCGGCCGTTCAGCGGATGCTGGCGGTGGTGTCGCGAGACCCCGGGTTGCCGCGCGCGGCCGTCGCCTGCAGCGTCATGTCGAGCAACCGCCTCCGCGTATCAGGGTCCAGCCCCGCGAGGATTTCGGCCGCCTCGCGGGCAGCCGCGACGCCGTTCATGGCGCTGCGTGCGTCGATCTGGCTTGCAATCTTGGCCGCCGCACGCACGGTTTCGCCAGCGCCCTCGGTGTCCGGGCGGCTGCCATGCACGGGCGAGTTCAGCGCGATCACGCCGATCACCGCAAGGCTGCGCAGGATATAGGCCATCTCCGTATCCCCATTCCGTGGGCGGCCGAGGCCGGTCCCGATCCCGTTGCGACCATAGGCATGCAGGGCCGAAGATCGCGTCAGCTTGTGCGCTTGCATTTGAATCGAATGCCGCGATCCGTCTTCAGCTTCCGTTCACCCTGCTTGCAAACTTGGCTGCACTCGCCAGCGCCGTCATTCTCGCGACAAGTCATTGCAATCATTTGACTAAGTTGCGCCTTGCCACAGGTTTGCCGCGCCTGTGCGGTGTGCCCCTTAAGTCCGGCTTAAACCGGCGCTGGCGAGGATCGCTCCAACGCAGGCGTCAAAGCCTGCACAGGACGGGCGTTGCGGATATTCATGGCCATCAGGGCGATCAGGACACAGGTGGCGGCGATGGTGCATGCATCCGTGCTGCCCAGTTCGCTGGAGCGGATGCGGCATGAGCGCTTCATGCTGACGCGGCTCGGCGTCGGCGCGTTCGGCCTGGGTCTGGCTCCCGCCTACATCGCCTGGCGCGGCGCGCTCGGCGGACTCGAGGCGCTGATCGTCGCCGCCGCCTCCCTGCCGCTTCTGGCGGTCGTCGTCCTGTCGCGCACCGGCCGCCTCGACATCGCCCATTGCATCTCGGCCGCCGCGCTCGCGATCTTCATCTGCGCCATGGCCGGCATGACCGGCGGCGCGGCCTCGCCGCTGCTGCTCTGGCTTGCCGCCGTGCCGGCCGAGGCGATGTTCTTCGGCTCGCGTCCCTTCGTCGCACGGGCCAGCGCCATCGCCGCGATCGCGCTGGCGAGCGTCATGACCCTGCATCAGCTCGGCGCCTTCGCCGCGCCCGCGCCCTGGACCTCGGGCATGATGCCGGCCTTCGTCACCATCGCGATCCTGCATTCCATGGCGATCGCGGTCGGCTTCCTGCGCCGTCGCGACGACGAGCTGCGCGAGCACCGCGCCTCGGATGCGCGCGCCCAGCTCCTGCTCGACCATGTCGGCGACCTCGTCACCTGGCACGACGCCAGCGGCGCGGTCGTCTTCGCCAATGCGGCGGCGAAAGCGCTCGCGGGGGGCGAGCCGGTCGAACTGCATGGCCGGGGCCTGTTCGACCGCGTCCACATCGCCGACAGGCCGCTGTTTCTGAAGGCGCTGAGCGACGCCGCCCATGGCGCGGGCGACACCACGGCCTGCTTCCGAACCCTGTTCGTGCCGAGCGACGGCGAGGCGCCGGTCGCGCTCTGGCTGGAAATGCATGCCCACCGGATCGCCAATGCCGGCCCGCGCGACGGCGTTGCCGTGGTCTGCGTGACGCGCGACATCACGGCGCGCCGCGCGCTCGACGAGGAGCGGGCCCGCGGCCATGCCGAGGCGCTACAGGCGAGCGACGTCAAGGGTCACTTTCTGGCGACGGTGAGCCACGAGTTGCGCACCCCGCTCAACGCCATCATCGGCTTCTCGGAGATGCTGAGCACGGACGCGCATGGCATTCTCGATGCGAAGCGGCGGCAGGAATACGCCAAGATCATCCATGATTCCGGCCATCATTTGCTCGACGTGGTCAATACGCTGCTCGACATCTCGAAGATCGAGAGCGGCGCGATGACGATCGAGCAGGACCAGCTCGATCTCGACGATCTCTCGCGCGATTGCTGCACGCTGGTCGCGCTCCGCGCCGAGACCGGGCAGGTCGCGCTGGAGCGGGTGCTCGGGCCGGAGCTGCCACAGATCCTGGGCGATCGGCGCGCGCTGAAGCAGGTGATGCTCAACCTGCTGTCGAATGCGGTGAAGTTCACGCCGCCGGGCGGGCGCGTCGTTCTGGCGCTGGTGCGCGACGGCGACGTCATCGACCTGTCGGTCTCCGACACCGGCATCGGCATCGCCGCAAGCGACCTGCCGCGCCTCGGCGATCCCTTCTTCCAGGCCAAGGGCTCCTATGACCGCGCCTATGAGGGCACCGGCCTCGGCCTCTCGGTCGTGCGCGGCCTCGTCGGCCTGCATGGCGGCCGTCTGACGATCGAGAGCGCGCCGGGCACCGGCACGCGCGTCTGCGTCCGGTTGCCGATCGGGGGCGTCGCCTGCGCCTCGCAGCCGGTCAAGATCGCCACCTTCGCCCGCGCGCCAAAGCGCGGCTTCGAGACCAAAGAACCCGTCCGTCTGACCGCATAGAGCCGGATGATTTCAGGTCGAACCGACCTGAAATCTGAATCCGTCTCTACAACCAAGAGTTAGAGCATGATGTCGTCCGAAAACCGCTTCGCACTTTTCGGCATCATGCTCTGAGCACGAGCGAAACGCCCATGTCCACCATTGCCGCACGCGCCCATTCCAACGCCACGCTGGCCGCGCCCGTCAGGCGACCGGCGCAGCCGCGCCGCACGTCCGCCTCGCCGCTGCAGCGGATCGGCCGCATCGTCGGGCGCAGGCCCGGCCGGACCCTGCTGCTTCTGCTGTTTTCGGCGGTCGCGGTCGCCATTCTGGTGAACGCCATGCTGTTCCAGAAAGCGCGGCACCCGGCCCCGATCATTTCTGCCCCGTTATCAAATGTCCCGCAGCGGCAGGCCGAGCGTCGGCAGGAGACGCCGGCGGTGACGCAGCCGGCCGCGTCCGCGACGGTGAGCCCGACCTCGGCTCCGCTGCCACCCTCGCGCCCGAACGATCTGGTGCAGGGTGCGCGCGAGGCGGCCGCGCCGCGCCCGCCGGCCCCGGTGACCAGCATTCCGCGCACGGCGCCCGTCGCCGCCGCGCCGGCTCCCGCGCCCGCCCGCAGCGCCGCGGCGCGTGACCCGATCGCCGACCTGATCAACGGCGCCGATTTCCGCCCCCCGGCGGAGATCCGCGGCGGCGCGGCCAGGCCCGCGCCGCGCCGCACGGTCGAGAACTGAGCCTTTCGGAAGGGCTCGCGCCATGGCGCGCCTGACCAGCGATTTCTGGGTCTCGGCCTATCTGCGCCAGATGGCCCATGATGGGCTGGTCGCGGTGCTGCGCCGTCGGGGCGCTGCCGAGGCCGGCGCGATCTTCGTGAAGCTCGATCGTCTCGACGGCACGGCGGCGCTCTACGGCCCGGCTCCGCAGGCGCTCGCGGAGGCTGGCGGCGACCGGCGCTTCCAGCTCGTGCTCGACAGCGACCCCGCGACCGTCGAGGAGAAGGTCGAGCGCGAGCGCCGCTTCGACCCCGATCTCTGGCTGGTCGAGGTCGAGGATCGCGGCGGCGACCCGCGCCTGCCGCTGGTGGAGCCGTAAGCGCTCAGCGCCTGAGGCCGAATTTCCGCATGATCTCGCTGACGATTTGCGGGCTGTCCTGACGGGCGGCACCGGCGCGCGAGGGCGTGCCGCCGGGCGCCATCGCCGGCTGGTGCTGGCCCTTGCGCGCGCTCGGCGCAACGCTGCCACCGGCGACCTGCATCACGACGCGCAGCGCCACGCCCGGCCTGACCTCCCGCATCAGCCCGACAAGCGCGAAGATGCGCGGCACGGAATGGGCGGTCGCATCGCCCAGCCGGATCAGGAAACGCGTCGCATCCTCGACGCTGACGCCCGATGCGACCAGCGCCAGCGCCGCCAGATCGCGCGAGCGGTCGTCATGCAGCGCGTCGGCCAGCGCCTGCCCGCCGCGCAGATGATCGGCGATCGCGCCGAACGCGCCGCGATGATCGTCGCCTGCGGTGGCGAGCCAGCCTGAGAACAGATCGGGTGAGACGCTCGATCGGCGTTCGGTCGGGCTCAGCGAATCGAGCGCGGCGAGCGAGTCGAGGATCGCGGTGCGCCGCTCCGTGCCCGCCAGCAGGAAGAGCGGCGTCAGCTCGGCATTGGAAAGATCGCCGCGCGCCAGCAGCCCCTGTGCATAGGCTGGCGCCGTGCGGGCGCGCGCCACCAGCAGATCGAGCGCGGCGCGCGGCAGCGGCGCCGACGCGTTCGCGATCAAAGCGAGATCGAGCGCGTGGTCGGCCCGGTCGATCAGCAGCAGGGTCGCGGTGCTGGTCAGGTCGCTCCGTTCCGCCATGGCGTGCGCAGTCTCGATCGAACCATGCTCGGCCAGATCCTCAAGCTCGGATTCGGGCAGCGTCATCCCGTGGCGCAGCAGCGCCGCCAGCACCGGCCCGCCGCGCGCCTGCAGCGCCGCCAGCACGGGGCGTGGCGCGTGACGCCAGCCGGCGAGCTTGCGGGCGAGGATGGTGGCGGTCTCGTCGTTGATCTGGGGCGCAAGCGCGGTCGCGATCTCGCTGAAGGCGGCGAGGTCGGCCTCAGGCGGCTCCGGCATCGACATCAGCAGATCGGCCTTCACCCGCAGCGAAACCTGGCTGAGATCGAGCCCGCCATCCCGCGCGAGATGGGCGAGCTGCGCGAGTTCGGCGGTGATGCGGGATGTCATAAAGGCAGCTCTTTTTCGAGAATCTTGCGTCTCCCGGCAGGGTAATCGCGAGGCATTAATGGGGCGTTAACCATGTCGCGGCCTCATGCGGTCAGTCGGGCCTAAAAAGCATCTCCACGCGTGGGGCTTCCCACGCGGGCATGCTCGCTTTTCAGAAGACCGCTTTGGTGCTGCATCGCTACAACCCCCGGCGCCCGACAAGGAGGCGCGTCATGACCATCGTCATTCCCTTCGCGCCCACCTCCGCCACGCTGCGGCGCAAGTCCGCGCAGGCCGAGCCCGGCGCGCCGCGCGAGAGCGCCGCGATCCTGTTCTTCACCGGCGTCCGCTACGAGCGGCAGCCGGAGACGGCGCTCACCGACGTCGGCCCGCGCAAACGCCGCGCCGCCGGCGGAAAACGCCTCGCCCGCGCGGCCGCCGCCGGGCAGCCGGTGTGAGCGGCAAGGGCCGCCGGGCCAAGGGAGGCCGTGCCAAGGCAGGGCGCGCCGCCGCCTGCCTCGCCGGCTTGTGGCTTTGCGCCTGCACCGGCGATCTCGGCCGGCCGCGTCCCAGTCTCTGGAGCGATACGATCGCGCCCGAACTCGGCTTCTGGTCGGCGACGGCTCGCGGCGAGGCCGCCTCCTGGTTCCGCATGACCGACGACGAGAACCAGCTGCGCGACCGCGCCTGGCGCCTCGTCATGCCTGCCCATGAACGCAGCTATTTTTCCCGCGAGGTGTCCGGCCTGGCCCATGCCCGCATCCTGCCGGTGGAGGCGCAGTCCTTCGCCATCGCCGATTATCACCGCGCTTTGACCGGCGGCTCCTACGTCTCGCAGGCCTCGCGCTACAACCGGCTGTCGGAGGACGCCAACGCCGACCGGCTCTTGCTCGCGCCGTTCCGCGCCAATGCCGGCCGCGTCGTCGCGGCCGACCGGGTGCGCCTGCGCGCCGCCGAAGGTTCGCCCTATGTCGCAGCCGAAAAGCAGGACCCGGCCTTCGCCCGCGTCGTCGAGAATGAGGGGCTGATCCTCTGGGTCTGCGAACGCGTGGGATTCCGGATCGAGAGCTACCGTTACGCGCTCGCCAATCTCGTGGTCGAGACGCCCTCGCGCGAGGCGATCAGGGCCGAGCGCGCCATCATGGCGCTGGAGGCCGAATCCGGTCCGCTCTGCAAGCTGCCGCTGATCGGCGTCTTCGGCGGCGGGCGCGGCGCGCCGCTTCCCGCCGATCGCGGGCGGGACGACGCGGTCGTCTACAAGGGCTGATCAGTCGGCGAGACCGCAGGCGACGCCGGTTGCCAGCGCCTCGGCGTCGCCGCGATCGGACGGCAGCGGCGCGAGCACGCGGGCCACGATCAGCCCCTGCGCGGTGTCGGAGACGATGCGCAGCTCCCGGCTGGTCTGGCCCTCTTCGTCGCGGGCGACGCGCTCGTCCAGCTGCGCCTCGCTCATGACCAGAAACTCGACGACGCCGCGGATCGCCGCCCGGTCGGTTATCGCGTAGATCACGCCGCCGCCGCGCCGGTGCAGCGTCAGGCCGAGCGGCAGCGCGCCCGCGCGCGCCACCACGCGCATCGGCCCCGAAGCGAGATCATAGCCGCAGACGGCCATGACGGCGGAATTGTCCGCCTCCAGCGGCGTCGGCAGGCCCGGCGCGGCATTGGGGCCGGAGACGAGTTCGGCCTTGCCGCCGACGCCGAGCCCGAGATAGGCGCTGGTCGCGTCGCGCTCCGACAGGGCCGGGATCATCAGCACGGCGACGATGTGGACGATGCCGGCGAGCACGAGCCCGGCCAGCGTCAGCAGGACCAACCGCGCAAGACCGGCCCCGAACCCCGATCGCGGCAGCGGCTGCCATCGCGCCGGCCCTGGCGCGGGCGGGGAGGCGGCCTCCGGCGCGGCGCTGTCGTGGATCGCGCTCATCGGCAGTCGAGCCGCCGGATCGCCGGGAGCACGTCGGGCCTGAGCTCACCGGCCTGGCTGGAGATCGGCGTGTCGTAGAGCCGGAGCCGGAACTGGAAGCCGCCGCTCGACGGCAAGGGCAGCCAGTTGCCGGGCTGCGCCGTCACGGATGCGGGGATGGCCATCGCGCCGCTCTCGTCGCGCAGGATCTCGGCATGGCTGAAGCCGGTGCGGTCGAGCGGCAGCCGGAAGGGCTCGCCAGCTCCGTCGGTCACGCCGAGCGTCCAGCCGCGCGTCGTCGGCGTCGCGCCGGTGACGAGATAGCGGCAGCGCCCGTCGAGGCCCCGGCCATCGCTGTCGCGATCGGCGATCAGTTCGAGCCCCTCGCCCGCGCCCAGCGGCAGATGCACGCCGCGCGCGAGATGCGCCCGCAGATAAGGGTCGATGTCGCGCCCGCCGCCCTTGGGCCAGGCATCCCACGGCCCGATCTGCACCCGCCCGACCACAGGCCGGCCGGCGACCGCCAGATGCGCGGAGACAAGTCCGACTCCGGCCCCTAGCAGCACGACATAGGCGAGAGAGGCGACGCGCACGGGCGGAGCAGTCCGTTTTGGCCGGCGATGCGGCGATGGCGGGAGTTGAAACGGGCGGGACGCCGGCGTCAACCGCGCCGAAGGGTCGTCACCGCACCCGCGTCCCGGCCCCGCTCAACTCCTGAATCCCCGCCTGCACCGACGCTCCCGCCACCCGCGCCGGCTCCACCGCCTTGAACATCGAGCCGACCGCCGTGAGCGCCTCGAAGGACTGGCGGGGCATGTGGCCGGCGCCGGGGCCTGCCGGTGCGCCTGTCTGCGCGGGCGTCGGCGTCGCGGCCTTCGCAATGGTTGCGGCCTTGGGATCGACGATCGGCGCGACGCCTGGAATCGGCTTCAGCTCAAGACCCTGATGGGCGAATTGCATGATCTCCTTCCAGGTCATGGCCGGCAGCGAGCCGCCGGTCATGTTGTTGGTCTCCGACGAATCGTCGTTGCCGAACCAGACCGCGCCGACGAGATTGCCGGAATAGCCGACATACCAGGCGTCCTTGTAGCCGTTGGTCGTGCCGGTCTTGCCGGCGGTGATGACGCCCTCCAGCGCCGCGCGCCGGCCGGTGCCTTCTGTCGGCACCTTGGAGAGCATGAAGTTGATGTCGTTGGCGACCTGCGTGCTCAGCACCTGGGCGGGTGCCGGCTCGTCGCGGTCGTGCCGGTAGATCACCTCGCCATGCGAGTTCCGGATCTCGGTGGCGGCATAGGGTTTCGCGCGCTTGCCGCCATTGGCGAAGACGGCATAGGCGGCGGCCTGATCGATTACCGTCACTTCGGCCGCGCCGATCTGCAGCGAGACGGTGTCGGTCAGCGGCGTGTTGAGGCCCATCGCCCGGCTGGTCTCGATGATCTTCATGCGGCCGATGCGGGCAGCGCGCGCCTCATGGCTCTCGCCCGCCGCCTTGCCGATCGCGATCGACATCTGCACGGGGATCGTATTGATCGACTTCGCGAGCGCGACCGTCAGCGGCATGGAGCCGGCGAAGGAGCGGCCGTAATTGTTCGGGCACCAGTTGCCGATGCAGACCGGCCGGTCGGTGACGATGGTGCTGGGCCGGTAGAGCCCGGCCGACATCGCCGCCGCATAGACATAGGGTTTGAACGAGGAGCCGGGCTGGCGAAGGCTGGACGTCGCGCGGTTGAACTGGCTCGCGCCATAGTCGCGCCCGCCGACCATGGCGCGCATCGCGCCATCGGTGTCCATGATCGTGGTCGCGGCCTGCTTGGCCCTGTAGCCGGGGCCGTGCTGGCGCAGGATCGATTCGACCGCCTCGTCGGCGCGTTGCTGGATCGCTGGATCGTGCGGCGTCTTCACCGTCAGCACCCGCTCGGGGCCGAGCTTGCCGTCGTCGGCGAGCTTCCTGATCTCGTCGAAGGCCCAGTCGAGATAATAGTCCGGGCTGGAATCGCGCCGGCGGTCGATCGGGGTCGCCGGATTGCGCTTGGCGCTGTCGACCTGGCCTGCCGTCATGAAGCCGGCGTCGACCATGGCGTTGAGCACGTCGTTGGCCCGCGCCCGGGCGGCCGGCAGGTTGACATGGGGGGCGAATTTCGACGGGGCCTTGAACAGGCCGGCGAGCATCGCGGCCTCCGCCACGGTGACGTCCTTCAGCGACTTGCCGAAATAGTAGTCCGCCGCCGCCGC
>JBKJSB010000096.1:0-27054 GCA_046593015.1 Allobosea sp.
CCTCAGCCTCGCCGAGGCCTGGGCCAGGGCCGGGCGCGGCGTCGCCATCGCCACCGTGATCGAGGCCTGGGGCTCGGCGCCGCGTCCGGTCGGCTCGCATCTTGTCGTCGATGCGGAAGGGAACTTCCAGGGCTCGGTCTCGGGCGGCTGCGTCGAGGGCGCGGTCGTCGAGGAGGCGGCCGAGGTCATCGGCGACGGAAAGCCGCGCATGCTGGAATTCGGGGTCGCCGACGACACCGCCTGGAAGGTCGGCCTGTCCTGCGGCGGGCGCATCAGGGTCTATGTGGAAAAGGTGAACTGATGGCCTCCTGGGAGACGCTTGCCGCCTTCGCGACACTGACGCTGCTCGTCGCCTACTTCCCCGGTCCCGCGCTGCTCTACACGGCGGCCCAGACCATTGCGCATGGCAGGCGCGCGGGTTTCATGGCGATGCTCGGCATCCATCTCGGCTGCTATGTCCATGTCGCGGCCGCGGCCTTCGGCCTCTCGGCCGTGTTCAAGCATGTGCCGGAACTCTATGTCGCGGTGAAGCTGGCGGGCGCTTTGTATCTGGTCTGGCTCGGCATCGGCATGATCCGCACGAAGCTCGCGCAGGCGGACGGGCCGGTCGCACCGCCCAAGACGGTGAAGCGGGCGCTGACCGACTCATTCATCGTCGAGATCCTGAACCCGAAGGTCGCGCTGTTCTTCATCGCGCTGCTGCCGCAATTCGTCGATCCGTCCGCTTCCCTGCCGGTCTGGGCGCAGTTCCTGATCCTCGGCACCATCGTCAACTTCGCCTTTTCCTCGGCCGATCTCGCCACCGTTCTCGGCGCGTCGGTCGTCGTCAGCCGGATGAAGCAGACCAAGGCCGGCTTCGCCTTCGGGCGATGGCTCGGCGGTTCGCTGATGATCGGGCTCGGCGTCAAGCTGGCGACGGACAAGGGTTGAGCGCATGGACATCGCCATCCTGGCTGCGCTTAACGCCGAGCGGGCAGCCCGCCGGCCCGCGATCCTCGTCACCGCGATCGAGGGTGGCGCGCAGCGGCTGGTCACGGCGGGCGACATCGCAGCCGACCCGTTGGCGGACCTGCTCGACAGGCAGTTGCGCATGGGCAAGAGCGCGCTGGTCGAGGCCGAAGGCGCACAATACTTCCTCACCGTGCAGGCCCCGCACCCGCGCATCGTCGTCACCGGCGCGGTGCATATCTCGCAGGCGATGGCGCCCATGGCGAAGCTGCTCGATCTCGACCTCGTCATCATCGATCCGCGCACGGCCTTTGCCACGCCTGAGCGCTTTCCCGACGTGACGCTGCTGACGGAGTGGCCTGACGCGGCGCTGGCGACGCTCGGGCTCGACGCCTACACGGCCTTCGTCGCGCTGACGCATGATCCCAAGATCGACGATCCGGGGCTGGAGGCGGCCTTGCGCTCGCAGTGCTTCTACGTCGGTGCGCTCGGCAGCCGAAAGACACATGGAAAACGCGTCGAGCGCCTGACGGCGGCCGGTTTCGACGAGGCTGCCATCGGCCGCATCCACGCGCCGATCGGGCTCGACATCGGCGCGGTTTCGCCAGCCGAGATCGCTCTGTCGATCCTGGGCGAGATCATCTCGACCCTGCGCGGCCCGCGCCGGCCGGCGGCGTGAGACGGATACGATGAAGTTCGGATCGGTGCCGATCGCGCAGGCGCAAGGGTGCGTCGCCGCCCACAGCGTGCGCGCCGGCGATCTCATCATCCGCAAGGGCGCGACCATCACCGCGGCCGACATCGCCCGGCTGCACGCGGCCGGCGTCGCCGAACTCGTCGCGGTCCGGTTCGAACCCGGCGACATCGACGAGAACGCGGCGGCGACGCGGCTGGCGGCGGCGTTGGCAGGGCAGGGCGTCACGGTCGAAAAGGCCTTCACCGGCCGCGTCAACCTGTTCGCGCAGGCGGCAGGGGTGCTGAGGCTGGACATCGCAGCGATCGATGCGCTGAACCGGATCGACGAGGCGATCACCGTCGCGACGCTGCCGGCGATGAAGGCCGTCGTGGCGGGCGAGATGGTCGGCACCGTCAAGATCATCCCCTATGGCCTGCCCGAGGCGCTGGTCGGGACGGCGTTGGAAGCCTTGTCGGGCGTGGCTCCGATCTCGGTCGCGGCCTACCGGCCGATGTCGGTGGGCGTCATCTCGACGCTGCTGCCCGGCTTGAAACCCTCGGTGATCGACAAGACGCTGCGGGTCATGGCCGAGCGGCTTGCGCCGGCCGGGGCCGCGCTCCTTGCCGACCAGCGGGTTCCGCATGAGAGCGCGCCTCTGGCCGAGGCCATCGCGGCCATGGCGAAAGGCCCGTCCGACATCGTCGTCGTCTTTGGCGCCTCGGCCATCACCGACCGGCGTGACGTCATCCCGCAGGCGCTGCTGGAGGCCGGCGGGCGGATCGAACATCTCGGCATGCCGGTCGATCCCGGCAACCTGCTGCTGATCGGCGAGCTTGCCGGGAAGCCGGTGATCGGCGCGCCGGGCTGTGCGCGCTCGCCCAAGGAGAACGGCTTCGACTGGGTGCTGCAGCGCTGCCTCGCAGGCATTGGCGTCAAGCGCGGCGACATCCAGGCGATGGGCGTCGGCGGGCTTTTGATGGAGTTCGTCTCGCGGCCGCAGCCGCGTGCGCCGGAGCGGCTGGAGGCCGCGCCCGTCGCCGGCCTCGTGCTGGCGGCTGGCCGCTCGACCCGGATGGGACCAGACAACAAGCTGCTCCAGACGGTGCGTGGCAAGCCGATGGTCCGCCACGCCGTCGAGGCGCAACTGGCCTCGCGGGCCGCGCCGGTGATCGTGGTGACGGGGCACCAGCGCGCTGAGGTCGAGGCCGCGCTCGAAGGGCTCGACGTCAGCCTCGTCCATAATTCGGATTTTGCAGGTGGTCTGGCGGGTTCCGTCAAGGCGGGGCTTGCGGCGTTGCCGTCGGAAACGCCGGGCGTTGTGGTCTCCCTCGGCGACATGCCGAATGTCACGCCGGCCGTGATCGACCGGCTGGCGCAGGTCTTCGCGGAGCAGGCTGAGGCGCTGGCCGTGGTGCCGACGCTGTTCGGCCAGCGCGGCAATCCGGTGCTGCTGGCGCGGGGCCTGTTTGCGGCGGTGGCCGACCTGTCGGGCGACCAGGGCGCGCGACGCCTCCTCGACGAGGCGGGCGACGCCGTGATCGAGGTCCCGCTCGACGACCCGGCGATCGCGCTCGATGTCGATACGCCCGAGGCGTTGAGGGCGCTGACGGGCGTGCGCTGAATTGGACTAGAGAGTGGTCTAATATGAGACGCCTCTGGAGGAAGGATGCGTCTGATGAATGGTCCCGTCAGTGAAGCCAAGGGCAACTCACCGAACTCGTCAGGCGCGCTCAGGCTGGCGAGGACGTGGTGTTGACGCGTCATGGCCTTCCCGTCGCTCGGTTGGAGCCGGTCGAGCGCCGACTTTCGGCCACAGAGAAGCGTCGGATCATCGAAGAGGCAAAGCGCATGGTTCCGCCCGAAGCGCTGAATGGGCCCGATGCGGCCAGCAGCCAGGACTTTCTCTACGACGAAGACGGCCTTCCGAGGTGATCGTCGTCGATACCTCGGCGCTGCTGGCTATCCTGCTTGGCGAGCAGCGCGGCCCGGCCTGTGAAGCCGCGCTGATCTCCGCGTCCCGTATCCTGATATCAGCAGGCACCCTGGCGGAGGCCGTGCTGGTTGCCGAACGCCGCCATATGACGTTTGGGCTCGACGCCTTGTTGCAGCGTCTGGGGATGACGGTCGTCATCGTCGATGAACCGGAAGCGCGCCGTGCCGCGGCGGCTCATGCAGCCTGGGGTCGTGGCGTCCATCCCGCAGGTCTGAATTTCGGTGATTGTTTCGCCTATGCGGTAGCCAAGCGTCATGATTGCCCGTTGCTTTTCGTAGGCAAGGAGTTCGCCCAGACCGACATCGTCTCCGCGCTTCAGGAATAGCGGCTTCCTTCCCGCGCCTCCCGCCGGCACCGTTCCGAGCAATACTTCACCTCGTCCCAGACCCTCTCCCACTTCTTGCGCCAGGCGAAGGGGCGGGCGCAGTGCAGGCAGAGCTTGTGCGGCAGATCGCCCTTGCGCACCATCTTGGCCATCTCAAGTCTCGCCCTTCGTCAGCGCCGCCCTAGTTCTCTCATTGATGGGCTCACGCAAGCAGATAGCGCTGAAAAGGCATCGGTGAATGGCCGGAACGGTTTTGATCTATGGCGGCAGCGGCGGGATCGGGGCCGCCACCGCGCGGGCGCTGCATGCGCGTGGTTATCGCCTGCACCTTGTCGGTCGCGACGCCGGCAAACTTGAGGCGGCGGCCGGCGAGTTCGGGGCTGGTTTCACAGTGGGCGATGTCACGGACGATGCGGTGTTCGCCCGGGCGACGGAGGCCGCTTCCGCTGGTGGGGCGCTGGCGGGTCTGGTCTATGCGATCGGCACCATTAATCTGAAGCCGATAGGCCGCTTGAGCGATGCGGATTTCCTGAAGGATTTCAGCATCAACGCGCTCGGCGCCGCCAAGGCGATCCAAGCGGCGCTGCCGGCGCTGAAACAGGCCGAGGGAACGGCCGGCATCGTGCTGTTCTCGACCGTCGCTGTCGCTCAAGGCTTTGCCGCCCATGCCTCGGTCGCCATGGCCAAGGGCGCGGTCGAGGGTCTGACGCTGGCGCTTGCCGCCGAGCTTGCGCCGAAGATCAGGGTCAACTGCATCGCGCCGTCGCTGACGAAGACGCCTCTCGCCAGTGCGCTGACCGGGAATGAAGCGATGGCCAGGGCGATCGCGGAGCTGCACCCCCTGCAGCGGCTGGGCGAGCCCGGGGACATCGCCCCGCTTGCGGCGCTGCTCGTCTCGCAGGAGGCGTCCTGGATTACCGGCCAGATCATCGGCGTCGATGGCGGTCGTTCATCCCTGCGTACGAAAGGCTGACCGGTGAGCAGTCGCATGGCTTCAGCGAAAAGCCGGTTCCCACTTTTTCGCGCCATGCTCTGATGGGCGCGCTGCGCTTCATCCTCGGCGACCAGCTCACCCGCTCGCTCTCGGCGCTGGATGGGCTCGATCCCGTACGGGACATCGTGCTGATGGTCGAGGTCGGGGAAGAGACCTCCTATGTCGGGCACCACAAGCAGAAGATCGCGCTGATCCTCTCGGCCATGCGCCATTTCGCGCAAGGCCTGAAGGATGAGGGCGTGCGGGTCGATTACATCGCGCTCGACGATCCCGCCAACACCGGCTCATTCGGCGGCGAACTCATGCGCGCGGTCGCGCGGCACAAGCCCGACGCCGTCGTCGTCACCGAGCCCGGCGAGTGGCGGGTGTGGGAGATGATGCAGGACTGGCGCGAGGAGGTCGGCGTTCCACTCCATGTCTTTCCCGATACGCGTTTCATCTGCTCGCGCACCGAATTCGCCGCATGGGCGCATGGCCGCAAGAGCTACCGGATGGAGTTCTTCTACCGCGAGATGCGCAGGAAGACCGGGCTGCTGATGGAGGGTGACGCGCCCGAGGGCGGGCAATGGAACTTCGACCCCGAGAACCGCAAGGCGCTGCCCAAGGGCGTGACGCCGCCGGCTCGGGACGGTTTTCCGCCTGATGAGACGACGCGCGAGGTGCTGGCTCTCGTGGCCAAGTGCTTCCCCGAGAATTTCGGTGATCTTGAGCCGTTCCGCTGGGGCGTGACTCGGACTGACGCGCTGGAGGCCCTCGAGAGCTTCGTCGCGGAGGCGCTGCCGCGCTTCGGCGACTATCAGGATGCGATGAAGACGGGCGAGCCGTTCCTCTTCCACAGCCTGATCTCGCCTTACCTCAATTGCGGCCTGCTGGAACCGCTGGAGGTTTGCCATGCCGCCGAGGAGGCATGGCGACAGGGCGTTGCACCGCTCAACGCGGTGGAGGGCTTCATCCGCCAGATCATCGGCTGGCGGGAATATGTCCGGGGCATCTACTGGCTCGAAATGCCGGGCTACGCGCAGACCAACGCGCTGTCGGCGACGCGAAAACTGCCCTGGTTCTACTGGAGCGGCGAGACGAAGCTGAACTGCATGGCGCAAGCCATCGGCGATACGCGCCGACATGCCTATGCGCATCACATCCAGCGGCTGATGGTGACGGGCAATTTCGCGCTGCTGGCGGGCATCGCGCCAGCGCAGATCGAGGAATGGTATCTCGCCGTCTATGCGGATGCCTATGACTGGGTCGAGCTGCCCAACACCCATGGTATGGTGATGTGGGCCGATGGTGGCCTGCTCGGCTCGAAGCCCTATGCCGCGTCGGGAGCCTATATCGACCGCATGTCGGATTACTGCGGGGCTTGCACCTACGACGTGAAGGCCAAGGCCGGCGTGCGCGCCTGTCCGTTCAACTATCTCTACTGGAACTTCCTGATCGAGAACGAAGCGAGGCTCGGGCGCAATCCGCGCATGGCGATGCCCTACAGCACGCTGGCGAAGATGACGCCGGACCGGCGGGCCGAGATCGCAGCCGACGCGACGCGGTTTCTCGATGCGCTGGAATAGCTCTCAACGCCGCCAGTGAACGCCAAGCGTCGCATAGGCTTCGCCCGGACGGTCGCTGGTCGTCTGCCAGCCGCCCGACAACCGCCAGCTCAGGCCAAACAGCCTGAAGCCCGTCGCGTGGAGGCCGAATCTGAGCTTGTGGTAGCCGGTCTGGCGATAGGTCTCGATTTCGGGTCCGACATAAAGACCAAGCGGGATAGCCCATCCGCCAGCCAGCCGGCCCCAGAGCCGGCGGTCCATGGTCGAGACATAGGCGCTGGCCTGCAGCATGGTTTCGCGCGTCGGCGTCGCCCAGAGGTCGCCCTGCAGGCGCGCGCCGAAGCGCGTCGTCACCGAGACGGCGCAGCCGCAGACGCGGAACTCCTCCTCGTAGTCGGACCCTGCATAGAGCGAGACGAACGTGTCGCCGAGGCGCCATTCATAACCGAGCAGCGCCTGAGCTTCGGCCTTGTAGAGATTGCCGCGCGGGCGCGGACCGTTCGGCGTCTCATGTGCGCCGCCGAGCTTGATCAGGGCGCGGAAGCCGCTGGCGTCGAGTCCACCGGTGATCGCACGCTTCAGGCCGAAGGCGGCGAAGCGCTTGGCCGGGCCGGCTTCGAGCGAGGCGAAAAGCACC
This sequence comes from Allobosea sp., assembly GCA_046593015.1. Lineage (GTDB taxonomy): Bacteria > Pseudomonadota > Alphaproteobacteria > Rhizobiales > Beijerinckiaceae > Allobosea. The sequence goes on from JBKJSB010000096.1 coordinate 7,118, forward strand.
GTGGAAACCGGATCGCGTTCGCCGAGTTCGTCTTCGGCACGCGCTTGAGGCGCGGTGAGGACGCACGCCAGGACGGCGAGCGGAACCGATACACTCCATGCGCGAAGCCACCCCATCCGCACTCTCACCGACGCTGCGGGTGGCGGCATGGCCAGCGCGCACGCTCAGATTGCAGCAGCTTGGCAGGAGGCTTGCAAGTCTTTGTTAACCAGTCGGGAGCAGCCTCAACATATCTGGCTAAGCATCATTCCTGTTCGCAAGAGGGGAGAGTGACGATGGCATCGACGGATTTCATCCGGCAACTGGCAGGCTACGGACTGACCACGGCGACGATCCTCTACCGCATGCCGGATCATCCGAGCCTGCTCCAGACCTTCATCTGGCAGAAATACGACCTCGCCCCGCGCTTTCCCGAGCTGCATGGTTTCCTCGATTTCTGGACGCGCGAACTCGAAGGGCCGCTGCATTCCGTCACGGTGGCGCATTCGCGCCTGATCCGCCCGGCCGAGATCGTGAATGTGAACGGCGTGCTCACGCTGCATTGAACGGCAGCGCCGCGCACCCTTGTTGGGCGCGTCGCGCGCGTGCTAGGCCGCTGGTCCCGCCCCGACCCGGCCGACCGCGCGTGCCCATCCAGCTTCGTACATCGAACCTCCTGACGGCGTTGGCGGCGCTGCCCGGCGCGCGCATCAGTGTCGCGACCATCATCGGCGCTCTGCAGGACCGGGCTTATGCGCTGCTTGTCGTGCTGCTCGGGCTGCCGAACTGCCTGCCGATGCCGCCGCCGATCCCGCTGATCTGCGGGCTCGTACTGGCCTTCGTCGCCGCACAGATGCTGTCGGGCCGCGCCATGCCCTGGCTGCCGCAGGCGCTGCTGTCGAAGAGCATCGGCCAGGGCGAACTCGCCAAGGCCGTCGCGCGGGCTTTGCCTGCGTTGACGCGACTGGAGCGGATTTCGCGGCCGCGTCTGACGGTGCTGGGGGGCGCTGCGGCCATCCCCGTGCTCGGCCTGCTCATTCTCGTGCTGGCGCTGGGGCTGATCGTGGCCGCGCCCTTCATCGGGCAGATCCCGCTCGGGCTGGCGGTCTGCCTCGTCGGCCTGGGCCTCGTCGAGCGCGACGGGCTGTTCATCATTGCCGGTGCGCTGATCGGGGCTGTCGGGCTGATGCTGAGCGCCGGCTTCGCCTACGCGATCATCAGCGGCATTTCCGGTCTGTTCTGACGCTCAGGCCGCCGCCAGAACTGCCGCGAACGGCGCATCGAGCGCCAGCAGGTGGTCGATCTCGTCGGCAGGGACGCCCTTGGAGAACAGGAAGCCCTGCAGTTCGTGGCAGCCGATCGCCTGCAGGAAACGGTGCTGCTCGGCAGTCTCGACGCCCTCGGCGCAGACGCGCAGGCCGAGCGCCCGGCCAAGATGCGCGATCGAATGCACCAGGATCGCGGATTCCCCGGTTGTCTCCATGTATTCGAGGAAGGAGCGGTCGATCTTGATCTTGTCGAAGGCGAAGCGGCGCAGATAGATCAGGCTCGAATAGCCGGTGCCGAAATCGTCGAGCGCCAGCCCGATGCCGTGGCCGCGCAGATCCATCATCGCGGTTTCGGCCGCGTCGGCATCCTCGACGACGACGCCCTCGGTCAGTTCGAGTTCGAGCCGGTTCGGGTCGAAGCCGGTCTCGTCGAGGATGCGGATAACGTTGGCGACGAAGTCCTTGTGGCGGAACTGGATCGGCGAGACGTTGACGGCGAGCCTAAGGCCCTCCCAACGCCTGGCCTCGGTGCAGGCGCGGCGCAGCACCCATTCGCTGAGCGGAACGATCAGACCGCGCTCCTCGGCGATGCCGATGAACTCCGAGGGCGGCACCATGCCATGGACGGGGTGGGGCCAGCGCACCAGCGCTTCGACGCCGACCAGGGTCGAGCCGTCGATCGAGACCTGTGGCTGGTAGTGCAACACGAGTTCGTCGGCGGCGATGGCGCGGCGCAGATCCTCCTCGACCATGCGCTTGACCTGCAGCGCGCGGTTCATGCCCGGTTCGAAGAAGGAATAGCGGTTGCGGCCGTTGTTCTTCGATTCGTAGAGGGCGGTATCGGCGAGCTTGAGCAGGGATTCGCGATCGACGCCGTCCTGCGGCGCCAGCGCGATGCCGATCGAACAGCCGATCGTGGTTTCGACGCCCATGATCTCGAAGGGCTGCGTCAGGCTTTCCAGGATGCGTTCGCCCAGCGCCGCGCAGCCGGACGGGTCGAGCATGTTGCTCTGGATGATGCCGAATTCGTCGCCGCCGAGCCGCGCGACCGTGTCGCCGAGCCGCATCATCCCCGAGAGCCGTTCCGCGACCTGACGGATCAACGCGTCGCCGGCAGTGTGGCCATAGGTGTCGTTGACGGCCTTGAAGCGGTCGAGGTCGAGCAGGAGGATGGCGAGTTTCGCGCCGGTCCGGCCGAGCTGTGCGAGTTCCTGGTCGAGCCTGAGATCGAACGTGCGCCGGTTCGGCAGCAAGGAGAGTTCGTCCTGGCCGGCGAGGCGCTGGATCTGGAGCTCCCGCACCGCGATCTCGCGGGCCGCGCCGCGCAGGCGTTGCATGACATAGATGAAGATGCCGCAGAACAGCAGGCCCACCGCGATCAGCGCCCAGAGGAACTGGCGCAGCATGGCGTCGCCCGGGCGCTCGGGGGCCCATGCCAGCCAGGCCCGGGGCGTTCCATCGGGGCCGAGCACAGGCAGGCTGCTGAGCTCGTCGGCCGGCCTTTTGCCGACCAGTCGGACATTTGCGATGCGGTAGCGCTCCGACAGATCGAGCAGCATGGCGCTCGTCATGCGGCGATAGCCGACGAGGTGGATCGGCCCGGCGCGGGCGGCGATCACGGGATTGACGACCGTTTTCAGTTCGCTGACGAAGAGCACCAGCGCTTCGTGCCCGTCAAAGACAACGGCGGCCGCGCCATCGGGCAGCGCGCCTTCGGCGTCATTCCGCGACGGCCTGGCGTGCATGGGCGCGCCGGGAATCCGGTGGTGATAGTGCTTCAGCCCGTCATAGCCGGCCTGTCCGGCGTGCTGGCCGCCTTCGACGCCGGCGAAGACGCGGCCCGAAGCCGAGACGATGTAGGCGCCGTCGAACTCAAGAAAGCGGCTGCTCATGGCGACAAAGGCGCTCTGGAGCGCGGCGAGCGGCGCGGGCTGCCTCAGGGCGGTCTGCAATTCTCCGGTGGCGGTGAGGTTGTCGAGCCTGAGCTGGCGCAGCCGCGTCTGGCTGTCGAAGGCGGCGCCGACCCGGTCTCGCTGGCGCGCGGCCTCAAGGCGGTTGGCGTCGTTGGTGATGGCGACGACGATCGCGGCAGCGGCGCCCAGCGCGAGCAGGAAGGCGCAGCCCAGTGTCGCAAGCGTGCCCCTGAGCATCCGCGCGGAGGGATCAGCGTTGCCAAACTTCGCGATGGCAGGCGAAAGCATCAGACGTTCCAGAGGTCACCGGTCAGGCACTCTGGCACCGGAACGTTGACATCCCGTTGCCAGAAAGCAGACGGCAGGCGCAAAAATAGGCCTTCAGGCGAAGCCTCAACTGGAAGATGGTCCATAGGGCGGGCGCGGGATCGCCGTATGCGCGGCCCGCAGTGCGGCCGACCAGCGCTCGCGCAGATCGTGGAAATAAGGTTCGCCGGCATCGATGCGCCGGTTGAGCTCGGGCTCGTCGGCGTCGCGGCGCAGCACCAGCAGGTCGATCGGCAGGCCGACGCCGAGATTGGAGCGCATGGTCGAATCCATCGAGATGAGCGCCACCTTCAACGCATCGTAGAGATGGGTCTTGTAGGTCACGGCGCGGTCGAGGATCGGCTTGCCGTATTTGTGCTCGCCGATCTGCAGGAAGGGTGCGTCCATGCCGCATTCGATGAAGTTGCCGGCGCCGTAGATGTGGAAGAGGCGCATGGTCTGCCCCTTGATCTGGCCGCCAAACAGCATCGAGACGTCGAACTTGACCCCGGCTTCGCGCAGCGCCGGGCCGTCGAGCTCGCGCACGGTGCGGATGGCGCGGCCGACGAGCTGGGCGGCGCGGAACATGGTCGGGGCGTTCTGCAGCGTGTCCTGCTCGCCGGTCTCGGGGTTGGGCACGCCCTCATGCAGCAGGCTGACGACGGATTGCGTCACCGAGAGGTTGCCCGCCGTCATCAGGCCGAAGGTGCGGTCGCCCGGCCAGGAGAAGACATGCAGCTTGCGGAAGGTCGAGACGTCGTCGAGCCCGGCATTGGTGCGGGTGTCGGCGATCATCACCAGCCCGTCCTGGACGAGGACTCCGGCGCAATAGGTCACGGGTTCAATTCCTCGTCTGGGAAGGGTCGGCCGCCCTGGCGGCTCGCGGGTCACTGATTGGCGGTTCTGCCGTCGGCCTGGCGTGCGCTGACGAGCACGGCGAGATTCTCGCCGTCGCCGCCCTTGCGCGCGCCGCGCACGGGCGCGGCGTCGGCATAGTCGAGCCCGGCTGCGACGCGGATATGGGTGTCGATCGGGCACAGGCCGTTGGCGCAGTCGAAGCCGATCCAGCCATAGTCGGCGAGATAGGCCTCGGCCCAGGCATGGGCGCCGCTGGGATGGGGCAGGGCGTCGGTCTGCGCCACATAGCCCGAGACATAGCGCGCCGGCACGCCGAGATGGCGGGCGCAGGTGATGAAGACATGGGCGACGTCCTGCGCGATGCCCTCGCGCGCCACGAAAGCGGCCGCGGCGCCGACGCCTATCCGCTTCTCGGTCGGGTGGCAGGTCATCTCCGCATGCAGCGTGTCCATCAGCGCATGCATCTTCGAGAGATCGCTGTCGACGCCGGCGGCCACCTCCTCGGCGAAGCCGCGCAGGGCCTCGTCGGGCGTGGTCAGCAGCGTGTCGCGGTGGAACACCTCGGGCGGCACGCGCTCCAGCCCGCCACGCACGACGCCGGCGAGATCTGTGGTCTCGATCAGGCCGCTGACCTGAATGGCGAGGCTCGAAATCGGCCCGTCTGCGGAAAAGGTGTGGGTCAGGTTGCCGAACGGATCCTGCCCGGTGCGGATGCGGCCGTCGATCGTCGGCTCGATGCGCCATGACATGACGTGCTGTCCGTCATGGTCGCGCGGGGTCAGCCGCAGGATCTGCGTGATCTGCCGCGCCGGTTCGGCATAGGCGTAACTGATCGAATGTGAAATCCGGATCCGCATGGCAGTCGCTTACGTCTCGGCGGGGTCGCAGGTCTGAAGGCTGTGCTCGGCGTCTGTGTAGCGGCCTGCGCTGGCGGAAGCGAGCCTGCCGCAAGTCTTCACTGCAGAATTCGCTTCATCGGAAGAATCGCTGTCAGCGCCGAAATCGCCTCATTCCAGATATTGCTCGATGATGGTGCCGCCGAGGCGGTTGTTCTCCGTAATGAAGTCGGAAATGAACTCGTGCAGCCCGTGCTGGAAGATGTCGTCGATGCTGGTGCTCGACAGATTGGCGAGCGTCTTGCGCGCCTGGCGCTGGGCCGGGCCTTGTCGGCCGTAGGAATCGCCGAGCAGGTCGAGGAAGCGCGAGATGTTCTCGTAGCAGGCGGCGAGCGAGCGCGGCATGCGCCGGTTCAGGATGAGGAGGTCGGCGATCAAAAGCGGCTTCACCGCCTCGCGATAGACCCAGTGATAGGCCGTCAGCGCCGAGACCTCGCGCAGCACTGTGGTCCACTGGAAATAGTCGAGCGAGCCGCCGACCTTCTCGTTCTCGGGGAGCAGGACATGGTATTTCACGTCGAGGATGCGGGCGGTGTTGTCGGCGCGCTCGACATAGACGCCGAGGCGCGAGAACCAGTAGCCGTCGTCGCGCAGCATGGTGCGGTAGGCCGAGCCGTCGAAGACCAGCGAGACGTTCTTCACCCAGTCGAGGAAGCGGGCGAACTCCTCGCGGTCCATGCGCTTCTTCTCGAAGCGCTGCAGTTCCAGCCAGGCGCCGTTGAGCGCGTCCCACATCTCCGAGGTCAGTGCGGTGCGCACGGCGCGTGCGTTGGAGCGGGCGAGCGCGAAGCAGTTGCGGATCGAGGACGGATTGTCGGGGTTGAAGGTCAGGAAGTCGCAGACATTGCGCTCATTGGCCTCGTCATAGACCTTGGCGAAGGTGTCGTCGCAGCCGGCTGTGGAGACCGCGCTCTGCCATTCGCTGCCGGCGCCGCCATAGGAGGAGGGCAGGTTGGTCAGGCGCATGGTCGCATCGAGGATGCGGGCCAGGTACTCTGCCCGCTCGACATAGCGGGAGACCCAGTAGAGGGCGTCGGCTGTGCGCGAGAGCATGATCAGATCGGGCCTTTTCGCGGTGAGGCGCGGTGTGTCGGAGGCGTCGGTTCGGATATCGCGGACAGTTTCATGCATCGAGAACCCAGGTGTCTTTTGTGCCGCCGCCCTGGCTCGAATTGACGACGAGGGAGCCTTCCTTCAGGGCGACGCGGGTCAGGCCGCCGGGCACGCAGGAGATGCCGTTCGCGCCCGAAAGCACATAAGGCCGCAGATCGACATGGCGCGGCGCGACGCCCGAGGCCACGAAGGTCGGGCAGGTCGAGAGCGCCAGCGTCGGCTGGGCGATGAAGCCCTCGGGCGCCGCCTTCAGTTTCTTGCGGAAGGTCTCGATCTGGACCTTGCTGGCGTGCGGGCCGACCAGCATGCCGTAGCCGCCCGAGCCGTTGACCTCCTTGACCACGAGCTTGTCGAGATTGTCGAGGACATAGGCGTTGGCCTCGGGCTCGCGGCAGCGGAAGGTCGGGACGTTTTTCAGGATCGGCTCCTCGCCGGTGAAGAACCTCACGATCTCGGGCATGTAGCTGTAGACCGCCTTGTCGTCGGCGACGCCGGTGCCGACCGCGTTCGCCAGCGTGACGTTGCCGGCCTTGTAGGCCCCAATGATGCCGGGTACGCCGAGCACCGAATCGCCGCGGAAGACCAGCGGATCGATGAACTCGTCATCGATCCGGCGGTAGATCACGTCGACGCGCTTGGGCCCCTGTGTGGTCCGCATGTAGACGACATCGTCCTTGACCAGCAGGTCCGAGCCCTCGACCAGCTCGACGCCGAGCTTGTCGGCCAGGAACGAGTGCTCGTAGAAGGCCGAATTGAACTGGCCGGGCGTCAGCAGGCAGATCGTCGGGTCGCTCGGAGCCCAGCGCGGCGCGACCGAGCGCAGGGTCGCCAGCAACTGGTCGGGATAGTTGTCGACGGGTGCGACGCGGTGCGTGGCGAACAGCTCCGGGAAGAGCCTGAGCATCACCTCGCGGTTCTCCATCATGTAGGAGACGCCCGACGGCGTGCGCGCATTGTCCTCCAGCACATAGAAGGTGTCGGCATCGACGCGCACGATGTCGATGCCGGCGATGTGGCAGTAGATGCCGTGCGGCACCTGGAAATCGACCATCTCGAGCTGGTAGCAGGCGTTGCGATAGACCAGGTCGGCCGGGATGATGCCGGCCTTGATGCATTCCTTGGGGCCGTAGACATCGGCGAGGAACATGTTGATCGCCGTCACGCGCTGGCGCAGGCCGGCCTCCAGCTTGGTCCATTCCGGCTTGGTCAGGACCCGCGGGATGATGTCGAAGGGGATCAGGCGCTCGGTCGAATCCTCGTCGCCATAGACGGCGAAGGTGATGCCGATGCGGCGGAAGAACAGCTCCGCCTGCGAGCGCCGCAGCGCCAGCATCTCCGGCGGCGCCTCCTTCAGCCAGCGGTCCAGCGCGGCATAGGCCGGCCGAAGCTCGCTGCCACTGCCCAACATCTCATCGAACGCCGTCATGCCAGGCCGTGTCCTCGTTTGGAGTAGCCTATGCCTATTCGCAAGCGTTCGGAAAGAGGGCTGTTGCCACGCCCTTCGGCGCATCTGCCTGTTTCGTAGGCAATCCTTTCAGATCAGACCCAGCCCCTTGAAACTGGCGTGCCCGTCGCGGCCGACGATGATGTGGTCGTGGATGGCGATGCCCAGCGGCTTTGCGATATCAACGAGTTCGCGCGTCATCCTCATGTCTGCGCCAGACGGCGACGGATCGCCCGAGGGGTGGTTGTGGACGAGGATCAGCGCTGTGGCGGAGAGTTCGAGCGCGCGCCGCATCACCTCGCGCGGATAGACCGGGGTATGATCGACCGTGCCTGTCTGCTGCACCTCGTCGGCGATCAGCGCGTTCTTCTTGTCGAGGAAGAGGATGCGGAACTGCTCGCGCTCGGCAAACGCCATCGCCATGCGGCAATAATCGATCACCGCCGTCCAGGACGAGAGCACCGGCCGCTTGCCGACCGCGCCCTTCGCCATGCGCCGCAGGGCAGCTTCGACGACCTTCAGATCGAGCGCCACGCTGTCTCCGACGCCCTTGACCTCGGTGAGGCGCGAGAGCGGCGCGCCCAGCACTTCCGAAAACGAGCCGAAATGCTGGATCAGGGCCTTGGCGAGCGGCTTGACGTCGCGCTGCGGAATCGAGCGGAAGAGCAGGAGTTCCAGAAGCTCGTAATCGGGCAGCGCGTCGCCGCCGCCCTCCTGAAAGCGCTGGCGCAGCCGGTCGCGATGGCCGTGGTAATGCGGCGCAGGCGTATCGGCAAAGGCTCCGGGCACGGCAGTCCCCGACGCATCCTTGCCGGGGGCCGGGCTCATGCAGGCCGCGCGGACGCGACAGGCTTTGACGGCGCGAGCGGGTTGTCGCGGCCCGCCGGGGAGAGCGTGAAGATCTCGCAGCCCTGTTCGGTGACGCCGATCGTGTGCTCGAACTGGGCCGAGAGCGAGCGGTCCCGCGTCACGGCGGTCCAGCCGTCCGACAGCACCTTCACGCCCGACTTGCCGAGATTGATCATCGGCTCGATGGTGAAGAGCATGCCGGCCTTCAGTTCCGCGCCTTCGCCGGGCGAGCCGTAATGCAGGATGTTGGGCGTGTCGTGGAAGAGCTGGCCGAGGCCGTGGCCGCAGAAGTCGCGCACCACCGAGCAGCGTTCGGCCTCGGCATAGCGCTGGATGGCGAAGCCGATATCGCCGGTCGTCGCGCCGGCGCGCACCGCCCTGACGCCGCGCAGAAGGCTCTCATAAGTGATCTCGATCAGCCTTTCGGCCTTCCGCGAAATCTCGCCGACACCGTACATCCGACTCGAATCGCCATGCCAGCCATCGACGATCAGCGTGTAGTCGATGTTGAGGACATCGCCCTCGCGCAGCGGCTTGTCGTCGGGGATGCCGTGGCAGACGACATGGTTGATCGAGGTGCAGATCGATTTGGTGTAGCCGCGATAGAACAGGGTCGCCGGATAGGCGCCGTTGTCCATGGCGAACTGATAGGCCAGATCGTCGAGACGCTGCGTGGTGACGCCGGGCCTGACATGGTCGCCGAGCATGTCGAGCCCGGCCGCGGTCAGCCGGCCGGCCTTGCGCATGGCGGCGAAAGCCTCCGCGCCATGGATTTTGATCACGGGATCGCGCTTGCGCGAACGCCCGATACTGTCGTCGAAGGTCATATGGCCGCGCCGCTCCTTGGCCGATCATATCTATTGCGTTTGGCGTAGGGTGCAAGGCGGTTGCGGCAGGGATCGGGGTTCGCGCCATCAATGGCGCTCGGGCGAGATCATGCAAGGATTACTGGACGTGCAAGAATTGCTGGAACTGGCGGGTCAGGTCGGCGAGCGACTGAAGGCGCGCGGCGAGACGGCGGCCGTCGCCGAATCCTCCGCCGGGGGGCTGATCTCGGCCGCATTGCTCGCCCAGGCCGGCGCATCCGCCTATTTCGTCAGCGGCGCGGTGGTCTACACAATGCAGGCGCGCGAGGGCCTGATGGGCATTTCGGCCGCCGACATGGCGGGCATGCGCTCGTCCAGCGAACCATACGCATTGCTGCTCGCGCGCCGATTGCGCGAGCGTTTCGGCGTGGTCTGGGGGTTGGCGGAAACCGGCGCGTCGGGGCCGTCCGGCAATCGCTACGGCGACGCGGCGGGCCATAGCTGCCTCGCCATCTCGGGTCCGGTCGAGATCGTCAGGACGATCGAAACCGGCGCGGCGGACCGGCAGATGAACATGCGCGTCTTCGCGTCCTCGGCCCTGACGCTGCTGCACGAGAATCTCTAGGCGGTGCGCTGGAGCGCTGGTGCCGTCGCCGGAACTGGCGCGCGACGCGCGGTGAGTGTATCACGCGCCTCCATGGCCATCACCGAACCGACATCGCCGGAAGACCTGCCCTTCGGCGCGTTTGCGCCCAAGGGCTATCTCGCCCGCATCATCGCCTGGACGCGGGCCGCGCCCGACTCGTTCATCGGCCGCAAGTTCGCCTACGCGCTGCGCCGGCTGGGATTGCGCTCGCTCGACGGCCAGCCTGCCGACGTCGAATCGCTGGGCGCGCGGATGCGGCTCTATCCGGACGGCAATGTCTGCGAGAAGCGCGTGCTGTTCACGCCGCAGTTCTTCGACCTGATCGAGCGTGACCTGCTGGCGCAGCGGCTGCGCGATGGCTTCCGCTTCATCGATATCGGCGCGAATATCGGAGCCTATTCGCTCTTCGTCGCGGCCAAGGCCGGGCCGGGCGCGCGCATCCTGGCGGTCGAGCCCCAGCCGGAGGTGTTTGCGCGGCTCGCATTCAACATCGCGCAGAATCCCTTCGGCACCGTGAAAGCGATCGCGTGCGCGCTTGCCGACAAGCCCGGCGAGCTGACGCTGTTCCTCGACGCCGCCAATCGTGGCGAATCGAGCGTGCGCATCCTGCGCTCGAGTTCGGGAAGCACGGTCAGGGTGCCGGCGACGACGCTGCTCGCGCTGGTCGAGAGCGAGGGCTATGAGCGGCTCGACGCGATCAAGCTGGATGTCGAGGGCGCCGAGGACCTGATCCTCGAGCCGTTCCTGCGCGATGCGCCCGAGGCGCTCTGGCCGGGCTTCATCATCATCGAGGATTCGCGCGAGCGCTGGCAGATCGACCTGATCGCGCTGCTCGGCCAGAAAGGCTACAGCCTGATCACGCAGACGCGTCTCAATCTGGTGTTCGAGCGCAAGACCGGCTGACTGGCTCGGTATGACGCGCGCGCTTGAGCCGGCCGCGTCGAGGGCCTAGCTGTAGTCTTCGCGACCGGTGCAAGACCGGCTCTCCGCGACGATCAGGGATGCCGGCCATGACTGCAAGCGATGCGAGGAATCCGAGCGAAACAAGCCCTGCTTCCGAGCCCGTCACCGCCGCGATCCTGGTGATCGGCGACGAGATCCTGTCGGGCCGGACCAAGGACAAGAATATCGGCTACATCGCCGAATACCTCACCAATATCGGTATCGACCTGTGCGAGGTCCGCGTCGTGCCCGATATCGAGGAGGAGATCGTCGCTGCGCTGAACGCGCTGCGGGCCAAGGCGACTTATGTCTTCACCACGGGCGGCATCGGCCCGACCCATGACGACATCACGGCGGATGCGGTGGCCAAGGCCTTCGGCGTCACGATCGACCATGACCCCCGCGCCATCGCGATGCTGGCCGAGCGCTTTCCGCCGGACCAGCTCAACGAGGCGCGGCTGCGCATGGCGCGCATCCCGGCCGGGGCCGAGCTGATCGCCAATTCGGTCTCGAAGGCGCCGGGATTCAAAATCGGCAATGTCCATGTCATGGCCGGCGTGCCCTCGATCATGCAGGCGATGCTCGATGTGGTCGCGCCGACGCTCAAGACGGGCGTCAGGATGCTCTCGGAGACGGTTCGCGCCGGGTTGAAGGAAGGCGATATCGGCACGGCGCTGGCCGCCATCGCCAAGGCGCATCCCGAGACCTCGATCGGCTCCTATCCCTTCTTCTCGGAAACCGGGCCCGACACCAACATCGTGGTGCGCTCGCGCGATCCCGACAGGCTCGCGGATGCGGCGGCTGCCGTCGGCGCCATGATCGCGGCGGAGCGGGCGCGGCTGGCGGGGTAGGTCGCATTCGCCATCGATCCCCGGGATCCTCGAAGAAATTGCAACTTTTGCGAGTGCCGTCCCGGCGCGCCGACGCCTGCCGACGAGTCGGACACGGTCGTCGGCGATGCACTCGAGGCGCTGGCGCGTCTGCGCATAAGGCGTCGAACTGACGCCTGGCCACGGCGCTCGTGCAGCTTTTACCTCCGCCTCTGTCGATCGTAGAATTGATATTTGTGAAGCCATTAATTGGTCTGAGGCTTTGCGGTCGTCGCCTCGGAAGTGCGGGCGCTGGCGGCGCGCGCCAGTGAATCCGCCAATGGCGTCAAGGCGCTGATCGCCAACTCGACGCGGCAGATCCAGACCGGCGTTCAATTGGTCAAGCAGGCCGGGACGACGCTGCAGGAGATCGTGTCGGCCGCTTCCAAGGTGGCTTCCACGCTGCTCGCCGACCAGAGCGCCAAGATCGCCAACGGACTGCGGGCCGACACCGCCGAACTCAGCGAGATGGTCGCATCCTTCACGCTGGCCGGCGGGACGGAGCGTCCGGCGCGCGCGGCGATGTCGGCGCTCGATCCCGGCGCGCGGATGCGGCGCGTCGCCTGAGAGCACTGCGTCGCAAGGGCCAGCGGCCGGGCCTCTTCGTCCCAGTTCTGGGGATGGCGGGGCCTGACCTCTTGCCATGTCGGAGCCGATACGCTTTGCGGTGATGCTGGCGCTATGTGCGCCGCCACCAGCCCGGAGCCGCCGCCATGGCCGAACCCTCATCCAGCAAGGCCTTCCCGGTGTCCTGGGACCAGTTCCATCGCGATGCGCGCGCGCTCGCCTGGCGGCTGGCCGAAAAAGGGCCGTTCGAGGCGATCGTTTGCATCACGCGCGGCGGGCTGGTGCCCGCCGCGATCATCTGCCGGGAGCTCGGCCTGCGGCTGATCGAGACGGTCTGCGTCGCGAGCTATCACGACTACAAGAACCAGACCGAGCTCAAGGTGCTGAAGGACGTCGCGCCCTCGATCAAGGCGATCGGCGACGGGCAGGGCCGGGGCGTGCTCGTCGTCGACGACCTGACCGACACCGGCAAGACCGCCCGTGTGGTGCGCGAGATGCTGCCAAACGCGCATTTCGCGACGGTCTACGCCAAGCCCGCCGGCGTGCCGACGGTCGACACCTTCGTCACCGAGGTCAGCCAGGACACCTGGATCTATTTCCCCTGGGATATGGGGCTCTCTTACGTCGAGCCGATCGCCAGGGACCACAAGGGCTGAGCGCGCGCTTGCTCAACCCGCGCCGAACGCCAGCAGCATCCCGGCTATGGCGACCGCCATTCCCAGCGTCTCCAGAACCGACGGCCATTCGCCAAGCAGGACCGCTCCTGACAGCGCCGTCACCACGGGCACCAGCGGCAGGAACAGGGCGGCGCGGCTCGCGCCCAGCGCCTCGACCGCGCGGGTGTAGAGAAACAGCGCCAGCGCGCCGACGAGCAGCCCCTGATAGAGCGCCTGGAGCAGGATCGGCGACCAGGCGACCTGGCCGAGATTGCCCGGCAGCAGCCACCAGACCAGCGGCAGGAGCGGCAGCGACAGGATCAGCGTCGCCAGCGTGACCTCGACGGCGTCGGCCCGCCAGCGCCGCGCCAGCAACCCGAAGACCGACCAGAGCAGCGCGATCAGCACGAAGAGCAGATCGCCGATCCAGGCGTCGGCGCGGGTCGGCGCGCCCTGCAGCGCCTCCCATGAGAACAGCGCGATGCCGATGACGAGAAGGCCCAGCCCCGCCAGCCGCAAGCGACCGGCACGCTCGCCGAGCCAGATCCATGCGAGCAGCGCGGTGCAGATCGGGATCAGCCCGGGCGAGATCACCGAGGAATGGAGCGCCGGGGCGAAATGCGCGCCGCCGACCAGGATCATGCTGTAGCTCGGCCCGATGATCGCGGTCAGGATCAGCGCCCGCCGCCAGCCCAGCCGTCCGACCGGGAACGGCCTCAGCCGTCCCAGCGCCAGAGGCAGCAGTACGAGCGCAGCAGTTGCATAGCGCAGGATGGTGACGTCGCCGGCCGTCAGCCCGTCGAGCACAGACTGGCGCGAAACGACGGCCTGCACGCCCCAGATCACGGCCGAGATCAGGCCGCAGCCGACGCCGAGAAGGATTGGCCCGCGTGCAGAGATCGCGGCCGGCGGGGGGGCGGCGGGGGAGGCAGGCTCTGTCACAGCGGGCTTTCGATGGCGGAGAGTGCGCCGAGCTATGGCGCGCGGAGCCGCCGTCGGGCAAGGGCGCCGCCGTCCGGGCGGGCTTCCCGGAACGCAAGCCCGCCTGCTCAGCTTGCGAGGAACCGTTCGGCGGCCCGGTGCAGCACCTGCACACCCAAGGCGAGGTCCTCGTCGCGGGTGTCCTCGGTCCAGTGATGCGAGATGCCGCCGATCGAGGGGACGAAGAGCATCGCGACCGGCATGCGCTGCGCGATCACCTGCGCATCATGACCGGCTCCGGACGGCATGGTCTGCCACGTCGATGGCGCGAGTTCGGCTGCCGCCTCCGACAGCGCCTGCATCATCGCCGGGTCGCAGAGTGCGGGAACGGCTTTCGAGACGGGCTCGAGCGTCATCGTGCAGCGCTCGCGGCGGTTCGCCTCCTGGACCAGCCCGCGCAACGCCGCCTCCATCCGCTCGAGCACGGCGACGGAGACGTCGCGGAAGTGAAACAGGACCTCGGCCCGTCCTGGGATGATGTTGGGAGCGCCCGGATCGAGCACGATGCGGCCCGTGGTCCAGGTGCTGCGCGGCCCGCAAACGCGCGGAAATTCGGCATCGATGGCGGCCAGCAGGCGGACGGCGCTGAGGCCCGCGTCCCGGCGCTCGGCCATCGTCGTCCCGCCGGCATGATCCTGCTGTCCCTCGACGACGATCCGCCATGACCAGATCGCGACGATGCCGGTGACGACGCCGATCTGCAGCCCTGCGTTCTCCAGTTGCGTGCACTGTTCGATATGCATCTCGAAATAGCCCTTGTGGCGGCCGGGTTCGAGCTGCCGGCGGGGCAGGCCTTCGAGGCCGGCGGCGCGCAGGGCGTCGCGCATCGGCGTCCCGTCGGTGCGGTCACGTGCGCGGTCGATCTCCTCTTCAGCGAGGGTTCCGATCATCGAGCGACTGCCGGGATAGCCGACGCTGAAATGGTTTTCCTCATCGGCGAAGGCGCAGACGTCGACGGGCAGCCCGGCGCGGGCGAGCGCCACGCCGGCGACGACGCCGAGCGCGCCGTCGAGCCAGCCGGCCTCGTTCTGCGATTCGATATGGCTGCCGACCAGGAGATGGGGGCCGTCGCCGCGGTGACGTCCCTCGACATTGCCCACGCCGTCGATCGCGGCGTCGAGCCGGCATGCCTCCAGCTCCGCGACGAGCCAGCGCCGGGCTTCCATATCGTGGGGCGAATAGGTCGGACGATGCACTCCGGTCCTGAACGCGCCGATCTGGCGCAGATCATGGAGGTCGCGCAGGAAGGCGGCGGTATCGACGGGCGGCATGGCAGGGCCTTTGTCTATGCTGGCAGGCGGATGGTGCCGTCTTTCGAACCATGTTTTAGCAAGACACATGCCGTGGTCACGGGTTTTTGGCGGTCCGAAACTTGCCTGCTATCAGGGCAGGGAGAAGACAGCGATGGACGATCGAGCTGGAGCGGCGGTAGTGGGCGGTCATCCAGAGGAACTCGCCGCGGAACTGCATGCCGCGATCGTTGCGGCGCGGCGGGACGCGCAGGAGGACCCGTTCGGCAATCCGGTGCTGAGCGTGGCGCTCTGGCTGACGCGGCGGATGGACCGGGCCGAGATCACGACGGACAGCGCGCTCCAACTGGTGCGCCATCTCGGCCGGCAGGCTCTGGCCGCGCGCGCCAGCCGCACGGCGGCTTATGTCGGGCTGACCTCCGACCCGGACGCCGCTCTGGCTGCGATCGCAAACCGGTTGGTCGATGCCGCCTTCTCGCGCGAAAAATCCTTCGCGCATTTCACGGCGTCGGTTCAGCGCGTGCGGTTCGCTGCCGTCTTCACCGCCCATCCGACCTTTGGCATGAGCCGAAAGCTCAGCCTCGCGCTGGCGGCGCTGGCCTCTGGCGATGCGGGCGGGACGGCTGCGCTCGATGACGAGGGGCTGTCGTTCAGGCCCGATGGCGCGATCACGCTGCAGGACGAGTTCGAGCAGGCGCGCTACTCCGTGCGCCAGGCCCGCGACGCGCTCGACCGGCTCAACGCGGCGCTGCTGAGCGAGGCGCGCGAGCACTGGCCGTCGCGCTGGCGCGAGCTGTCGCCGCGCCCGCTGATCCTGGCGTCCTGGGTCGGCTGCGATACCGACGGTCGGACCGATATCGGCTGGTGGGACACGCTGCGCTACCGGCTGGAATCGAAGCGTGGCCAATTCACCCGCATCCTCGAAAAGCTGCCGTCGGTTCCGGCAGCCGAGGCCGTGCGCAGTCTGGTCTCCGAGGCGCTGGCCGCCGTCGAGCGCCAGCTTGCGCTGGCGCCGCCGATCGCAACCCAGCCGACGCTTGCCGCGCTGCAGGCGTTTTCGCTGGCGCTTGTCGGCGAGCGCGAGACGGCGCTGCCTGAAGCATCAAGGCTGATTTCCGTGCTGGATGAGGCGATCGCGGCTGCGCCGGACGACGAGGCGGCGCTGGCGCTGTGCCTGATCCGGGCCGGCTGCGTGGCGCACGGCGTCTCGATCGCGCTGCCGCATTTCCGGCTCAACGCCTCGCAACTCCATAACGCCATGCGCGGCGTCATCCCGATGGAGGAGGAACCGAGCCTGCCGGCGCAAAGGCGCGCCTTCCTCAGCGCGGCCAATGCCGAACTTGCCAGGGTCGAGGCGACGCCGGTCGATTTCGGCGCGCTGGCGGCCGAGCGCGCCTCGGCGACGCGGATGATGATGACCATCGCCCAGATCGTGAAGCATCTCGACGGCTCGCGGCCGGTGCGCTTCCTCATCGCGGAGACCGAGACCGGCTATACGCTGCTCAGCGCGCTCTGGCTGGCGAAGCGCTTCGGCATCGGCGACAGGATCGAGATCTCGCCGCTGTTCGAGACGGCGGAGGCGCTGGAGCAGGGACCGCGCATCATCGACGAGGCGCTGCGCAGCCCGCATTTCCGCGATTATCTGCGCCGCATCGGACGGTTCTGCGTGCAGTTCGGTTACTCCGATTCAGGCCGCTATATCGGCCAGGTCGCCGCCTCCTTCTGGGTCGAGCGGCTGCGCCTGCGCATCGCCGACCTGCTGGCGCGCTACGGGCTCGCCGACATCGAGCTCGTGATCTTCGACACCCATGGCGAATCGGCCGGGCGCGGCGCACATCCCGAGAGCCTGAAGGACCGGCTCGCCTATCTCGACCCGGCCTTTCCGCGCCGGAGCTTTCAGCAGGCCGGCATCGCCACCGTGCGCGAGACCTCGTTTCAGGGCAGCGACGGCTATCTGCTGTTCGGCTCGGGCGCGCTGGCGGCGGCGAGCGTCGGGCGCATCGCGGAAGCCGTCTTCGCGGATGACGCGCCGGCCCACGACCCGATCTATGACGAACCCGATTTCGCCTCGGAGTTCTTCCAGACGGTGCGCGAGGAGATGACGGCGCTCGTCGACGATCCGGGCTACGCCGCGCTGATCGGCACGTTTGGCCCCTCGCTGCTCGACAAGACCGGCTCGCGGCCGGCCGCCCGCCAGAGCGATGCCGGCGGGCCGACGACGATCCGCCATCCGCGCGAACTGCGCGCAATCCCCAACAATGCCATTCTCCAGCAGCTCGGCTGGCTCGCCAACAGCATCCACGGCATCGGCCAGGCGGCCGCCCGCGCGCCCGATCTCTACCGCCAGATGCGCGAGCGCTCCGACCGGTTCTCGCGCGCGATCAGGCTCGCCGAGCGCGCCATGACCCATAGCGATCTCGACGTGCTACGCGCCTATCTCGACACGCTCGACCCCGGAAGCTGGTTCGACCGGGCGCGACGAACCCAGCGCGAGGGCAGGCGCGCCGAATTGCTCGGCGTCGCCGAGGCGCTGGCGCGGCTCGATCTCGCGCCGGCCCTGCGCAAGCTGTTCTGGCGGCTGTCCTCGGACCGGCTGAAGCTCAACACGGTGACGCAAGCGACGCCGCAGATGCCGGCCTCGCTGGTCGCGCTGCACGCGCTGCGGCTGGCGGCGATGCACCGGATCTGGTTCCTCGCCACGCATATCCCGGATTTCCGGCCCCATGCCGGCGTGACGCGCGACGGGCTGGTCGAGCGCATCCTCAGACTCGATGTTCCGGCCTCGCTGACGCTGCTCGGCGAAATCTTCCCGCTCGCGCCGGACCCGACCGCCGGCCTCGATTTCGGCGAGCCGCCCGGCCCGCGCGAGGGCGGGGCTTATGAGAATCTGCACCGCGAGGTGTTTTCGCCGCTGCGGGAGAGTTTCGCGCTGCTGCGCGAGATATCGGGTGCGATACAGCACGAGATCGGGGCATTCGGATAGGTTCTGCGGTCTCGATGGAAACGTGACCGTACGTGTTTGGAGCGTGCTCATTTCGCACGTGATTTTGACGTCATCCCGGGCTTGCCCCGGGATCCATCATAGAGCGCCGTCGATGCCTTATGATGGATCCCGGAGCTGCGCGTCTTCGCCGCTTGTCCGGGATGACGGGGTGGATGCGAGGAAGCGAAGCATGCTCTAGGTTGGAACCAGAGGAAACGCCAACCGGAGCCCGAGCCAAACATGGCCGACGCCGAGACCGATCTGCCCGTCTTCGATCCCACTGCTGCGCGCATCAGCCTGTTCCGGGCACTGCTGCAGGCCTCCGCCCGCCACGGCAAGAACCGGATCGCGCTGGAGGACCCCGAGCGCAAGCCGCTGAGCTATGGCAATCTCGTGCTCGGCGCGCTGGTGCTGGGGCGCAAGCTCGCCGGCCTGACGCAGCCCGGCGAGCGCGTCGGGCTGTTCCTGCCCAATGTGCAGGGGCTGGCGGTGACGCTGTTTGCGCTCACCGCCTTCGGCCGCATTCCGGCGATGCTGAACTTCACCGCGGGCGTGAAGAACCTGAAGGCGGCGGCCGACCTCGCCGAACTCAAGACCATCGTCACCTCGCGCCGCTTCGTCGAGCAGGCCAAGCTCGACGACGAACTCGCGGCGATGGGGGAGGGGCGGCGCATCATCTATCTCGAGGATGTCCGTAAGGAGATCACCAGTCTCGACAAGGTCTTTGGCGTCATGCAGAGCCTCGCGCCGGGCCTCGCGCACAAGCCCTACGAGGCGAAGCCGGACGACGCCGCAGTGGTGCTGTTCACGTCCGGCACCGAGGGCAAACCCAAGGGCGTCGTGCTCTCCCACGCCAATCTCGTCTCGAACGCCCGCCAGATTTTTACGCTCGCCGCCGGCTTCCTGTCCGAGCGCGACGTGGTGATGAACCCGCTGCCGGCCTTCCACTCCTTCGGGCTGACGGCGGCGCTGCTGATGCCGCTGTTCCACGGCATGAAGGTCGTGCTCTATCCCAGCCCGCTGCACTACAAGCAGGTGCCCAAGCTGATCGGCGAGACCGGCTGCACCTTCCTGTTCGCGACCGACACTTTCCTGCAGGGTTATGCGCGGGCCGCCGAGCCCGACGACCTCAAGAGCGTGCGCTATGTCGTCGCCGGGGCCGAGCGGGTGAAGCCCGATACGCGAAAGATGTGGGAGCCCTACGGCACCACCATCCTCGAAGGCTATGGCTGCACCGAATGCTCGCCTGTGCTCGCCTGCAACACGCCGGTCGCGACGCGCGAAGGCAGCGTCGGCCGGCTGCTGCCCGGCATCGAGGCGCGGCTTGAGGCGGTCGAGGGCATCACCGAGGGCGGCAAGCTCTGCGTGCGCGGCCCCAATATCATGGCCGGCTATCTCAGCGCGGACGAGCCCGGCAGGTTGATCCCGCCCGAGGGCGGCTGGCACGACACCGGCGACATCGTCGCGATCGACGACGGCTTCATCGTCATCAAGGGCCGGGCCAAGCGCTTCGCCAAGCTCGGCGGCGAGATGGTCTCGCTGGCGGCGGTCGAGTCGATGATCTCAGGGCTTTGGCCGGGCCATAACCATGTCGTGATCTCGCTGCCCGAC
>JBKJSB010000153.1:0-10991 GCA_046593015.1 Allobosea sp.
CATTGACCGCTCCCATGCGCCGTCGCTGGCCGGGGCTCGTCACGTCATCATCTGTTGTCGATTGCGTGCTCGATCCCGTTCCGCCCGCAACGTCGCAAGACTATATCATCTGATCGAACGACAGAAGGCGAAGTGGCCGGGCGCTTTGCGCTATCCGGCTGAATCGTAAACGGTTTCAATCACAGTGCGTGGCAGGACGCGCGCCGCAAGTCTGTCGCGCTCAGGTCTGACGCAAGACCAGCCCGAGCCGCTCGCGCCGATGCCAGCGCCACAGCATCAGCACGGCGCCGATGGCGAGCCCGACCGCGAGCCCGATCCAGATGCCGATGCCCGACAACGAAGTTTTGAAGCCCAGTAGCGCCGATAGCGGCAGGCCGATGCCCCAATAGCCCAGCAGCGCGTACAGCATCGGCACCCGCGTATCGCCGAGCCCGCGCAGCACGAAGGAGCCCACCACCTGCGCGCCGTCCGCGATCTGGAAGATCGCCGCCCAGAGCAGGAACGCCATGGCGAGTTCTGCGACGGCGGCCGCGCCCGGCTGCGACCGATCGAGGAAGGGCGCGATCAGCCAATGCGGCGCAAACAGCATCAGGAGAGCCATCAGCGCCATGAAGCCGATCGCGAGTGCGATCGCTGTCGCGCCGGCCCGGCTGACGCCCTCGGGATCGCCGGCGCCATAGGCCCGCCCCACCCGGACGGTTCCGGCCTGCCCGATTCCGAGCGGGACCATAAAGGTCAGCGAGGCGATCTGGATCGCGATGGCGTGCGCGGCCAGCGAGGACGGGCTGATCAGCCCCATCATGAAGGCGGCCCCGCTGAAGATCAGCACCTCGAAGGCAGCGGTTGCGCCGATCGGCAGGCCGAGCCGCCAGAGCCCGCGATAGCGCGGCCAGTCCGGGACCCAGAAGCGGCCGAACAGCCGGTAGCGCCGGAAACGCCTGTCCCGCGTGACGACGAAGCCGAGCCCGACCAGCATCAGGAGCGATGACAGCGAGGTCGCCAGTCCCGAACCGGGCAGGCCGAGCGCCGGGAAGCCGAGCCGGCCGAACATCAGGCACCAGTTCGCCAGAGCGTTGAAGGCGACGGCGACCAGAACCACCACCATCGCCCAGAACGGCCGCTGCAGCGCCGCCAGAAAACCGCGCAGCACGAGATAGAGGAAGAACGGCAGCAACCCCCATTGCAGCGTGGCGACATAGGAGCCGGCGGCCTTCGACAGCGCCGGGTCCTGTCCCAGCATCAGGAGCACCGCTTCGGCCTGCCAGAGGAACAGCCACATCGGTCCGACCAGCGTCAGCGCCGCCCAGAACCCCTGGCGCACGGTGCGGCGGATTTCGCGCACGGCGTGGCGGTTGCGCCCGAGTTCGATCGCCAGCATCGGCGGCACCGCGCCCATCACGCCGATGCCGAAGATCAACACGCCGAGATAGAGATTGGCGCCGAGCGCCCCTGCCGCCAGCGCCTGCGGGCTGAGATGGCCCATCATCGCGATATCGGTCGTCGTCATCGCCGTCTGCGCGAGATTGGTCAGCACGATCGGCCAGCTCAGCGCCAGCATCGCCCCGGCCTCGGTCAGCCAGGGACTGCGCTTGGGCGCGGGCGGCGCGATTTCTGTCATGACGACGTCGGACATGGCGCTTTTTAAAAAACCGGGGAGTCGCTTCTAGCTGCGTCTGGCCGCGCGCAACAGCCGCGCTGGTGCAAGGCGCGGTTGTCTCGCCGGTCTGCGCCAGCCGCGCGTCAGCCGCAGACCGGCCTGCCGAAACATGGCTGGCGGCGCGGCGCGCGCCCGGCCATCATCGCGTCATCATATCCCGCACAGAGAGACGCTCGCCTTGGCCACCTCAACCGATCCTGCGATCGTCTCCCTCGATGCGATGTCTTTGTCTTCGGCGATCCACGCCCGGACCATCTCCTGCGTTGCCGTGATGGAGGCCTATCTCGACCAGATCGAGCGCTTCAACCCGGCCGTCAACGCCATCGTCTCGATGCGTCCGCGCGCCGATGTCCTCGTCGAAGCCGCCGCCTGCGATTCCGAACTCGCAGCCGGCCGCTCGCGCGGCTGGATGCATGGCTTCCCGCAGGCGATCAAGGATCTGGCCGATTGCGCGGGCTTTGCCACCACCAAGGGCTCTCCGGTGTTCAAGGACACCGTCGCATCGACCGACGCGGTTTTCGTGGCCCGCATGCGGGCGGCCGGCGCGGTCTTCATCGGCAAGACCAACACGCCCGAGTTCGGGCTCGGCTCGCACAGCTTCAATCCCGTCTTCGGCGCGACCCGCAACCCCTACGATCCCTCGAAGGCGGCGGGCGGCTCCAGCGGCGGGGCCGCGACCGCGCTGGCAATGCGCATGCTCCCCGTCGCCGACGGCTCCGACCATGGCGGCTCGCTGCGCAACCCGGCCGCCTTCAACAATGTGCTCGGGCTGCGCCCGGCCTATGGCCGCGTTCCGGTGGCGACCGACGAGGTCTTCCTGCCCGGCATGAGCGTGGCCGGCCCGATGGCGCGCAAGACGAAGGATCTCGCCGCGCTGCTGGCGGTGCAGGCCGGCTACGATCCGCGCGTGCCGATGTCGATCAGGCAGGACCCGGCTGGCTTCCTCGGCCCGCTCGACCGCGATGTGAAGGGCCTCAGGATCGGCTGGCTCGGCGACCTCGACGGCCATCTGCCGATGGAGCACGGCGTCAAGGCGCTCTGCCGCGAGGCGCTGAAGGCGTTCGAGGGCCTCGGCGCGACGGTCGAGGACGCCAGCCTCGGCTTCGATCCCGAGGCGATCTGGCAGGCCTGGAAGACGCTGCGCTCCTGGCAGATTGGCCATACGCTGCTGCCGATCCACGCCGATCCCGCCAAGCGCGCTCTGCTCAAGCCCGAAGCCGCCTGGGAGGTCGAGCGGGGTCTGGAGCTCACCGCCGCCCACATCATCACGGCGTCAGCCTTGCGTTCGGCGTGGTATCAGCAGGTCGTGAAGCTGTTCCAGCGCTATGACGTGATGGTGCTGCCGAGCGCGCAGGTCTTTCCCTTCGCGGTCGAGATGCGCTGGCCCGCCGAGATCGCCGGACGGGCAATGGATTCCTATCATCGCTGGATGGAGGTCATCGCGGCGGTGACGATGTCGGGCTGTCCCGCGATCAGCGTGCCGGCCGGTTTCAACGCGGCGGGTCTGCCGATGGGCATGCAGCTTTGGGGTCCCAACCAGTCAGAGCGCTTCCTGCTCGAACTGTCGCAGGCCTATGAGGACGCGACCGGCTGGGTCGACAGGCGCAAGCCGGGCCTGCTCGCCGATTGATCGGGCGGGCCCGGACTTTGCCTCCCGGACGCGCCATGGAGCCTTCACCGATGAGCACCAACCTGCGGATCGACGGCGACAGGCTGGTCTCGCGGCTGGCGGCGCTGTCACGGATCGGCGCGACGCCAGAGGGCGGCTGCCGGCGGCTCGCTCTGTCGGACGAGGACAGGCAGGGCCGCGACTGGCTGGTCGGCGAAATGCGCGCGCTCGGGCTCGATGTCCGGGTCGATGCGATCGGAAACATCGTCGGCATCCTGAAAGGGCAGGAGGAGGGGCCGGCCGTCATCCTCGGTTCCCACATCGACACGGTCGGCACCGGCGGGCGCTTCGACGGGGCGCTCGGCGTCGTCGCCGGCGTCGAGGCGCTGGCGGCGTTGAAGGACGCCGGCCTGACGCCGAAGCGCGACATGGCGGTGATCGCCTTCACCAACGAGGAGGGCGCGCGCTTCCACCCCGACATGCTGGGCTCCTATGTCTGGGCCGGCGGCATGAGCGTGGCCGACGCCCACGCCGAGAAGGACGCCGACGGCGTAGTCCTCGGCGAAGAGTTGCGCCGCATCGGTTATGAGGGAGCCGAACAGCCGGGTTTCGTGAAGGCGCATGCCTATCTCGAGCTGCATATCGAGCAAGGGCCGGTGCTGGAGAGCCAGCGCGGGGGCAAAGGCACGATTCTTGGCGCGGTCACGGGCGTCCAGGCGATCTGCTGGCTCGAACTGACGCTGAAGGGCAAGCCGAGCCATGCCGGCACGACGCCGATGGCGTATCGCAGGGATCCCGGACTTGCGGCGGCGCGCATCAACATCTTCGCCAACGAACTGACTAACCGCATTCCCGGTCAGCTCGCCAATTCCGGCGTCATTCGCGTCCAGCCCGGCAACGTCAACGTCGTGCCAGAGACGGTCACGATGACGCTCGATCTACGCAATCCGCTCAATGCGCCCATGGCCGAGGCCGAAGCCGCCATTCGCCAGTTCTGCGCCGAGCTTTCGGCTGCGGACGATATTGCGATCACCGTCCGCGACCTCGCGCGCTTCCCGGCCACGCCCTTCGCCGAGGAGCTGATCGCGACGGTGGAGCAGAGCGCCGCCGAGCTCGGGCTGCCGATCCGGCGGATGATCTCGGGCGCGGGCCACGACGCGCAGATGATGGCGCGGCTCTGCCCGACCGCGATGGTGTTCATTCCCTCGGTGGGCGGGCTCTCGCACAATCCGGCCGAGTTCTCGACCGACGAGGACATGGTCAAGGGGGCGAACGTGCTGCTGAGCGCGGCGTGGCGGGCGGCGAATGCGTGATCTCGTGATCAGCTTCCCTATCCGTGCCGTCATCCTGGACAAGCGGCGAAGCCGCGCAGCTCCGGGATCCATCGTAAGGCGCGACGGTGCTCGACGATGGATCCCGGCACTCCGCTTCGCTCCGGCCAGGATGACGGCGGTGGTTCCGATTTTCTGCTGATGCAACGACAGGCCCGATCATGACGACAATCGCCGCCCTCTCCGCCGCCGAACTCGGCCCGCTCTTCGCGTCGAGACAGTTCTCGCCGGTCGAGGTCGCGAAGGACGCGCTCGCGCGGATCGAGCGCTTCGAGCCCGAGATCAACGCCTTCGTGGTCCGGGATGCGCAGGTCACGCTGGCAATGGCGCAGGCCGCGGAGGCGCGTTACCTGAAAAGCCAGCCGCTTGGCCCGCTCGACGGGGTGCCGGTGACGATCAAGGACAATATCGGCGTCGCCGGCTGGCCGATGCGGCGCGGTTCGGCGATCGGCAGCGACGCGCCGTTCCGTCATGACGCGCCGGCTAGCGCGCGGTTGCGCGAGGCCGGTTGCGTCTTCCTCGGCAAGACGACGATGCCGGAATATGGCTGGAAAGGCGTCGGCGATTCCCCGCTCTCGGGCATCACCCGCAACCCCTGGAACACCGATACGGGTCCGGGTGGCTCTTCGGCCGGAGCCGCTTCCTGCGCGGCGCTCAATCTCGGCTGCATCCATCTCGGCACCGACGGAGCCGGCTCGGTGCGCATTCCCGCCGCCTTCACCGGCGTCGTCGGTCTGAAACCCACCTATGGCCGCATTCCCGCTTGGCCGGTCTCGACCATGGGCTTCCTCGCCCATCTCGGCCCGCTGACCCGGACGGTCGCCGACACGGCGCTGGCGATGAACGCGATCGGCCGGCCCGACAACCGCGACATGACGGCGATGATCGACGAACCACCCGATTTCGTCGCCGCGCTGAAAGGCGGCGTGAAGGGCCTGCGGCTGGCCTGGTCGCCGCGTCTCGGCGGCGACGTCCCGGTCGATCCCGAGATCACGGCGCTGACGCGCGAGGCGGCCTTCGCCTTCCGCGATCTCGGCGCGAGCGTCGAGGAGGTCGATCCCGGCTTCGCCGATCCGATCGAGACCTTGATGACGATCTGGTCGGCGGGCGCGGCCCTCGCTTTGCGCAGCATGGGCAAGGCCGAGCGGGCGCCCATGGACCCCGGCCTGGTCGCGATCGCCGAGGCCGGCGAGCAGGTGCCGGGCGCTGCTTACGTCGATGCGCTTTTGAACCAGCGGAATGCGCTTGCCCATCACATGGCGCAATTTCATGCACGCTTCGATCTGCTGCTGACGCCCACTTTGCCGCTGCCGGCCTTCGCGGTCGGGGCCAATACGCCGGCCCATGGCGGTTATGGCGACGACTGGACCCGCTGGACGCCCTTCACCTACCCCTTCAACATCACGCAGGCGCCGGCGATCTCGCTGCCTTGCGGGCTGACCAAAGCCGGTCTGCCCGCCGGCCTGCAGCTTGTGGGTGCGTTCGGACGCGATGCGCTTGTCCTGCGTGCGGCGGCCGCATTTGAATCGGCAAGACCCTTCGCGCGCGTGGATGCGCCGATCAAATCGATTTAGGCGCGATCGTCGCAATTTTCTGCCTGGAGCGGCCGAAAGCGGACAGGGATTGCGGTTTTGCCGCCCTCGCAGGCCAACCGGTTCCGTTTGGCACGAAGCGTGCAAGCTCGTGCTGCGCCGCAGGTCGTCCGTTTCGCGTGTTGTCAGGGCCGAATTTTCTGCCCAAACTCGCGCCAAGGTCGCCCGCACAGAGGTTGCCGCGTTCAGGGGAGAGCATGTGATGGACCGCAGAACATTTCTGAAGACCGCCGCCGGAACAGGTGCGCTTGCCGCAACCGGCGGGCTCGCCATGCCCGCGCTGTCGCAAGGCGTCGCCGCCAAGACGCTGCGTTTCGTGCCGCAGGCCAACCTCGCCAATTTCGATCCGATCTGGGGCACGCAATATGTCGTGCGCAACGCCGCCCTTCTGGTCTGGGATACGCTCTACGGCATCGACGACAAGTTCCAGCCCAAGCGCCAGATGACCTCGGGCGAGGAGGTTTCGGCCGACGGTCTGGTCTGGACCTTCAAGCTTCGTCCGGGTCTCAAGTTTCATGACGGTGCGCCGGTCCTCGCCAAGGATGTCGTCGCCAGCCTGATCCGCTGGTCGGCCCGCGACCCGATGGGCCTGATGCTGCGCGCCATCCAGAACGAACTGGTCGCCGTCGACGACACGACCTTCAGATGGTCGCTGAAGCAGCCCTATCCGAAGATGCTGTTTGCGCTCGGCAAGAACAACTCGCCCTGCACCTTCATCATGCCAGAGCGCATCGCCAAGACCGATCCGTTCACGCAGATCACCGAATATATCGGCTCGGGCCCGATGAAGTTCGCCCGCAGCGAATGGGTGCCCGGCGCCAAGGCGGTGTTCGAGAAATTCGCCGACTATGTGCCGCGCGACGAGCCCGCCTCCTGGCTTTCGGGCGGTAAGAAGATGCTGATCGATCGCGTCGAATGGATCATCATGCCAGACGCCGCAACGGCCGCAGCGGCCCTGCAGAGCGGCGAGATCGACTGGTGGGAGACGGCGCTGTCGGATCTTGTGCCGGTTCTGAAGAAGAACGCCAACATCAGCGTCGATATCGGCGATCCGCTCGGCAATATCGGCGCCTTCCGCATGAACCACCTGCATCCGCCCTTCAACAATCTGAAGGTGCGCCAGGCGGTGCTGACGGCGCTGAACCAGGAGGACTATATGCGCTCGATCGTCGGCGACGACGACAAGCTCTGGAAGCCCATGGCCGGCTTCTTCACGCCAGGCACGCCGCTCTACACCGAAGAGGGCGGCGAGATGATGAAGGCCAAGAACGTCGCCGCCGCCAAGAAGCTGCTGGCGGAATCCGGCTACAAGGACGAACCGGTGATCTGCGTCGTCGCGCAGGACATGGCCGCGACCAAGTCGATGGGCGACGTCACCGCCGAACTGCTCAAGAGCATAGGCATGAAGGTCGAGTTCGTCGCCACCGACTGGGGCACGGTCGGTGCGCGGCGCGCCCAGAAGACGGCCCCCACCCAGGGTGGCTGGAGCATGTTCCACACCTGGCACGCCGGTGCCGACTGCGTGAACCCGGCCTCCTACACGGCCGTGCGCGCCAATGGCGAAAAGGCCTGGTTCGGCTGGCCCGACGTGCCGGCCGTCGAGACCGAAGTCACCAACTGGTTCAACGCCAAGGACATCGCCGAGGAAAAGGCGGTGATGGGCCGGCTCAACAAGGCCGCCGTCGAGAACGTCGTCTATGCGCCGACGGGTTTCTATCTCGGCTACCAAGCCTGGCGCAAGAACGTCTCCGGCGTGACCAGCGGCCCGTTCCCTGTGTTCTGGGGCGTCAACAAGGCTTGACGCGACCGGGGAGGGCGGGGTTCGCCCAGCTCTCTCCGCCGTCATCCCGGACAAGCGGCGTAAGCCGCGCCGCTCCGGGATCCATCATAGAACACCGACTGAGCCCTATGATGGTTCCCGGGTCTGCGCTTCGCTTGCCCGGGATGCCGTCGGTTTTTGACGACAGCTCTATCCGCCCAAGCCAGGTTTCTTCGCACAGATGTTCGCATTCATCGTCAGACGCATCATCACGACGATCCCGGTCATGGGGTTCGTCGCGCTGTTCGTCTTCTCCCTGCTCTACATCGCGCCGGGCGACCCCGCCGCCGTCATCGCCGGCGACCAGGCCTCGCCTGCCGATGTCGAGAAGATCAGGCTGAGCCTCGGGCTCGATCGGCCCTATCTCGTGCGCTTCGGCGAGTGGTTCTTCCGCGTGCTGCAGGGCGATCTCGGCACCTCGATCTTCACCTCACTGCCGGTGACCCAGCTGATCGCGCAGCGCATCGAGCCCACGGTCTCGTTGATGGTGCTGACGCTGATCCTCGCCGTATCCATCGCCGTGCCGCTCGGCGTGCTCGCCGCCTGGAAGGCCGGGACCTGGATCGACCGGGCGGTCGTCACCTTCGCGGTCTTCGGTTTTTCCGTGCCGGTCTTCGTCGTCGGCTATCTGCTGGCCTATGTCTTCGCGCTCCAGCTCGACTGGGTGCCGGTGCAGGGCTACACGCCGCTGTCGCAAGGGGTCTGGCCCTGGTTCAGGAACCTGATCCTGCCGGCGATCACGCTCGGCTTCGTCTATATCGCACTGATCGCCCGCATCACCCGGGCCTCGATGCTCGACGTGCTGCAGCAGGACTACATCCGCACGGCCCGGTCCAAGGGCGTCGCGCAGAATTCGATCCTGTTCGTGCATGCGCTGAAGAACGCCGCCGTGCCGATCATCACCATCATCGGCATCGGCGTGGCGCTGCTGATCGGCGGTGCGGTCGTCACCGAGAGCGTCTTCGCCATTCCCGGCCTCGGCCGCCTGACGCTGGATGCGATCCTGCGGCGCGACTATCCGGTCATTCAGGGCGTCGTGCTGATCTTCTCCTTCGTCTACGTGCTGGTGAACCTGATCATCGACCTGATCTACACCCTCGTCGATCCGAGGATACGCTATTGAACGCGCAAGCCCCCGCACCCGTGCCGTCCGACCTCGCGGTCGCGCCCGCGCTTCCCGATGTGCTGAAAGCCCGCAAGCCGCTGACCGGTTTCACCGGCTTCCTGCGCAAGAACCCTTCCATCGCCTTCGGCGGCGCGCTGCTCTGCGTGATGTTCTTCATTGCCGTGTTCGCGCCGCTGCTCTGGACGGTCGATCCGACCTCGATCTCGCCGTCGCGGCGCACGCGCGTTCCCTCCGAGCTCTACTGGTTCGGCACCGACATGCTCGGCCGCGACATCTATTCCCGCGTCATCTACGGCGCGCGGGTCTCGCTGCTGGTCGGCTTCAGCGTGGCGATCTTGGCCTCGATCGCGGGGCTGACCATCGGCCTGTTCTCGGGCTTCGTGCGGGCCGCCGACGGCATTATCATGCGCGTCATCGACGGCATGATGTCGATCCCGCCGATCCTGCTCGCCATCGCGCTGATGGCGCTGACGCGCGGTTCGGTGCAGAACGTCATCATCGCCATCACCATCGCCGAAATCCCCCGCGTGGCGCGCCTCGTACGCGGCGTCGTGCTGAGCCTGCGCGAGCAGCCCTATGTCGATGCGGCGGTCGCGGCCGGCACGCGCACGCCGATGATCATCTTCCGCCACATCCTGCCCAACACCATGGCGCCGATGAGCGTGCAGGCGACCTATATCTGCGCCAGCGCCATGATCGTCGAGGCGATCCTGTCCTTCATCGGCGCGGGGATTCCGCCCGCGACCCCGTCCTGGGGCAACATCATGGCGGAAGGGCGCGCCCTCTGGCAGGTCCGCCCGCATATCATCCTGTTCCCGGCGATCTTCCTCTCGCTGACCGTGCTGGCGGTGAACCTGCTCGGCGACGGTCTGCGCGACGCGCTCGACCCCCGCATGGCGAAGAATCTGTGATGACTGCCTTTCTACTCGCCTCGTTTCTCTCAGCCCTCATCCTGAAGACCCGCGCAGCGGCGTCTCGAAGGGTGATCCCGTGCGCGCTGGAGCATCCTTCGAGACGCAGGGCTCGCGCCCTGCTCCTCAGGATGAGGGCCGTGGAAGAGGAACGCCGCTGATGGCCCTGCTCGAGATCGACCAGCTCCAGACCCATTTCCGCACGCCGGACGGCATCAACCGCGCGGTCGATGGCGTGTCCTTCTCGATCGAGGCCGGGCAGACGCTGGCCGTCGTCGGCGAGTCCGGTTGCGGAAAATCCGTCACCGCCATGTCGATCCTGCGACTGATCCCGGAGCCGCCCGGAAAGATGGCCGGCGAAATCCGCTTCCAGGGCAGGAACCTGCTCGACTGCACCGACGCCGAGATGCGCCAGATCCGCGGCAACGAGATCTCGATGATCTTCCAGGAGCCGATGACGAGCCTCAACCCGGTGCTCACCGTCGGCCGCCAGATCGGCGAGACGCTGCGGCTGCACCAGAAGCTCTCGGCAAACGAGGCAACCGAGCGCGCCGTCGAGATGCTGACTTTGGTCGGCATCCCCGAGCCGCGCCGCCGCGTCACGGAGTATCCGCACCAGCTCTCGGGCGGCATGCGCCAGCGCGTGATGATCGCCATCGCGCTCGCCTGCTCGCCGAAGCTGCTCATCGCCGACGAGCCGACCACGGCGCTCGACGTGACGATCCAGGCGCAGATCCTCGACCTGATGCGCGACCTCAAGGCCCGCGTCGGTGCGGCGATCATGCTGATCACCCATGATCTCGGCGTCGTCGCCGAAGTCGCCGATCAGGTCGTGGTGATGTATGCCGGCCGCAAGGTGGAGGAGGCGTCGGTCGGCGATCTCTTCGCCAATCCGCGCCACCCCTATACGCAGGGGCTGTTGGGGGCGGTGCCGAAGCTCGGCTCC
>JBKJSB010000142.1:0-10107 GCA_046593015.1 Allobosea sp.
GGATCCGGGTCGCGGAGACCAGCGGGCCGCTCGGGCTCGCCCGCAAGCCGCCGAGTTCGGCGGCCGAGCCGCCGACGAAGACGGTCGCATCCTTAAGCGCGGACACGTCGGCGCGCCCGTCGAGCAGGGCGGCCGCCGATAGCTGGAGTGGTGCGGCGCTGAGCGGAAGCGGCGCGAGCCTCAGCATCCCGTCGCGCGGAAGCGGCCGGTCGAGCGGGCCGACCGCAAGGCGGGCGGGGTCGCCGGCGACGAGATAGGCGGACGCGCCCTGCGCCAGCCGCAGCGTCTCGAGCGCCAGCCCCGGCCGGACCGCGCCGGCGATCGACACCATCAGCGGCGCGCGCCGGACCAGCCCGTCGGCATCGCCCGGTAGCGAGAGCACGCCATGTCCGGCCGCCGCCTGTGCGAGATCGCCGGGCGGACCGGTCGCGCCTGTGGAGGACCAGAGCGTCCCGAGGGTCACCCCGTCGCGGCTCAGGATCGGCGTCTCCGGCATCTCGGCCCTGCCGCGCGGATCGAGCACATAGCCGAGCGCGGCCGGCGCCAGCGCCAGCGCCTCGGCCAGCGCCTTGTCGCCATCGACCAGCGTCAGAGCCAGCGCGCCGAGGTCGGCCCGGCCGGTCTCCGCCGCGAGGCTGCGCGCCAGCGCCGCCGGCGAGCGCGAATCCGGCTCGGCCAGCAGGATGTCGAGCGCGATCGCGGCAGGCTCGGCCTTGGCAATGGCGCTCACCAGCGTCGCCAGCACCTCGCGCCGCCAGGGCCAGGGACCGATGGCGGACAGGCTTGCCGTATCGATGTCGACGAGGACGAAGCCCTTGGAGGACATGGTCTGCCTGAAAGGAGCCACGGCCGAGAGCATGGCGTCAAACACCCGCTCGCGCCATGTCGCGGGCTGGAACAGGCCGGCCAGCGCGACGACGAGCCCGGCGCAGACGCCAGCCAGGATGGCGGGCGGCAGCCGCCGGCGGCGCTTAAGCATCCGCGACGCCGGCAAGCCCGGCGAGCAAGGCCGGGTCGCAGAAAATCCGGTCGGAGGTGCGCTTGATCGCGCCCGTCTGTTCGAGCGCGCCGAGCGCCGCATTGACCTTGGGCCGGCTCGCGCCGAGCAACTGAGCCAGTTCGCCCTGCGACATCGCCATGTCGAGCGGGATCCGCTTGCCGGCCGGGGCCTCGCGGCCGCCGAGGCCCACGAGCAGGAAGCGCGCGAGCCTGACCTCGATGGAAAACAGCGCGATGCCCTCCATCTGGTCGGTGGTCTCGCGCAGGCGGCAGCAGAGCAGGGCGATCGCGCCCGTGGCGATCGCCGGGTGCCGCTCGATCAGGTGCAGCAGCGCCGACCGCGTCAGCACATGGGCGATGACGGGCGTGATCGCGACCGCGTCGGCCGACCGCGTGCCGCCGTCCAGCGCCGCGATCTCGCCGAGCAGTTCGCCCTTGACGGCATGGCGCACGCTGAGTTCGCGCCCGTCCTCGGTCGTCACGGCCAGCCGGACGCGGCCTTCTCCGACGAGCAGCAGCCGGTCTCCCGCATCGCCCCGGTTGAACAGCATCTGGCCCTGGCCATAGCTGGCCGTGCGGAACGGTTCGGCGCAGGCCACGAGCACGTCCGGCGCAAGCCCGCCAAACAGCGCGGTTGCGCCCAGCATGCCGGCGAGGGTCTGCGGCTCGCTCACTCAGTTGACCTGCGCCAGCGCGGCCGCGATGCGCGCCTGTCCCCAGCGGCGCACGGGACCGGGCGGCGAGCCGGGCCTCGCGAGGTCCGTTCCTTCGCCTTCCAGCAGCGTCACCTCGCGGCCGGCGGCGCTGACCGAGACGCGGCCGCGCGCCACGAACACGCCGAAGACGCCATTGCTCGGGCCGGCGAAGACCTGCGTGCCGCGCACGGCGATCAGGCCATAGGCCGAGCGGATCTCGATTGGCCCGTTGCCTGCAGCGGGCTCGCGGTCGAGCAGCAGAGCGCCGGTTCCCAGCGTGATCGTGCCGCCCGCAGCCGTGATGAAGCGGTCGATCGTGATCCGCGCCTTCTCGCCGAGCTTCAGCGTGGTCTGCGTGCCGAGCCGCATATTGGCCCGCGCGCCCGCGCCGGTCGCGACGCGGTCGCCGACGAAGACCGGGTCGGTCGCGGCGAGATCGCGCCGGGCCTGCCCGAGCTGGGCACTGACGCTGCCCTGCAGCGCCGAGACGAGCCCGGCGCGGTCCTCGGCCATGGCCGGCAGTGAGGCCCCGGCAAGCATCGCGAGCAGGGCGACGAGAGGCGCGCATCGTCCCGGATGCGCGTGCCGCAGGTTGGCGTTCATGACCGTTGCGTCCTCCGCTTTCGACCCATAGTCGCCGGCCCCGCTCCCCTTAAGTCAACCCCCGTTTTGAGCGCGCCCTCCCGTACGCCAGCGCACCTGTTCCCGGCGGAACAGCGCCGGTTCCGGGCGGCCTCTAGGGCAACCCTTTCCCCGGTTATCGCCATGAGATGCGCGGTCCGCGCTTCGAGGGTCATCGCTTCAGCCGCGAAGACCGCCGCGACCATGGCTTCAAGAAGGATCGCGGCCCCCGCACCCGCATCGGCCAGGCCTGGTGCTCGAATCCGGGCGATTGCTGAGACGGGAGACGCCAACAGTCCAGAAACGAGAAAGACTCCGGCGCGGAGGCGCCGGAGTCTTCGATGCCGTCCGCTCGCGTGCGCTCAGGCCGCGTCGAGCCCGTAGAGCGAATGCAGCGTCCTGACCGCGAGTTCGGTATAGGCCGCGTCGATCAGCACCGAGAACTTGATTTCCGACGTGGTGATGGCGCGGATGTTGATGCCCTTCTCGGCCAGGGCCCGGAAAGCGCGCGCCGCGACGCCGGCATGGCTCCTCATGCCGACGCCGATCGCCGAGATCTTCACCACGTCGGTCGCGCCCTGCAGTGACTGGTAGGCGATCTGGTCGTGCCGGCTTTCCAGCAAGGTCTTCGCCCGCTCGTAATCGGCGGTCGGGACGGTGAAGGTGATGTCGGTCGTCGCCTGGTCGTCGGAGACGACCTGGATGATCATGTCGACATTGATGTTGGCGTCGGCGAGCGGGCCGAAAATGGCGGCCGCCACGCCGGGCTTGTCGGCGACGCGCCGGAGCGTGAGTTGGGCTTCGTCGCGCGAGAACGCGATGCCGGTGACGATCTGCTGTTCCACGATGTCGTCCTCGTCGCAGATGAGAGTGCCGGATTTGGGATTTTCGGGGTCGTCGAAGGAGGAGCGCACATAGGTCGGCACGCGCTGGACCATGGCGATCTCGACCGAGCGCACCTGCAGCACCTTGGAGCCGAGCGAGGCCATCTCCAGCATCTCCTCGAAGGAGACGCGCTCCATGCGCCTCGCCTTCGGCACGATGCGCGGATCGGTGGTATAGACGCCATCGACATCGGTGTAGATGTCGCAGCGATCGGCCTTGAGCCCGGCCGCGAGCGCGACCGCGCTGGTGTCGGAGCCGCCGCGCCCCAGCGTGACGATGCGGCCAGATTGCGCGTGAAGACCCTGGAAGCCCGAGCAGACCGCGATCTCGCGCTTGCGGTCGAAGCCCGCGACGATGCCGGCGGGCTCCACCGCCTCGATCCGCGACGAGCCATGCGCGTCCGAGCCGTAGAGCGGGATCTGCCAGCCTTGCCAGGAGCGGGCGGGCAGGCCGATCTCCTGCAGCACGATCGCCATCAGGCCCGACGTCACCTGCTCGCCCGAGGCGACGACGACGTCGTACTCCGCCTGGTCGAACAGGGGCGAGGCCTCCTTGCACCAGCCGACCAGCTCGTTGGTCTTGCCCGACATCGCCGAGACCACGACCGCGATCTCGTGGCCGGCGTCGAACTCGCGTTTGACGTGACGGGCGGCGTTCTTGATGCGCTCGACAGTGGCGACGGATGTGCCGCCGAATTTCATCACCAGACGGGCCATGGCGGTCCAGAGGCTCTCATATCGAAAGTCCCGGCATGGGAGCCGGGACGAAAGGTCACCCTCGCGCCGGGCGCAAGGCGGGTGTAGATGACGGGCAGCGGCCGGCCTGTCAATGCGATGCGCGACGGCGGGCCATCAGCGGGGAATCAAGCCATGGCGGCGACGGCGCAGGCAAGCGGGCAGACCATCGACGCAGCCGAGGTCGCCCGCTTCGAGGCGATGGCGAAGACCTGGTGGGATCAGAACGGGCCGATGGCGGTCCTGCACAAGTTCAATCCCGTGCGTCTCGGCTTCATCCGCGACCTCGCCTGCGAGCGCTTCGGGCGCGATCCGAAATCGCTGCGCGTGCTTGAGGATCTGAGCGTCGTCGATATCGGCTGTGGCGGCGGCGTGCTGTCCGAACCGCTGGCGCGGCTCGGCGCGAGCGTCACCGGGCTCGACCCCGCGCCGACGAACATCAGCGTCGCCCGCACCCATGCGGAAAAATCGGGGCTGGCGATCGACTATCGCGAGGAGGCGATCGAGACGGTCGTGGCGGCGGGCTCCCGCTTCGACATCGTGCTGGCGATGGAGGTCGTCGAGCATGTCGCCGATGTCGAGGCTTTCGTGGCGGCCTGCTGTCAGGCGGTGAAGCCCGGCGGCCTGCTGGTCATGGCGACGCTGAACCGGACGCTGAAATCCTATGCGCTCGCCATCGTGGGGGCGGAGTACGTCTTGCGCTGGCTGCCGCGCGGCACGCATGACTGGAACAAGTTCGTCACGCCCGACGAACTCAAGGCCGCCATCGCCGCCAACGGGCTCGATCTCGGGCAGGAGACCGGCGTGGTCTACAATCCGCTTGCCGATCGCTGGTCGGCCGCGCGCGACATGGACGTCAACTACATGCTGGCTGCGTCGCGCCAATCCTGAGCGGGGATCGCCTCAGAGCACTCGCCTCAATGTCCCCGCCAGCACCAGCGTCATCAACGCCGACCCAGCGGCCGCCACGGCGGTCGCCGCCGGCTGGCCGATGCTGACATTGTAGCCCGTCTTGCGCCAGACGATGGCCCCGATGACCGCGCCTGCCAGCAGCAGCATCCCGTTCAGGAACAGACCGAAGCCGCCATCGCCGAGAATGCCGTCGGCGAGCCAGCCGAGCATGATCGCGCTGGTGACCGCGAGCGCGATCAGCGTGATCATGTGCAGGGTCGGCATGTCAGGCAGGCCGACCATCGAAAGCAGCATGCGCATTGGCGTTCCCTCTTTCCATGGCCGCTGTCCTGACGGCATCATCGCCTCATTCGGTTAAGCGATTGATCGCGGGATTGAGCCGGCGATGCAGATTGCCACTTGTTTTTTGCACTGCGGCATAATTCCTTAGAGGTATGGCGCGCCGCAGCATGAGATTGCATCATCCTCATCCGGGTCGCCGGGTTTAAAACAAGCGGACGCTGATCCGCGGGCTGACAACGAGGGAGACGACCATGTCGACGCAGACCGGCGCCGCGCCGCTCAAGGATCTCTACGAACTCGGCGAATTGCCGCCGCTCGGCCATGTCCCGGCAAACATGTACGCCTGGACGATCCGTCGCGAGCGCCACGGCCCGCCGCAGGAAAGCTTTCAGATCGAGGTCGTGCCGACCTGGTCGCTGGGCGAGGAGGAGGTGCTGCTGCTCGTGATGGCCGGTGGCGTCAACTATAACGGCATCTGGGCGGGGCTGGGCCAGCCGATCTCGCCCTTCGACGTCCACAAGCAGTCGCTGCACATCGCGGGCTCCGACGCGTCGGGAATCGTCTGGGCCGTCGGCGCCAAGGTGAAGCGCTGGAAGGTCGGCGACGAGGTCATCGTTCACTGCAATCAGGACGATGGCGACGACGAGGAGTGCAATGGCGGCGACCCGATGTTCTCCTCCAGCCAGCGCATCTGGGGCTATGAGACGCCCGACGGCTCCTTCGCGCAGTTCTGCCGGGTCCAGTCGCGCCAGCTCATGCTCAAGCCCAAGCATCTCGCCTGGGAGGAGGCCGCCTGCTACACGCTGACGCTGGCCACCGCCTATCGCATGCTGTTCGGCCACGCCCCCCACACCATCAAGCCCGGCGACAACGTCCTGATCTGGGGCGCGTCCGGGGGCCTGGGCGTCTTTGGCGTGCAGCTTTGCGCGGCGTCCGGCGCCAACGCCATCGGCGTCATCTCCGACGAGAGCAAGCGCGACTATGTGCTGGGGCTCGGCGCCAAGGGCGTGATCAACCGCAAGGATTTCAACTGCTGGGGCCAGATGCCGACCGTCAATTCGCCTGAATACGATGCGTGGGTGAAAGAGGCGCGCAAGTTCGGCAAGGCGATCTGGGACATCACCGGCAAGAAGGACGTCGACATCGTCTTCGAGCATCCCGGCGAGGCGACGTTTCCGGTCTCCTGCCTGGTCGCCAAGCGCGGCGGCATGATCGTGTTCTGCGCCGGCACCTCGGGCTTCAACATCACTTTCGACGCCCGCTATGTCTGGATGCGGCAGAAGCGCGTGCAGGGCTCGCATTTCGCCCATCTCAAGCAGGCCAGCGCCGCCAACCAGTTCGTCATCGACCGCCGCGTCGACCCCTGCATGTCCGAGGTCTTCCCGTGGGACAAGATCCCGCTCGCCCACCACAAGATGTGGAAGAACGAGCACGCGCCGGGCAATATGTCCGTGCTGGTCTACGCGCCGCG
The DNA here is from genome assembly GCA_046593015.1 of Allobosea sp. Taxonomy (GTDB): domain Bacteria; phylum Pseudomonadota; class Alphaproteobacteria; order Rhizobiales; family Beijerinckiaceae; genus Allobosea. The sequence continues at coordinate 6,600 of JBKJSB010000142.1, forward strand.
GACGGGCCTTCGGACCTATGAGGATGTGGTCGAGGCGCTGTCGATGTGAGCAGCGGCCCTCGATCTGTCGCTGTTGTCGAGGCAGGCGCAGTAATCGCCTGCTGCCCGGAACTTTCATTCAACGCACTCGTTTGAAAGCTGCGACCGGCACTGAGCCGCCGCACCGGCGTTGGCTCGCCGGTCTTTCAAGTGTGACGGGGGATATCATGGGCATCATCGGTACGATCGTGATCGGCTTTCTGGCCGGTCTTGTGGCCAAGTTCATTTCGCCGGGCTCCAACGAGCCGTCGGGCTTCATTCTGACCACCATCCTCGGCATCGTCGGCGCAGTGGTTGCGACCTATCTCGGCCAGGCGCTGGGCTGGTATTCGGCCGGGCAGGGCGCGGGCTTCATCGGCGCCGTCGTCGGCGCGATCGTCGTCCTGACCGTCTGGTCGATAATGAGCCGTCGCAGCGCCTGATCGCGCCGAAGAAACCGGGCGTCAACTCGATCCATCTCTCGACATTGGAGATTCCAGATGAGCAATAACGGCTTTCCGTCGATGACGGCGCTGCTCGGCCTGCTGGCCGTCGCCGGCTTCCAGAACCGCGACAAGCTCGCCGAATGGTTTGGCGGTGCACAGGGCGGTCGCCTGCCCGAAGGCGCGCCTCCCGGTCTCGACAAGGCGCTGGGCGACCAGCGCGGCGCAGCCGCCGGCGGTATCGGCGGCATGCTCGGCGGCGGCATCGGCGAACTGATCGAGCGCTTCAAGCAGGGCGGGCGCGGCGAGACCGCCGATTCCTGGGTTCGCAATGGTCCCAACCAGGAGATCACGGGCGCTGATCTCGAGCAGACCATCGGTCCCGATGTGCTCGACGATCTCGAGAAGCGCACCGGCCTCTCGCGCGCCGAGCTTCTGGCGCGCCTGTCGCGCGATCTGCCAGACGCGGTCGATCGCTACACACCGGACGGTCGCATCGCCTCCTGACGGCAAAACGCGCCATCCGATTTTCACGACGCCGCAGGGGCCTTGGCTCCTGCGGCGTTTTTCGTTGCGGCTTTCAATCCTTGCGGCTTCGCAGACATGGCGCCCGCGCGTCGGCGCGCTGTCTCAGACTGCACGGGCAGGGTAGAGCATCGCTGCGAACAGGCGATCCATGCTCAACTCCCCGCTCTTCCTGCGCTTCGTACCCGTGCTCTTCACCTTCCTCTGGTCCTCGGGCTGGATCGTGGCGGGCTATTCCGCGCTCTATGCCGATGCGCTGACCTTCCTCGTCCTGCGCTATGCCTGCGCAGCGTTGGTGATCACGGCGGTCGCGCTCGCTTTGGGCGCGCCCTGGCCGCGTGGCCGGCGCGCCATCCTCGATTGCGTCGTCACCGGCGTACTGATCCATGCGGCCTATCTCGGCGGCGTCTGGTGGGCGGTCAGGCACGGCCTGCCGACCGGCATTTCGGGGCTGATCGCCGGGCTTCAGCCGATCCTGACGGCGCTGTTTGCCCCCATGCTGGTCGGCGAGAAGATCACGCCCGTCCGCTGGCTCGGCATTCTCGCCGGCTTTGTCGGCATTGCGCTGGTGCTCCAGCCCAAACTGGCCGGCGTCGAGCCTGCCGTGCTCTGGGCCGTGCTGATCCCGGTCGTCGTCAACGTCGCGGGCATGTTCGCCGTCACCTTCGGCTCGTTCTACCAGAAGGCCCGCATCGTCACGGCCGATCTGCGCACGGTGACGGCGGTGCAATACATCACGGCCTTCGTCGTCACGCTGCCATTCGCATACGCTTTGGAGCCGATGCGGATCGAATGGAACCTGACCATGGCGCTGGTGCTGGCCTGGTCGGTGCTGGCGCTCTCGCTCGGCGGCGTCGGGCTTTACCTGCTGATGATCCGACGCGGCGAAATCTCGCGCGTCTCGACCTTTCTCTATCTCGTGCCGGCGCTTGTCGCGGTCGAGGCCTGGATCCTGTTCGGCGAGGCGCTGACGCCTCTGCAGATCCTCGGCATGGCGGTGACGATCCTCGGCGTCGTGCTCGCCAGCCGGAAGTAGCGTCTTCACCCGAAAGACGGCTTTTCGTCCCGTCGCGCTTCAGCGTATGCTGCGTCGCAACAAGGGGAGAGACCGTCATGAGCGCCAACGCCGCCCTGAAGCCGCAGACGCCTGCCAGCTCGCCCGCCACCGCGACCGCCCTGATCGCCGCGGCGCTGCCGGGCTTCGAGACCCTGCTTCAGGAGGCGATCGCCGCCGTCCGCCAGAAGGTGCTCGTCGACGGCAAGATTTCGTCCGCGAAGTTGGAGGCCGAGCAGCATGCGGCCCACGGCCTGTCCTGGCTCGCGACCTATGTCATGGCGCTGCGCGAGCTGAAAGCCTATGGCGAGCGCCTGCAGGCGCAGGACCGCTACGGCGCAACCGAAGACTACTGCATCCGGATCGGCGCCGGCGAATACGCCGCGCAGATTTTTGGCGGCATCCCGATGAGCCAGGGCGAGATCGTCCGGCTCGGCGCGCTCGGCGTCTCCGCCAGGGCGGTCGAGGCGGCCTGCTCGGACGCCGCCGACACGCTGATCGCCGAGGGCAACACGCCCGAGAACCGCGCGAGGCTCGTCGCCCTGTTCAGCCAGCAGGACGGCCTCTCCAGCGTCGGCGACCCCGGTCTCGACGAGACGCTGGAGGCGATCCGCTCCGAGATGGCCCGCTTCAGCGCGGCGGAAGTCACGCCCCACGCCCATGAATGGCATCTGAAGAACGACTACATCCCGATGGAGGTCGTCGAGAAGATGGCTGAACTCGGCGTCTTCGGCCTGACCATCCCGGAAGAATTCGGCGGCATGGGGCTGACCAAGGTCTCGATGTGCGTCGTCTCGGAAGAGCTCTCGCGCGGCTATATCGGCGTCGGCTCGCTCGGCACCCGCTCCGAGATCGCCGCCGAACTGATCCTCTGCGGCGGCACGCCCGAGCAGAAGGCGCATTGGCTCCCCAAACTGGCGTCCGGCGAGGTGCTGCCCACCGCCGTCTTCACCGAGCCCAACACCGGCTCCGACCTTGCGAGCCTGCGGACGAAGGCGGTGAAGGACGGAGACGTCTGGAAGGTCTCCGGCAACAAGACCTGGATCACCCACCCGGTCCGCGCCGACATCATGACGCTGCTGGTCCGCACCGACCCGGATGCGGCCGGCTATCGCGGCCTCTCCATGCTGATCGCCGAAAAGCCGCGCGGAACCGACGCCGACCCGTTCCCGGTCGCAGGCCTCAGCGGCGGCGAGATCGAGGTGCTCGGCTATCGCGGCATGAAGGAATACGAGCTCGCCTTCGACGGTTTCGCGGTCAAGGCCGAGAACCTGCTTGGCGGCGTCGAGGGCCAGGGCTTCAAGCAGCTGATGCAGACCTTCGAGGCTGCCCGCATACAGACCGCGGCGCGGGCCGTCGGCGTGGCGCAATGCGCCTTCGAACTGGATGCGGTCCTGCGCGTAACGCAATCCCAGATCGAAGGCGCATTGCGCCACGCCGACGGCGCGGGCCGCGGTCTGGATGCGGG
>JBKJSB010000353.1:0-23855 GCA_046593015.1 Allobosea sp.
CTTCGAGATCGACGAGGTCAAGATGCGCTTCCGTCCGTCCTTCTTCCCCTTCACCGAACCCTCGGTCGAGGTCGACATCCAGTGCTCGCGCAAGGGCGGCGAGATCCGCTTCGGCGAGGGCGAGGACTGGCTCGAGATCCTCGGCTGCGGCATGGTCCATCCCAATGTGCTGAGGAATTGCGGGCTCGACCCGGGGATCTACCAGGGCTTCGCCTGGGGCATGGGTATCGACCGCATCGCCATGCTGAAATACGGCATGCCGGATCTGCGGCCCTTCTTCGAGGCGGATGTGCGCTGGCTTCAGCATTACGGCTTCCGTCCCCTCGACCTGCCGACCTTGACGGGCGGGCTGTCGTCTTGAGCAGGAGGGCACACCGATGAGCGCAGCCGTCTGGGCCGGCCTGTTCGCGGCCCTGCTCGTCGCGACGAATCTGCTCTGCCAGGCGATCGCGCTCGTTCGCCTGCGCCGCCAGGACAAGGGCTCGGCCGTGCTCGCGGCCCTGCCGGCCGTGACGATCGTGCGCCCGGTGCGCGGCATCGAGGCGTTCAGCCGCGAGACGCTGACGTCCGGCCTGACGCTGGATTATCCGCGCTACAGGACGCTGATCTGCGTCGCCGACGCCGACGATCCGATCGTGCCGCTGGTCGAGGAACTGATCGGCCGCTTCGGGGCCGAGCATGTCGCACTGTTCACCGGCGACGTTCCCGTCAGCGCCAACCCGAAGCTCAACAACTGCGTCAAGGGCTGGGAGGCGGCGCAGACCGAATGGGTCATCCTCGCCGATTCCAACGTGCTGATGCCGAAGGATTACATCCAGCGCATGCTGGCTTCGTGGCGGCCCGATAGCGGGCTCGTCTGCTCGACGCCGGCGGGATCGCGGCCGCAAAATTTCGGCGCCGAAGTCGAATGCGCCTTCCTCAACACCTTCCAGGCGCGCTGGCAATATGCCGGCGAGGCGCTGGGCTTCGGCTTCGCGCAGGGCAAGTCGATGCTCTGGAACAAGCCATTTCTCGACTCACAAGGCGGCATCGCAGCGCTGGCCGACGAGATCGCGGAGGATGCGGCCGCAACCAAGCTGGTCCGCCGCGCCGGAAAACACGTCCATCTCGTCGGCCAGCCCTTCGAGCAGCCGCTGGGCGCGCGCAGCCTGCGCGACGTGGCGCAGCGCCAGTTCCGCTGGGCGCGGCTCAGGCGCGTGACGTTCCTGCCCTTCTTCGCGCCGGAAATTCTCGCAGGGCCGCTTGTGCCAGTGCTGCTGGCCGCCTTCGCCGCACCGGCCTTCGGGCTCTCCGCATGGCTCGGCCCGCTGCTCGTGCTGCTGCCCTGGTATGCCGCCGAGATGGCGCTGGCGGCCGGCGTCGGCTGGTACTCGTCATGGCGGATGCCGGCGGCGCTGCTCGTGCGCGACATCGTCTTCCCGGGCATCTGGGCCTACGCCTTTATCGCCCGCGAGGTGAGCTGGCGTGGGAACTCCATGAAGATCAGGACAGATGGGGCCGACGAGCTGAATGCGGCCGCGCCCGCCCTGTCCCAAGCGAATCTGAGTAGCGACAGACAACGATGAAATTCACGCACTCCTGGCTCAAGAGCCATCTCGACACCACCGACACGCTCGACACGATCACTGACGCCCTGACACGCGTCGGGCTCGAGGTGGAGGGCGTCGAGGACAAGGCCAGGGCGCTGTCGGCCTTCACCATCGCCTATGTCATCGATGCGAAGCCGCACCCGAACGCCGACCGGCTGCGCGTCTGCATGGTCGATACCGGCTCGGGCGAACCCGTGCAGGTCGTCTGCGGCGCGCCCAATGCCCGCACCGGCATGAAGAGCGTCTTTTCTCCGCCCGGCGCCTACATCCCCGGCAAGGACATCACCCTCGGCAAGGGCGTGATCCGCGGCGTCGAATCCAATGGCATGCTGTGTTCGGCCGCCGAATTGCAGACATCCGACGAGTCCGACGGCATCATCGACTTGGCCGACGACGCGCCGGTGGGACAGCCCTATGCCAGCTATATCGGCCTCGACGACGCCGTGATCGAAATCGCGGTGACGCCCAACCGCGCCGATGCGCTCGGCGTCGCCGGCGTGGCGCGCGATCTCGCCGCCGCCGGTCTTGGCGCTCTGAAGACGCCCGCCGTCAAGCCGATCCGGGGCGGCTTCGCTTGCCCCGTCACCGTGACGCTCGATTTCACTCCCGAGGAGAAGCCGCTCTGCCCGGCTTTCGCGCTTCGGCTCGTACGCGGCGTCAGGAACGGCCCCTCGCCGGAGTGGCTGCAGGCGCGGCTGCGGGCGATCGGGCTTCGGCCGATCAACACGCTGGTCGACATCACCAATTTCATGACCTTCGACCGAGGCCGGCCGCTGCACGTCTTCGATGCGGCCAAGGTCGCGGGCGACCTCGTCGTGCGCCGGGCAAGGGATGGCGAAACCATTCTGGCGCTGGACGGCAAGACCTATGCGCTGACCGAGGAGCAGGTCGTCATCGCCGACGATCACGGCGTCGAATCGCTCGCCGGCATCATGGGCGGGCAGGCGTCCGGCTGCGACGAAAACACGGTCGACGTGCTGGTCGAGAGCGCGCTCTGGAACCCGCTCAACATCGCCCGCTCGGGCCGCGCGCTCGGCATCAATTCGGATGCGCGCTACCGCTTCGAGCGCGGCGTCGATCCCGATTTCTGCCGGCCGGGGCTCGATCTCGCCACCGCGATGATCATCGAGCTCTGCGGCGGCGAGCCCTCCGAGATGGTCTTCGCCGGCGATCCACCCGTCGACGCTCATGCGATCGATTTCCCCTGGTCGGAGGTGAAACGCCTGACCGGGCTCGATCTGCCGCAAATCGAGATGAAGGCGGCGCTGACCTCGCTGGGCTTCCAGGTTTCCGGCGCGGGCGAGCGCGTCTCGGTCCTGGCCCCGTCATGGCGGGGCGATGTCGGGGGCAAGGCCGATCTCGTCGAGGAAATCCTGCGCATCGCCGGGCTCGACCGGGTGGTCTCGACGCCGCTGCCCCGCATCAAAAGCGAGGTCGTCAAGCCGGTCCTGACCGTGCTGCAGAAGCGCACGCGCCTCGCCAAGCGGCTGCTCGCCAGCCGCGGCATGGTCGAGGCCGTGACCTGGTCCTTCATCGCGAAGGACGCCGCGAAACTCTTTGGCGGCGGCTCGCCCGGTCTTGCGCTCGCCAACCCGATCGCGGCCGATCTCTCAGACATGCGGCCCTCGCTGCTGCCGGGGCTGATCAAGGCGAGCCAGGCCAATGCCGACCGCGGGCTTGGCGACATCGCGCTGTTCGAGGTCGGCCAGGTGTTCCAGAGCGACGAGCCGGAAGGCCAGTTGATCGCGGCGAGCGGCCTGCGACGCGGGATGGCGCGGCTCGACGGCGTCGGCCGGCATTGGGACGGCGCGGCCAAGCCCGCGGACGCACTCGACGCCAAGGCCGATGTCATGGGGCTGCTCGCCGGGCTCGGCGTGCCTGTCGGCGGCCTGCAGATCGTGGCAGGCGGACCGGACTGGGCTCATCCCGGCCGCTCGGCGACGCTGCGCTTCGGCCCCAAGGGCGTGATCGGCGCCTTCGGCGAAGTCCATCCGCGCATTCTCAAGGCGCTCGACGTCAAGGGGCCGCTGGTCGCTTTCGAGATCCATCTCGATGCGCTGCCGCTGCCGAAACACAGGCCGACCAAGGTCAAGCCGAAGCTGGTCCTCTCGGGCTTCCAGCCTGTGACGCGCGATTTCGCCTTCATCGTCGAGAAATCGGTCGCGGCCGGCGAGATGGTGAAGAGCGCGCAGAACGCCGACCGCGCGCTGATCGCCGATGTGTCGGTGTTCGATCTCTATGAGGGACCAGGCGTCGAGGCGGGGCGCAAGTCCGTCGCGCTGGCGGTGACGCTGCAGCCGCAGGAGAAGACGCTCACCGAAGCCGAGATCGAGGCTGTGGGGGCGAAGATCGTCGCCGAGATGGCCAAGCGTTACGGGGCGACGCTGCGGGGGTGAGGCGTATCCTGTAGCGTTGCAAGGAACCAATACGTCATCCCGGGCAAGCGAAGCGCAGACCCGGGATCCATCGTAAAGCGCCGTCGAGCCCTATGATGGATCCCGGAGCGGCGCGGCTTCGCCGCTTGTCCGGGATGACGGCGTGGTTATGCAAAACCGTGTGAAACCAACAAAAAAGGCCGGCGTCACCGCCGGCCTTTTTCAATTCGTCGAGAGCAAAAACCGCTCAGGCAGCCTTGGGCTCGGCGGCGGCGAGCGCGGCCTTGACCGACTCGACAACGGCGGCGAACGAGGCCGCATCGTCGATGGCCATGGCCGACAGGGTCTTGCGGTCGAGTTCGATGCCCGCCTTGGTCAGGCCGTTGATGAAGGCCGAATAGACGAGGCCGTGCTCACGCACCGACGCGTTCAGGCGCTGGATCCAGAGGGCGCGGAACGAGCGCTTCCGGTTCTTGCGGTCGCGATAGGCGTACTGCATCGAGCGATCGACGGCCGCCTTCGCGGCGCGGATCGTATTCTTGCGGCGGCCATAGAAACCCTTGGCGGCCTTGAGTGTCTTCTTGTGCTTGGCATGGGACGTTACGCCCCGTTTCACGCGAGCCATGTGATGATCTCCGGAAGGTTAGGGGGCGTCAGCCGTTGGGGAGGAAATATTTCTTCACGTTGGCCGCATCGCCCTCGAAGAGGACGTTGGTGCCGCGGTGATTGCGGAGCTGCTTGTTGGTCCGCTTGATCATCCCGTGACGCTTGCCGGCCTGTGCGTAGAGCACTTTCCCGGTTCCGGTGATCTTGAAGCGCTTCTTGGCGCTCGACTTCGTCTTGATCTTGGGCATTTCCGCTCCTCATAGGTCGCGAGCGCGCAAACGGCGCCGCTTCATGTTTGCTTGCTGGAAGCAAAGTACGACCGCCACGGCAGCCCTTATCAGCCGGGCGATCGAAGGACGCGCGTATGCCAGAAAAGGCCGGAGGTGGCAAGCACGGTGCGCGCACTTGCGCAGGCCGGCTGCGACGGGCTTTATCGCCAGAAGACGGCCCGAGACAAGAACGAGACCGGAATCATGGCCCTGCCCTGCATCATCACCGTCGCCATCACCGGCTCGCTCCCGACCAAGCGCGACAATCCGGCCGTGCCGATCTCGCTTTCCGAGCAGATCGAATCGACCCATGCGGCGTTCGAGGCGGGCGCGACGCTCGCTCATTGCCATGTCCGCACCGACGAGGGCCTGCCCACCTCCGATCCCGAGCGCTTCGGCCGCCTGCTCGATGGCCTGCGCAAGCACTGCCCGGGCATCATCGTGCAATTGTCCACCGGCGGCCGCTCGGGCGCCGGGCGCGAGCGCGGCGGCATGATCCCGCTGAAACCCGACATGTGCTCGCTCTCGACCGGCTCCTGCAATTTTCCGACGCGGGTCTACGAGAACAGTCCCGATCTGGTCGACTGGCTCGCCGCAGAGATGCTGGCGCATGGCGTCAAGCCGGAGATCGAGGCCTTCGACCTGTCGATGGTGTTCAAGGCCGTGGAGTTGGGCGTCGCCAGCGCGATCAAGGGGCCGCTGCATGTGCAGTTCGTCATGGGCGTGAAGAACGCCATGCCGGTCGACCGTCCGGCGCTGGAATTCTTCATCGCGACGCTGAAACGCCTCGCTCCCGATGCGACATGGACCGGGGCCGGGATCGGGCGCGACCAGATCACGCTGAACCGCTGGTCGCTGGAGCTCGGCGGCCATTGCCGCACGGGCCTCGAGGACAATGTCCGGCTCGACCGCGACACGCTCGCGCCCTCCAACGCGGCGCTGGTGAAGCGCATCGTCGATCTCTGCCCGGAATACGACCGCCGCCCGGCAACCGTCACGGAGGCGCGGGCGCTGCTGGGCCTGGCGGCCTGAGCTATTCGGCGGCGCGCATCTGGACCGGGCCGGCCTCGGTCTCCAGCCTAGCGCCGAGGCGGTCGATATCGAGCAGCATCAGCATGCCGGCGGGCGCGCCGTTGGCGTCGCGCGTGGCGATGACGCCGAGCGCCGGCACCTCGGCATTCTGGGTCAGGTCGCGCAGCGGCCGCAGATCGGAGACCGCGATCTCCGGGATCGGCCCAAGCGTATCGACGATGAGGCCGAGCATGCGCCCTGCGGCGCGGACGATGACGATCTGCCGGTTGGCGACGACGGGGTCCGGGATGCCGAGCAGGCGCGCCAGCCGCAGCACCGGCACCGGCTGGTCGCCATGCAGCTTGTAGCCGGCGAGCAGGCCGTCGCCCGCCTCTCGCGCCGAAGGCTTCAGCGCGGCGAGATCGACCGCCTCGACCACATCCATCGCCTTCACGCCGAGCCAGTGGCGGCCGAGATGGAACGTCGCCACCTCGAACGCCTCGACGCCTTCGGCCGGGCGGCGCGCGGCGACACCTTGCTCCGCGCCCGTCCTGACGCCCGAATCCGCGACGATGTCTCCCAGCGGGACGAGGCAGAGCGCGACGACGTCGCCACGATGCCCGTCGCTGGTCTTGTATTCGCGATAGCCGCGCGAGAGCGCCGCGCCGACCGCGACATGGCGCCCCTCGAAGGCGCGGATCTCGGAGAAGTCGCCATCGCTCGCCAGCCGTGCCGGATCGACAGTCACAGGACTCGCGCTGCCGACGGGGAAGCGCGGATCGGTCGAGGCGATGATGCTGCCGTCCTCGCCGACGAGCAGGGCGCTGGCGCCCGGCAAGGCCGCGCCGGCCTCGTCTGCGGGGAGCGCGTCCGTCAGGATCGCGGCAAATTGCGGCGTCGAATCGAAGACGATCGCGATGCCGCCAAGCGGTTTGCCTCCACTGGGAGCCTGCACGGCCGCCGTGTAGATCAGCGTATGGGCGTCGCCATAGAGCGGCGACGGCGCGAAAGCGGAGACCGCGTAATGCTGGCCCGAGCGCAGCGTCAGCGTCCGCTGCACCCATTCGGCGTCGAGCGGCTGGCCGACGAGACCGGCGGCGGCGGGTTGCGAGACCGCGACGACGCAGCCCTGCGCATCGAACAGGATCAGATTGCTGTAGACCGTGTAGAGAGCGTTGATCTGGGCCAGTATCTCACTGCAATGGCGCGCGCCCTCGGCGGAGGGGTTCGCCAGAACGCGCGCGAAGGTCGCGTTCAGGGCCCACCAGCGGCAGTCATTGGCGCGCTCGTAGAGATTGCGGTCCACCACGTCGATGGCGAAGGCGGCGCGCGAGCGGCACTTGTCCAGGATCGCGGCGACGACGGTGCGGTGGAGATCGCCGATCGAGGCGTCGAACACGGCCTGCGTCTTGCGGCCGGCGCTGGAGACCTCCCAGAGCAGGATCTTGGAGAAGGCGGCGTTGGCCGCCGTGGAGCCCGCCTGCCGGATCGAGCCGTTCCAGACCGAACGGGCGAGATCGCGCTGGATCACGGCGGCTTCCTGCGCGACGGCGCGCAACTCGCTGGAAAACAGGGCCGAGCCCTCGCTCACCGCGGCAAGCGCCTCGTCGCCCATACCGGGCCCGGAGCCGCCATCGGTCGCCGCAAAGGCAGCTTCGAGCGGCAGCAGACCGAGCCCGATCCAGCCGGGGCCGCCATAGCCCTGGTAGCCGGCGCTGCGGCAGGTGACCGCCAGATAGGGCCGGCCGCCCAGCCGGATCACCGGATCGCGGCCCTCCAGCGCCGCCAACGGCAACGCGATGCCGGCCGGCAACTGGATCGCGCAGGAGCCGGCGACGACCTCGCCTTGGGGCGTGACGCAGCCCAGCACCGTCCAGTCGCTCTGCGGCAGCAGCTTGCCGTAGATCCCGGCCATTTCGTCGGCGAGCCGAAAGACCAGCACGAGCACGCCGAGCGGCCGCCGCGCCTCGCTCTCGACCCGCCACGCATAGACCAGCGCCGGCTTGTCGGAGATGAAATCGACCACGCCGTAATGCTCGACATAGGCGCCGGTCGAAGTCAGCGCCTCGTCGATGAGAGGATGTCGCGCCGTCGTCGCGGCATGGCCGGCGAGCCGTGCGCGGATGTCGCCCGCCGCGTCGATCAAGACGATGTCGGAATAAACCGAATACTTCGCGACATAGTCGCGGAAGCGCGCTTCCATCGCCGACCTGTCGGCGGGCCCGGCGTCGCCTCGCTCCAGCATCTCGCGGATGTCGGTGTCGGCGGCGAGGAAGCCGATATCGGCGGTGCGCTCGAACAGATTGCGCACCAGCACGTCGATGGCGTTCCGCGCCTTGGTCTTGAGGTCGGTGACGACCTTGTCGCGCGTCTCCAGCGCAAGGCGGTTCAGCAGGCGTCCGGTCAAGGCCTCGAAGGCGGCCCGCGTGCCGGCCATCTCCATCGCGTTGCCCGAGAGCTGCCCGAGCAGAGCGAGCGTGTCCCAGGAGCCCTGCAGACGGTCGAAGACCTGCCGATAATCGTCGATTGCCGGCATATGCCGGATCAGCGCCGCCAGAGACGGATCGATCGCGATCCCCTTGTGAAGTGTCTGCACGGGTGGCGCCTAGACCAGAGCTACCGGATGTCACCGTCGCAGCGCAGCCGCACGTTCAGTCGCCGCGACGATTCAACGATGAACCAAATCATTCCGCGCGCTGATTCGCACCTGATGAAACGGCTGATCTAGACGAAATCTTGGGCAAGCAAGCTCGATCTGCACGTTCGGGCGGCCAGGCGCCAAATGACCACATGCGCAAATTTCGCAAATGCGCCAACGGCTTCCGGTTTCGTCATGTGACGCGGCGGCGACGGATTGTCGTCCTCGTAGCACGGCTCACGGCCTGCGGCGCGCCTTCGGCAGACTGACGGCAGTTCGCAAGGACGGCCCAACGTAGAAATGAAACATATGTATTTTTCTTAATTCTGTAGCTTTTTCGTTTCATTTTTTCGGGCCGCGTGCGATGGTCGCGCCATGGATCAGGACGATCTCACCGCCGCCCTGTCGGCCCGGTACGAGACGCTGCCGCAGCAGTTGCGCGCGGTGGCGCGCTGGGTGCTCGACCATCCCGCCGATGTCGCGCTGCTGACGACGCGCGAGCAGGCGAGGCGCGCCGGGCTGGCGCCGGCGACCTTCACGCGGCTGGCGCAACGGCTCGGGCTGCCCGGCTATGATGCGCTGCGGGCGATCCACGCCGCCTCGCTGCGCCAGCGGCCGGACGGTTTTGCCGGCCGCGCCACCGAATTGCTGGCGCGCCATGGCGACGAGGGCGACGGCGCGATTGCGCAGGACATGTTCGCGGCGTTGGCAGAGCATGTCCGGGCCCTGCGCGAGCCGGATTGCGTCGCGAGGCTTGAGCGCGCGGCGGCGAGGCTGGCCGATGCCAAACGCGTGTTCTGCTTGGGGCTGCGATCGGCCTTTCCGGCCGCCTATATGATCGACTTCGTCCGCTCGCTGATCGGCGCGGACTCTGTTCTGGCTGACGGTGCGGGCGGGCGCGGCATCGACGCACTGCGCCGTATCGGTCCCGGCGACACGCTCTTCGTCGTCTCGGTCGCGCCCTATACGAGCCTGACGCTGCAGGCCGCGCATTATGCCCGCAAGCAGGGTGCGGGCATCGTCACCCTGACCGACAGCGAGCTGTCGCCGCTGGCGGCCCTCGCCGACGAGGCGGTTCTGGTTCGCACCGAGACGCCCTCCTTCTTCCACAGCATGACGCCGGCCTTCGCGGCGGTGGAGTGCCTCGCCGCGCTGATGACGGCGCGGCGCGGCCAGCCGGCGCTCGATGCGATTGCCGCGTCTGACGCCCAGCTCGACGCCTTCGGCACCTACGAGACCCCACGCCGCGCGAAACGGACATCGCCATGAGCCATCTGCTTCACCGCAGCATGAACGGAGCCTACCCCGTCGCCGTCGGCGGCGAGGGCGTGTTCCTGATCGACCGCGACGGCAAGCGCTATATCGACGCCAGCGGCGGCGCGGCGGTCTCCTGCCTCGGGCACGGGCATCCCGACATCGCCGCAGCCATGCACGCGCAGATCGACCGGCTGGCCTACGCCCACACCTCCTTCTTCACGTCGCAGCCGGCCGAGGAGCTGGCGGATCATCTGATCGCGCGTGCGCCCAAGGGCATGAGCCACGTCTTCATCTGCAGCAGCGGCTCGGAGGCGATCGAGGCGTGCCTCAAGCTGGCGCGGCATTATTTCGTCGAGACCGGCGCGCGGGCGCGGACCAACTTCATCTCGCGGCGGCAGAGCTATCACGGCATCACGGTCGGCGCGCTCTCGGTCGGCGGGCGGATGAAGGACCGTGCGCCCTTCGTCGAGATGCTGCTGCAGGGCCATCACATCGCGCCCTGCCACGCCTATCGCGGCAAATGGGACGACGAGACGCTCGAGGCCTACGGCCTGCGCATGGCCGACGAACTGGAGGCCAAGATCCTCGAACTTGGGCCTGAGACCGTGGCGGCCTTCGTCGCGGAAACGGTTGTCGGCGCGACGCTCGGGGCCTCTCCCCCGGCTCCGGGCTACTTCAAACGCATCCGCGATATCTGCGACCGGTATGGCGTGCTGCTGATCCTCGACGAGGTGATGTGCGGCATGGGGCGCACCGGCACGCTGCATGCCTGCGAGCAGGAGGGCATCGCGCCCGATCTGATGGCGATCGCCAAGGGGCTGGGCGGCGGCTATGCACCAATCGGCGCGATGCTGGTCGCACGCCACATCACCGACGCCATCGCGCAGAACTCGGGCGCGTTCCCGCACAGCCAGACCTATAACGGCCATCCGCTTGCCTGCGCGACGGCGCTCGCGGTGCAGCAGGTGATCGAACGCGACGACCTGCTGGCCAATGTCCGCCGCCAGGGCGCCCATCTCGAACGGCGGCTGAAGGAGCGTTTCGGCAATCATCACCATGTCGGAGACGTGCGCGGGCGCGGCCATTTCTGGGGCATCGAGCTGGTCGCCGACCGGGCGACCAGGACGCCTTTCGAGGCCGGCCTCAAGCTCAACGCCCGGATCAAGCAGGCGGCGATGGCGCGCGGGCTGATGGTCTATCCGATGGGCGGAACCGCCGACGGCGCCAGCGGCGACCACGTCCTGCTCGCGCCGCCCTTCATCGTCGACGAGATGCTGATGGACACGATCGTCGAACGGCTCGGAGAAGCTGTCGATGCCGCGATCGCCGAAGCCCTTCAGAGCGAGGTAGGTCGATGACCCGAGGCTCGATGCAAAATTTGCATTGGCCATGCACTCAGAGAACCGGCAGAGATGCGCCATGCAGCGCATCCCGCACAGACGGCTCATCGGCATTCTCGGCGGCATGGGGCCGGCCGCGACCATCGACTTCATGGCGAAGGTCGTGATGCTGACCCCCGCACGGCACGATCAGGAGCATGTGCCACTGCTCGTCCATGGCGTGCCGCAGATTCCCGACCGCTCGGCGGCGATCGAAGCGGGAAGCGACGCGCCCTTCCTGCCGATGTCGGCCGGAATCAGGCAGCTCGAGCAAGCCGGGGCGGAGTTCATCGCCATCCCCTGCAACACGGCGCATTACTGGTACGATCGGCTGGCGCGGGCCAGCGGTGTGCCGCTGCTGCACATCGCCGACGCCGTCATCGCGATGATGGCCGAGATCGCGCCGCCGGCCGGCTCGCTCGCCCTAATGGCGACACGCGGGACCGTCGCCGCCGGGCTTTACCAGTCACGTTTCACCGGGAACGGCCCTCGGCTCCTCCTGCCGGACGAAACCGCGCAAATCTCGATCGACGCCGCCATCGCCGCGACGAAGGCGGGACACCAGGCGCTTGCCCGGAGCTGCGCCGAAGAGGCGGGCCGGCGTCTTTTCGATGCGGGAGCGGACAAGCTGCTGCTGGCCTGCACCGAACTACCGCTCGCGCTCGCCGGCGGCCCGCTTCTGGCTCACTGTATCGATCCGACCGAGGCTCTGGCGCGGGCCTGCATCAAGGCCTCGCTCGGCGCCGGCCAGCCTTCAGCCATCGCAGGGACGGCCTGAGATGGACATACGCTGGCTCCAGGACTTCCTCACCGTCGCCGAGCGCGGCAATTTCACCCGCGCCGCCGAGGAGCGCAACGCTTCGCAAGCCGCCTTCAGCCGGCGTATCCAGGCGCTGGAGAGCTGGCTCGGCGTCACACTGATCGACCGCAGTGTGTTCCCGACCCGGCTGACGCCGGAGGGCGAGCGCTTCCGGGAAACGGCGGCCGAGACGCTGCATCATCTGCTCGATGCGCGCTCCGGTCTGTCCGGGCAGCCGCTGGCCAAGCGCGACCAGGTCGTGATCGCGCTGCCGCATGCGCTGGCGACCGGCCGGTTGCCAGGCTGGTGGGCGGCCTGGTCGAACGGGCGTTCGCTGAGCTGCAAGGTCGCGCCCGGCAACGTCCACGACACCGTCACGGCGCTGGTCTCCGGCGCGGTCGACCTGCTGGTCTGCTTCCACCATGCGCAGCAGCCGATCCATCTCGACGCCGAGCGCTATGACCGCCTCGTCATCGGCGTCGAACATCTGCGCCCCTATGCCGCCGCCGAGCATGCCCCGCGCTGGACGCTGCCGGGAAGCGCGAAAAATCCGCTGCCGCTGCTGATGTATTCGGCCGGAGCCTATCTCGGCCGCATGGTCGACCTGATCACCGAGGCCGCGCCGGAGCCGCTGACGGGCCACCGCGTCATCGAGAGCGACATGGCCGACGTGCTGCGCGACATGGCCGTCGCGGGCTACGGCATCGCCTGGCTGCCCGAATGCGCCGCGATCAGGGCCGGCGAGAACCTCGTCGCGATCGGCGGCGAGGCCTGGTCGATGCCGCTGTCGCTCGTCGTCTATCGCGACAGCACCAACCGCAAGCCCGCTTTGCACCGGCTCTGGGCCGGGCTCGCCGGCGACTATGAAGAGCGGCAAAGCCAAGCCGACGTGCCCAGGGACTGAAGACGTCCGACCACCACAAGCAACAATGACAGGGGAACCATGATGACCATCACCAAACGCCTGATCGCGGCGGGCCTCGGCCTCGCCGGCATCGCGGCCGCAACCACCGCCACTGCGCAGACCTCCACGCTCGACCGCGTCAAGGCGCGCGGCGAGGTGATCTGCGGCAACCATATCGCGCTGCCGGGTTTTGGCCTGCAGGGGCCGGACGGCAAATGGGCCGGGCTCGACATCGACCTCTGCCGCGCCATTGCGGCCGCGATCTTCAACAACCCCGACAAGGTCAAGTTCGTGCCGACCACGCCGCAGATGCGCTTCGTCGTGGTGCAGAGCGGCGAGGTCGATGTGCTGGCGCGCAACGCGACCTACACGATGTCGCGCGACGTCGCCGCCGGCATGGCCTGGCCGACGATCAACTATTTCGACGGCCAGGGCTTCATGGTGAAGAAGTCGCTCAACGTCGCCAACGTCAAGGCGCTGGCCGGCGCCTCGATCTGCGTCACGCAGGGCACGACGACCGAACTCAACCTCGCCGACTTCTTCCGCGCCAACAATCTCAAATACGAGATCATCGGCTTCGCCACCAATGAGGAAGGCGTCAAGGCGCTGGAGGCCGGGCGCTGCGACGCCTTCACCACCGATTCATCGGGTCTGGCGGCCGAGCGGCTGAAATTCTCCAAGCCGGATGATTTCGTCATCCTGCCCGACCTGATCTCGCGCGAGCCTCTCGGCCCCGCCGTCAAACGCGGCGACGAAAGCTGGTTCGCGCTGGTCCGCTGGGTCCATTACGCCATGCTCAACGCGGAGGAGTTCGGCGTGACCAAGGCCAATGTCGACGAGATGCTGAAGTCCCCAAACCCGGAGATCAAGCGCCTGCTCGGCGTCGAGGGCAAGTTCGGCGAGGGTCTCGGCCTGACCACCGATTGGGCCTATCGCATCGTCAAGCATGTCGGCAATTACGGCGAAAGCTTCGAGCGCAATGTCGGGATGGGCTCGAAGCTGCAGCTCAAGCGCGGCCTGAACGACCTCGCCTCGAAGGGCGGTCTGCAATATCCCTACCCGATCCGGTGAGCCGTCACTCACAGCCGGCGCGTTCCGAGCGCGCCGGCCGCCTTTTGGCGGCAAGTGCGCGGTAAAGCGCCTCCGGCGTCACCGCCAACTCCGTCGCCAGCGACGACCAGCCGCCTTTCGCCGGCAAGACGCCGTGATGCAGCGAAAGCCAGGCGTCGAGTCGTTCCGAAACCGTCTTCAACGCCAGCATCTCGCATCGCGCCCGCATGTGCTGCACTTCGCGCGACAGGTCCTCTGCCAGGATCGTCAGGAACTCCGCCGCGCCAGGCCCCGACAACAACGCCTCGCGCGACACGCTGACGAGGCGGCTGGGTCGTATCGCTGACGCCGTACAGTGGTAATGCTTGCTGAAGCACGAGGCTTCGGCCAGCAGCGAGCCCTGCTCCGCCCGTTGAAGAACGAGTTCGGCGCCCGAGGCGCCCTGCCGCGCCAGCGTCATGGCCCCATCGAGCACGACATAAAGTCGCCGCACGCGGTCGCCTTCCCGGAACAAGGTCTGGCCATGAGCGAGTTGGTGGCGCGCATCGTGGCGAGCAAAAATATGGGATGACGCCGCATCGGACATGATCGTGAACATGTCCGATGCGGCGGTGTCGTGGCAAGGCAGGGCGGTCACCTGGAGACCTGCCCATGAAATTCGCCATTGCCGCCGCGACGTTCTTCTTGGCTATCCAATCGGCCGCCGCACAGCATGCCGGGCATGGTCCGGGCCACGCGCAGCCCTATGCAGGGATGGAGGCACGCCCTATCGCCTCCATGTCCGTCGAAGAGATGACCGGTCTTCGGGCGGGAAAAGGACTGTCGCTGGCTTTGCCTGCTGAGTTGAACGGCTATCCCGGCCCCCTGCATGTGCTCGACCTGGCGGACCGGCTCAGGCTGACACCAGATCAGAAAAGCCGGACGGAGAGGCTCTTCGCAGACATGCGGAGCGAAGCGATCGCCTTGGGAGAGCAGGTGATCCACGCGGAAACCCGCCTCGATCTGATCTTCAGGGAAAAGGTCGCTACGGCGGAGACCATCGCTGACGCGACAGCGCTGGCGGGAGCGGCAAAAGCCGCGCTGCGCGCCGCGCATCTGCGCTACCACCTCACGATGGTCGCGGTCCTGACCGAAGATCAGATCGCCGTATATCGATCCGCGCGCGGCTATCGCGCGCCTTGACGAGGCAGTCGGTTCAGATGCCCGCCATCCGCCGCAGCGCCTCGAAATGCTTCTCCGACTGATGGACCAGCACCTGCCGCCATTCGCGAGCCGTCGCCTCGATCTCCTGCTGAGGGATCAGTTTCAACGGCTTGCCGGTCGACATCGCCAGCACCTGCTGCCGGCAGGCGCGCTCGAGGAAATACAGATCGTCGAAGGCGACCGCCACCGAAGGCCCTCCAATGGTGACGCCGTGATGGGCGAGGAAGGTGATGTCGGCGCCCGCATCGGCCCTGTTGGCGGCGACGATCGCCTCGCCCTCGCCGGCGTCGAGCGCCAGCCCGCCGAAATGATCGACATAGAGCGTGCGGCCATGGAAGCGGCAGGCGGTCTGGTGCGCCATCTCCAGCCGGCCGCCCTCGACCATGGTCAGCGCGGTCGCATAGGGCATGTGGACATGCAGCACCGCGACATGGCGCGGATTGGCCCTGTGGGCGGCGACATGGATGTTGAGCGCGGTCGCCTCGACCTCGCCCTCCCCTTCCAGAATCGCGCCCGAAGCGTCGATCAGCAGCAGGTCGGAGGGCTTCATCTCCGCCCAGTGGACGCCGTAGGGATTGATCAGGTAGCGCGCCGAGCCATCCGCTGCCTCAGGCAGCGCCACCGAGAAATGGTTGCAGATGCCCTCGTTCAGCTCGAACTTCGCGGCGAGGCGAAGCGCGGCGGCGAGATCGCGGCGCTGGTGGGTGAGGCTGGGCTGGGGCATCGGCGGCGGTCTCTCGGTCTGCTGAACAGGGCGCCAGCCAAGCATCGGCCACCCCGACATGACAAGGCCCGGCGCTGGGGCCGGGCCTGAGGCAAATCGCATGGCGCGACCGGCGTCACGTCGATCGGCGTCACGTCACTTGGGAGCGAGGACCATGACCATCTGGCGGCCCTCGAGCTGCCAGTCGCTCTCGACCTTGGCCACGTCGACGAGATCGACCTTGACCCGCTCGAGCACCTTCACGCCGAGATCCTGGTGGGCCATCTCGCGGCCGCGGAAGCGCAGGGTCACCTTGACCTTGTCGCCCTCCTCGAAGAAGCCGTGCATGGCCTTCATCTTCACTTCGTAGTCGTGCTTGTCGATGCCCGGACGAAGCTTGATTTCCTTGATCTCGATGGTGCGCTGCTTCTTGCGCGCCTCGGCGGCCTTCTTCTGCTCCAAGAAGCGGAAGCGGCCGTAATCGAGAATCTTGCAGACCGGCGGCTCTGAATTGGGGGAGATCTCGACGAGGTCGAGACCTGCATCCTCGGCAATCTTCAGGGCCTCGAAGAACGAGACCACGCCACGGTTGGCGCCGGTATCGTCGATGAGCTGAACATCGCGGACGCCGCGAATGTCGCGGTTGGAACGCGGGCCGTCTTTGGTCGGGGTCGGGGCAGCACGGAAAGGACGACGAATGGGGGTATTCTCCTGTGATTGGCGTTTTGCGCGCCTCTGCGCAGACACATTGCACAAAGAGGCGCGATGTCAATGGAAACCGGGTATTGGGCAGAGGCTGTGGGCAGTCGATTGCGCGGCCCGGACTGCCGACTGCCCATTGCCGAATGCCTATCTCTCCAGCAAGGCGCAATAGACGTCCAGCGTCTCGGCCACCATCGTCTCCAGCGAGAAATGCTGCTCGACATGCAGGCGCGCCCGGCGCGCCAGCGCATCGCGGGCCGAGGGACGTAAGGCCAGCGCCTCGCCCAGCGCCGCCGCCAGCGCTGCGGCGTCGCCGGCCGGCACGCGCCAGCCGGTCCGTTCGGACGGCAGCGTCTGCGGCGGAGCAAGCACGGTTTCGGGCACCGCGCCGAGATCCGACACGATGACCGGCGCGCCCATCGCCTGCGCCTCGACCGCGACCCGCCCGAACGCCTCCGGCTCGGTCGATGGCACCGTCACGACGGCGGCGCAGAGCAGGGCGGCGGGCATGTCGGCGCAATGGCCGACGCGCTTGACCCGGTCCTTCAGCTCGGCGGCGGCGATCTGCTGGTCGAGTTCCCTGACATAGCCGTCGCGCCCCTGCGGATCGCCGGCGAGGATGAAGGCGGTGTCGCTGTCGCCGCTGTCGCGCAGGATGCGCGCGGCCTCGATCAGCACGCGCTGGCCCTTCCAGCCGGTCAGCCGGCCCGGCAGCAGCACGATGCGCTGATGCGGCTCGACGCCCCACGCCTTGCGCAGCGCCTGGATACGCTCAGGCGTCACGGCGGCAGGCGCGAAGGCGGAAAAATTGGTGCCGCGATGGACGATGCGGATGCGCTCGCGGGCGAAACCGTGCCTGGCCAGGATCAGCTCGGCGGTATAGCCGGAATTGGCGATGACGACGTCGCCGCGCGCCATCACCGAATTGTAGAGCGCCTTGACGGTCGAGCGGCTGGCATAGGAGCCGTGATAGGTCGTGACGAACGGCAGTCGCAGCCGCCGCGTCGCAGCCAGCGCGACCCAGGCTGGCGCGCGCGAGCGGGCATGGACGAGCTCGACGCCCTCGTCGCGGCAGAGCCGCGCCAGCCGGCCGATGTTCAGCGCCATGGCGAGCGGATTCTTGGTCGCGGCGGGAAAGGGCAGCCAGACGCCGCCCTTGGCCTGAAGCTCGGCCACGAGCCGCCCGCCCTCGGTCGCGACCAGCGCGCGCGCGCCGGCATCGGTCAGGCCCTTGGCGATATCGACCGCCGTGCGTTCGGCCCCGCCGGCATCGAGGTCGGGGATGATCTGCAGGATGGTGCGGCCGCTGAGCGGGTGCGTGTCGGTCGAGGGCAGCGTCAGATGCGCGCCGGGCTGCATGGAAAAGGTCACCTGATCAGGATACTCGCTGGTTCGGCGGCAGTATGACCACGCGCGCCTTGCCGCCGCAGCCGAAATTCGCGATGCAGGGCGGATTCGCCACAGGAGATTTGAGCGTGGCAGGAGATGCGACCGTGGCAGGAGATGCGAACGCGGAGCGGGAGCCGCCGCAATGGCTGGAGACCGGCGAAGGCGACAGGCGGCGAAACCTGGCCTGCCTCGTTCAGCCCGGCGACGGGCCGCCCGTGGTCTGGCTCGGCGGCTTCCGTTCCGACATGCGCGCGACCAAGGCCGAGGCGCTGGCCGACTGGGCCCGCGCCAACGGGCGCGGCTTCGTGCGTTTCGACTATGCCGGTCATGGCGAGAGCGGCGCTGATTTCGCGCGCTGGACCCTGTCGGACTGGCGCGACGACGCGCTTGCCGCCATCGCCGCCCATTGCCGGCAGCCGCCCGTTCTGGTCGGCTCCTCGATGGGCGGCTGGATCGCGCTGCTTGCGGCAAGGCAGTTGCTCGGAACCGCGCTCGCACCCGCCGGCATGGTGCTGATCGCGCCGGCCGTCGATTTCTCCGAGGAGCTGATGTGGGCGCAGATGCCCGATAGCGTCCGCGAGACGATCATGCGTGACGGGGTCTGGCTGCGGCCATCGGCCTATTCGCCCGAGCCGACGCCGATCACGCGGGCGCTGATCGAGGACGGACGCCGGAACCTGATGTTCGGATCCGAGATCAGGACGGGCTGCCCCGTTCATATCCTGCAGGGCATGGCGGACCCCGACGTGCCGTGGCGGCAGGCGCTCAAGCTGGTCGAGCATCTGACCGGCGATCCGGTGGTGCTGACGCTGATCCGGGACGGCGATCACCGCCTCTCCGGCCCGGCCGACATCGCAAGGCTCCAGGACGCGGTCGCAAAGGTCACGACCGCCGCCTGAGACCGGCCTCAATGGACGCTGACCATCCTGAGATCGTGTTCCCAGGCATTGGCGGTCGCGGCTTCGCGCGAATCGGTCACCAGGATCGGCGCGCCATCGGCCGAGAGCAGCGCGAAAAGCTGCAGGCCGGGCTTGATCTGCGGGGCCTGCGGAAAGATTCGCACGAGTTCTTCCGAGCTCATCGGCTTGAGATAGGCGACCTCGCCCGTGCCCAGCGCGGCAAATTCGGCCGGGCTCAGCGGGTTGGTCTGGATCATGTTTCTGTCTTCGTTCATCGCGCCCTCCTTCAGAGCAGTGCGAATGGCGATTTTCGATTGTACGACGGCATTGATGAACGGATGCAAAATCCGCGCTCGCTCCGCCGTCCTCAACTCAATCCCGGCTCACGATATCGATACGCCGGACGAGCCGTTCCGGTTCCGGCCGCACGAGGTCGATCGCGAGCAGGCCGTTCGACAGATCGGCCCCCAGCACCTGCATGCCGTCGGCCAGCAGGAACGCCCGCTGGAACTGGCGCGCCGCGATGCCGCGATGCAGGAACTGCCGGTTCTTGTCGTCGCTCTGGCGGCCTCGAATGCAGAGCTGGTTCTCTTCCAGGGTGATGTCGAGCTGATCGCGCGAGAACCCTGCGACGGCGAGGGTGATTCTGAGCCGGTCGGGCTCGTTCTCGGTCCTGACCAGCCGTTCGATGTTGTAGGGCGGATAACCTTCGCTGCCGCCCTTGGCGACCCGCTCCAGCGCGCGCTCGATATCGTCGAAACCGAGCAGGAACGGATGGGACAGGCTTGGCGTGCGCGTCACGTCGGAAGCCCCCGAAAGGCGCCTCAAGAGAAGTCCGGAACCCGCTGGCCGCAGCACCCCGGAGCGAAAGGCGAACCCTTCCGCATGACAGACAAATGGCGACGGGGACGCCCGGCTTCAAGAGCGCCGGCCTGGCCGCTGCGCGGACGGCTCGCGATGTTCAGGGTGGTACAGCCACCCCGGCTTGAACGGGGGACCTCTAGATCCACAATCTAGCGCTCTAACCAACTGAGCTATGGCTGCATGCAGCACCCTGGCGACCAAGCCTTCAAGGCAAGGTCTGCGGCGGCGCGGAACCTAGAACCGACGCCGCGCGATTGCAACCGCGTAATCGCGGCGATTTGCCAGCCTCACGACCGGCGTGGGTATCTCAGACCCGCAAGGACGAACCGGCGATCTGGGCGATCTCCTTGAGATGGGCCGCGTGCGCCTCGTAGCCGCGACGGACCGCCTTGGCCTGCAGCGCAACCGCGTCGGCTGCACTCTGCGTGCGCGCCAGCGTCTCGGCCTCGCCGAGCGTGGCCTTCAGTTCGGCGCAGGCATGGTCGAGCATCTTGGCCTGCAGCGCGCCGAAGGTCTTCGTCAGCGTCAGCGTCCGGCTCAGCATCGCGCCGACGAAATCGGACATCTCGGGCAGCGCCGGCATCTTCGGCATAGCGACCTTGGCGGCCGGGACGAGCTTGAGGACGGGCGCGGCCTTAACGGTCTCCTTGGCCGCCTCCTTGACCACGGCGACCTGCTTGGCAACGACGGTTTCAGCGACCTTGCGCGTCGCGGCGACGCTGGCGGAAACCACCGGCTTGACGGTTTCGACAGCCTTTGCAGGCGCGGCGGCGACGGCCTTGGCCATCGTATCGGACGCCTTCGCGACCTTGGCGGCGGCGGCCGGCGCGACGGCCGGGGTCTTCTGGATGCGCGCCTTGGCAGGCGCAACGCGCGTGGCGGATTTGGGCTTGGCGGGCGCAGCGGCCTTGACAGGAGCGGCGGCCTTGACCGGGACAATCGCTTCCTTGGCCTTTACGGCGGCGGGCTTGGCCGGAGCGGCTTCAGCCTTGGCGACCAGCGCAGCGGTTGGGGTCGCAGGTGCAGCCGCCACTGGCTTGGGCGCTGGCGTGGCGACGGTCGCGGTCTTCGGGGCGGCAGGAGAAGCGGCGGCGGGAGCCGGCACAGGCTTGCTCTCAACTGCCTTCGTCTCGACCGGCTTGGTCTCGACGATGGCCGGGCGGGACATGGCTGTCACCGGGGCAAGGCTGATCGGGGCCTTGGCGGGAGCCTTGCTGGCGGCGGGCTGGCTCGGAGCGGGCTTGGTGTCGGCGGGATTGGCCATCACGGGTCTCCTTCTGCGATCGAAATGCTGGCGGCCGGGCGGAATGCCCGGCCTTTGTCATGGTCGAAATCAGTGGCCGGGTCGCGGCGCTGATGCGCCGCGGCGGCTCACTTCATCTTGGTCGCTTTGGCGGCGGTCTCGGCGGCCTTGGTCGCGACGTCCTGCGCCACGGCGCCCATTTCCTTGAGCTGCGTCTGCAGCGAGGCCATCTGCGACTTCATGAATTCGGACTGGTGCTGCATGATTTCGGTCATGTCCTTGGACTTGACCAGCTTCTGGGCGAGGTCGAACGCGGCGGCGACATTGGTCTCGGCATAGGTCATCGCCTTGCGGGTCACGTCCTGCGCATTGACGCGGGCCGATTCGGCCGAGCCATGGGCGGTATCGACGGCCTTCTGGGCCGCGCCGATGAAACCGTCGAAAGCCTTGCGGGCCTGATCGACGCTCTTCTCTGCGAAATCGCGCATCTCGGCCGGCACTTCGTAGGGGATCTTGCCATTCATCAGGGTCGTCCTCCGGTTGAATTATGTCCATCGCTCAGCGGCGATTGTGCAGTGCAATATCATTGTTGCGCTGCGATGACAACAGCGCGCGCAAAGGCCGCACCCGCACGTTAACGCTGTTTTCATCAGACGCGGGAGAGCGGGCCGGGTTCCATGGATTTGCAATCCGCCCGGGGTTATTAAACAGTTGTTAGCCATATCGGCGAAATCGAACGAGCGGACGGGCGGCGGCAGCCATGAGCGGAGCGCGACAGGACTGGGCGCGGATCGGCGTCGCCGCGGCGCAGGACGCCGGGCTCGCCGGGTTCGCAGCCGGCGGCGCGCTGCTGATCTGGGATGCGGACGGCCAAAAGGCTGCTTACGCCAACGCCGCCGGCTTCGCCCTGCTCGGCCGCGACGGGCTCGACGCCGCGCTGCCGCCCGCGACCCGGCAACGCTTCTCGACGCTCGCCGGCGGCCTCGCATCCCGTGAGGGCGTCCGGCTCGAACGGCTTCGGCTGACCTCCGGCTTCACCGCGACGCCGGTAACCTGCGGCTGCCGCCTGTTCGACGGCGATGACGGCCTGGCCGTGCTGGCGATCGCCGTACCCGCCGCCGAGCTGCGCCGGCTGGGCGTGGCCATACCCGCTCCCGAGACCGCTGAAACCGAGATTGCGGCGCAGGCCAGCGTCGCGGAACCCGAAATCGTCGAGGCCCCGGCGACCGCGCCTTCGCCCGCTGCACCTGCCCGCGCACTGGTGCGCTTCCTTTGGCAGAGCGACGCCGCCGGCCATCTGACCAGCGTCTCGCCCGATGTCGCGGCCCTGGTGGGGCCAGACGCCGCCGCCGCGCTGCCCGGCCAGAGCTGGCGGGATCTGCTAGACGCCGACATCATCGACCGCGATGGCGGACTGCTTGAACGCCTGGCCGGCACGGCGACATGGAGCGGCCATGGCGTGCTCTGGCGCACCGGCTCCGGCACGGAGGGCGCGCGTGTCGAGCTATCCGGCGTGCCGGTGCTCGACGCCGCGCGGCAGGTCTCCGGCTTTCGCGGATTCGGCCTCGCCCGGTTGACGGAGCGCGAGCCTTTCCCAGCGCATGCCCCGGCAATGCCAGCGGACAATCTGGCCGATCAGGACGCCGTTCCAGAGATCGCCGAGGAGGAACTCGCCGCGCTGGACGCGCCGCTTCCCGACGATGCGGAGCCGGCTGACGCCGTGCAGGCAGACGAGGCGGCGCCTGCCGAGGCTGAGGCCGAGCGGCAGGCGGAAACCGGCGACGCCGAGCCTGCTACCGCCGAGACGACCAGCGAAATCGAAACGTCCAGCGAAACCGAGCCCACAGACATCCAGTCGGACATCGCCGAGGCGACGGCCGCTGCCACGGACGAGGCCGTTCCGGATGCCGGCGACGAGCCGGTGCGGAGCGATGAGGCCATGGCGTCGGAGGCGCAGGAGCCGGCCGCAGTCATCGACGAGCCTGCACCCGCCGCAACCGAGACCGAGGCAGCCGCCGAGGAGCCCGCGCCGCCGGTCGCGGAAGCCCCTGCCCGCTCCGACATCACCAACATCGTGCCGCTGCGCAACGGGCATCTCACCGCCGTCCGGCCGGTGCTCGAACCGTCCAAGCCCAATCTCAGCTCGGCCGAGCGCAACGCGTTTCGCGAGATCGCCAAGGCGCTGGGCGCACGCATCGCCGGCGATGACGAGCCTGCTCCGCGCCTGCCGCAGGCCGTGCCGCTGCGGCTCAAGGACATCGAGCCCGTCGCGCCAGCGCAGGTCCCGGGCGAGCCCGCGCCGATCGTCGATACGCCCGCCATCGAGCCGGCCAGCGCCGCTCCGGCACTGGAGGCGCTCGGCGACGACGCGATGGTGCTCGACGCGGCCGCCCCGTCGGCGCTTCAGTCCGCGCGGCAGCGCCTGCCCAATTCCCATGCCGACGTGCTCGACCGGCTGCCGGTCGCGGTGCTGGTCAACCGCGGCGACGAGGCGCTCTACGCCAACCGCACGCTGCTCGACCTGCTCGACTACGCCGATCTCGCCGATCTCGCGGCCGGCGGCAGCGTGAGCCGGCTGATCAAGGGCGCGAACCGCACCGATGGCGGCGCGATGATCCTGATCGACCGGCTCGGCCATCTGGTCAGCGTCGATGCGGTGCTGTCCAGCGTGTCCTGGCTCGGCGAGCCCGCCACGCTGATGGCCTTCCGCCATCCCGATGGCGGCGGCGAGGTCAAGGTCCAGACGCCGCAGGAGGTCGAAGAAGCGGAACTCGCCGCCGAGTTCGAGGCGGAGGATCGTGAGAGCGCCGCGCGCGTCTCGGCGCTGCGGCTCGATGTCGATCAGCGCGAATCCCGCATCGACGAACTCGTCGCCATGCTCGACACTGCAACCGACGGCGTCGTCACCGTCGACGAGCGCGGACGCATGCTTTCGCTCAACAAGACCGCCGAGGCGCTGTTCGGCTACGACCAGC
>JBKJSB010000023.1:0-2854 GCA_046593015.1 Allobosea sp.
ATGTCGCCAGCGGCGATGCCGTCGCCAGTGTCTCGATCATGACCCTGCACGGGGCAAAGGGGCTGGAGTTCGACACCGTCTTCCTGCCGGGTTGGGAGGAAGGCCTGTTCCCGAGCCAGCGCGCGCTCGACGAGAGCGGCCGGGCGGGCCTCGAAGAAGAGCGCCGCCTCGCCCATGTCGGCCTGACGCGCGCGCGCAAGCGGCTGAAACTCTATTTCGCCTCGAACCGCCGGATTCACGGGCTCTGGCAATCGAGCCTGCCGAGCCGCTTCATCGACGAACTGCCGGAGGAGCATGTCGAGGTCGTGCAGGCGGCGTCGAACTATAGCCAGGGCGGCTACGGAGCCTCGCGCTTCGACCGCATGGAGAGTTTTGGCTCGAGCTACAACACGCCAGGCTGGCAGCGCGCGCAGGAGAACAAGGCGAAAGCGGGCGGCGGCTCGGGATTTTCGGAGAGCGGCAGCGGTTTTGGGCTAGGCGGCAGCCGCCAGCGCGGTCCGCTCCTGATCGAGGGCGAGCTCACCGCAAAATCGAGCGGCTCATCGGCCTACGACGCCGGCGCGCGCGTCTTCCACGTCAAGTTCGGCCCGGGCTCGGTGGCGAGCGTCGATGGCAACAAGCTGACGGTGGATTTCGACAAGGCCGGGCGGAAAATGGTGCTGGACAGCTTTGTTCAGAAGGCGGGGTAAGCGGCGGCCGGGGGCACGATCAGATGATCCCCTCCAACCCCTTCCGCTTCACCAGGTTCAGCAACTTGAGCGACGGCCCATCCGGCGTCTTCTCGCCGCGCTCCCATTTGCTGATCGTGCCTTTGCTGACGTTCAGGTAATGCGCGAACACCGGCTGCGAGATGCGCTCGCGCTCGCGCAAGGCGCGGATGTCGTCGGGAGCCAGCCGCTCCACCGGCGCAAGACAGCCGGCGTCGAAATGGCGCATGGTTTCGCGGTCGATCACGCCAGCCTTATGCAGGCCGCTCATCGTCTCATGGATGATGGCGAGCGTCTTGCTCGGCGCTTTGGGCGATGTCTGCTTCATGGTCGCACCTCGCACTCGATCTCGATGATCTCGCCCGCAGCCATCGCTGTCACGATCTGCGCTTTCGTCAGGTTGAGAGCGACCGCGCTTGCGTCTCTGAAAAAGGCCAGTTCGGTCAGTGAAATGTTGTCTCGCTCGTTCTTCGCGAACCCCCGGATGAAGAACAGGCTCGTTCCCGATCTGAACAGGACGATCGTCCGAAAACCGCCTGACCGCCCTTCACCATCCCGAGCAACCCGCTGCTTGACGACGCCCTCGCCGAGGTCTGCATCGATCCGGCCCGCTTCGATCTCCCTCGCCGCACGGCAGAGCATCGCGTCGCTCAAACCCGCCTTGCGTGCATAGCGCGCAAATGGTTTGAACTTGTAGACGCCGCCCATGCCGCCACCGCGCTTCGACTATGCGATATCTGTAACACCAAGGACCACGAACGCAAAGCGACGATCTCATGCATCACAAGCGCAAACGTCCCAAATCAGCCCGCGCCGGCTGCCTGCTCTGCAAGCCGCACAAGGCCAATGGCTGCTGCGCCGACGACAGAAACATGCGCTACGGCAACAGGCGGCGCTATGAGAGCGGTCGCGAGCAACTGCGCTGCGAGGGGATCCGGGCACGCTGATATCGCAGGGTGCCGATGACATCACTGCCCCACCCTGCTATCGCGCTCCCATCATGCGCGAAGGCCTTCTCCCCTCCACGGTCGCGACCGTTCTCGAACTCTCCACCTCGGGCGAGAAGGCGCGTGCGCTGACCGAGCTTCTGGGAGAGGTCTTCGACCCGACCGAGACCGCGATCTCGGCCTTCGAGATCGAGACCGGCGTCACCACGCTCTCGCTGAACGCGCCCTGGAAGGTCGAGATCTACTTTGCCACCCATCCCGACGAGGACGCGGTGCGCGACATGCTGCGCGGGATCGTCGGCGACGTCATCGACACCACGCCCTTCACGACCGTCAACCAGCAGGACTGGGTCGCGGCTTCGCTCGACGGGCTCAAACCCGTCCGCGCCGGCCGCGTGCTCGTCCACGGCGCGCATGATCGCGACGCGGTCAGGATCAACGATGTCGGCATCGAGATTCCGGCCGCGCTCGCCTTCGGGACCGGCCATCACGGCACCACTGCGGGCTGCCTCTTGGCGCTCGACGCGGAACTGAAGCAGCGCCGCCCGCGCCAAGCCATCGATGTCGGCACCGGCACGGGAATTCTGGCGCTGGCGCTGGCGAAGCAGATCAGGCGCAAGGTCGTCGCCGGGGATATCGACGCCGTCGCGATCGAGGTCGCGGCCCACAATGCCCGCGTCAACCATGCGCCGCATGGGCTCGATCTCTATGTCGCGCCGGGGCTGCGCCACGCCAAGGCGAACCGGCCGCGCCATTTCGACCTCGTTTTCGCCAACATCCTCAGTCGTCCGCTGCGCCAGCTCGCGCCCTCGATCGCGCGCGTCCTGAGCGATGATGGCACGGTGATCCTGTCGGGCCTGCTCGCCATGGACGTCGCCGGCATCGTCTCCGCCTACCGGCACCAGGGACTTTATCTTGCCCGCCAGTCGCTGCGCGAGGGCTGGGCGACTCTGGTCATGAAAAAAGGCGGCGCGGCCCCAAGACCACGCCGCCTTCGATAAGGCGAAGAACCTGTCGCGCCGGGTGGTCGGCGCGGGAGCTCAGAAGCCGATGTGGCCGTACTTGGCTTCCGCTTCCGCCTGCATGGCGCGGGCATCGTGCCAGACGGCGGAGGTGAAGCGGGCCGCATCGACGACCCAGTGATAAGCATGCTTGATGATGGCCAGCACTGGACCAATCATCATGATCGCCATCATCAAG
>JBKJSB010000285.1:0-8266 GCA_046593015.1 Allobosea sp.
CGTGCATTGCTATTCGCTGGTGCATGACGACCTGCCGGTGATGGACGACGACGACACCCGCCGCGGCCGGCCGACCGTGCACAAGGCCTTCGACGAGGCGACCGCGATGCTGGCCGGCGACGCCCTGCTGACGCTCGCCTTCGACGTCATGGCCGATCCGGCGACCCATCCCGCCGGCGACGTCCGCGCCGGCCTGGTGCTGGCGCTGGCGCGCGCCGCCGGGCTCGGCGGCATGGCCGGCGGCCAGATGCTCGACCTCGCAGCCGAGGGCCGTTTCGACGGCGGCGTGCCGCGCAGCCTGAGTCCGGACCAGATCCGCCTGCTCCAGGCGATGAAGACCGGCGCGCTGCTGGCGGGAAGCGTCGAGATCGGCGCAGCTGTCGGCGGAGCGACGGCAGGGGAGCGCGCGGCGCTGCTCGCCTACGGCAAGGCGCTGGGCGCCGCCTTCCAGATCGCCGACGACATTCTCGACGTCGAGGCGAGCCCCGAAGCGCTCGGCAAGGCGACGGCGAAGGACCAGGACAAGGGCAAGGCGACGCTCGTCGCCGCGCTCGGCCTCGACGGCGCCAAGCAGGAACGCGACCGGCTGAGCGAGGCGGCGGTCACGGCACTGGCCAGATTCGGAGCCGAGGCGGATCTGCTGCGGCAGGCGGCGCGATTCGCGGCGCAGCGGGCGAGCTAGCGCGGTTGTTGCGAGACGACGCGGCTTGGGTGGCTTGCTGACATCGCGAGGGCTGGCCTGCTATAGCCTGACCAGCGATCGCAGGAGACCCTTTCAATGACCGACGCGCCAATGCTGCGAGATCTTTTCGACCGCTGGGAGCAGGTATGGCACGAGGGCCGGTTTGACCTTTTGCCGAGCTGCCTCGCGCCGCATTACACCCGCCATGAGGAGGCGGGCGTCAGAACGCTCACGCGCGAGGAATACGCCGCCGAGCTCGCCAAGCTGCGGCAGGATCGGCCTGATATCCGGATCGCCGTCTACGACCACGCCTTCCAGGGCGACCGCGCCTGGTTTCGCTTCACGATGACGTGGACCGACCCGGCAAGCGGGGAAGCGCGAACGCGCACCGGCATGCAGACCTATCGCATCGAAGACGGCAAGATCGCCGACACATGGCTGATGTTCCAGCCATTGGGCTCTGCGTGGCAGGACGCGGTTGCACAAGAAACCTGGACGCGCCCCGTCAGCTGAGGGCGGAGGAACCTGCGCGGCGGACGAACCGGCGGCGCTCCCGGGGCGCTGCAGACAGCCATGTTCGACGATCGCGTCATGATCCGTTCAGCGCCACCGCCTCGCGGATCAGCGCCTTGAAGGCATCCGCATCGATTTCGCCGCCCTCGCGCAGATCGATGGCGCGCCTGACATTGCCGTCGAGGCTGGAGTTGAACAGGCCTGAAGGGTCCTTCAGCGCAGCGCCCTTGGCGAAGGTCAGCTTCACCACGCTCTTATAGGTCTCGCCGGTGCAGATGATCCCGTCATGAGACCAGACCGGAACGCCCCGCCACTTCCACTCCTCGACCACCTCGGGGTCGGCCTGCCTGATCAGAGCGCGGACCTGGGCGAGCGTCTTGCCTCTCCAGTCGGTCAGTTCCGCGATCCGCGCGTCGATCAGCCGGGACGGCGATTCGCCCGTGGCGTCTGCGCTCTTTGTCATCTCGCGGCTCCTTCGGCTGGTCGTTCTGCATGCGAGGGCAGCGCTGCGATATTCGCCAGCTCGACCATCGCAAACCCGGGGACCGCGATCGCTAGCGCCAGCGCCCAAACGCATCCGCCAGCGTCTGGTTGCCCGAGACGCCCTTCTCGAAGGTGATGATGCCGCGCTTGCCGGAGGCGAAGCGCACCGGCACGTCGATCCAGTTGCGGCTCATGATCAGCTCGGTGTTGCGCTCGAGCTCGATCGGGACGTTCGACAGGGCGGTGACGAAGAGATTCTCGCCGAGCGCCGAATTGATCGCCGACAGCGGCGCGCCGCGCTCGTTCTCGTCGGTCTTGAACTGCGGCACGCCGACCTCGCGCACCGTCTCGGCCGCCGGGCCGGTCGTGTTGAAGCGCAGGCCGATGATATGCGAGGCCGGAAAGGCCGGGTCGGCGTTGCGGCGGACCGTGAAGTCGAGCGTCAGGCCGGCCTCGGGGATCTCGACCGTGGCGCGCACGATGGTCTCGACCGGGCGGCCCTGGCCGGCGCTCTCGCTGTCGAGCCGCCAGAAGACGCGGCCCTGAATGGCGCGTGGCTGCTGCGGATTGGCCGGGTCCTCGGTGTAGAGGATGGCGCGCTGCGCCACCGCGACTTCGCCGCTCTGGGTCTGGGTCGGCGTGCCGCTGCCGGGCCTGGGCGCATTGGGGTTGCCGGCCTCGCCGACGCGGTCGCCGAGCTTTCCGGCATTGTCTGGCTGTCCGGGCTGGGCCGGCGTCTCGACGCGCGGCCGCGTCTCTGTGGCGGGCGGATTGACCTTGTTGACGTAGTAGGCCGCGCCCGCGATCGCGGCCACGGCGATCGCGACGCCGCCGCCGACGATCATCGTGCGGACATGGCTCGCCGCCACCCGCTTCTCGCGCGGCGGGGCGATGCGGGGCCGGATCGGCTGCGGCTCCGGCGCGTCAGCCGGAATCTCGTCGAGGGCGGCCGGCGCGGGACCAGACGCGGCCGGGCCCGGCTCCGGCGTCGGCAGGCGCGGCGGCTCGGGAGTGGCCGGCGGAGGGGGCGACGCTTCCGCATACGGGGCCTGCGCCGGTGGGGCTGCGTCGCCGTGCTCGGCCTCGATGCGCGCCATGGCCTCGTCGAGCGAGAGCCGCTCGCGCATGATCTCGGCCTCGCCCAAAGGCGGGTCGAGACTGCGCAACTGCGTCAGCAGCGCTGTCCGCGCCCGCTCGAAGATGGCGCGTCGCGCCTCCGGCGAGGGGTCTGTCAGCCCGGCGACCGCGCGCGCCAGGATGGGATAGAAGTCGGCCATAGGCCTCACTTGTCGATGTTGCAGGGGTGCGTCAACCCGCGATGGCAAGTCAATCCTCGAAAGGTATGTCAGCCCTCAAAAGGATTCTGCACCAGGATGGTGTCGTCGCGTTCCGGGCTGGTCGAGAGCACGGTCACCGGCGCACCGATCAACTCCTCGATGCGGCGAACATATTTGATCGCCTGCGCCGGCAGATCGGCCCAGGAGCGGGCGTTGGCCGTCGAGCCTTCCCAGCCCTGAATCGTCTCGTAGATCGGCTCGACCCGGCCCTGGTCGCTCTGGCCGGCAGGCAGATGCTCCAGCACCTGGCCGTCGAGGCTGTAGCCGGTGCAGACCTTGATCTCGGGAAAGCCGTCGAGGATGTCGAGCTTGGTCAGGGCGATGCCGTCGATCCCGGAGGTCTTGACGGTCTGGCGCACCAGGCAGGCGTCGAACCAGCCGCAGCGGCGCTTCCTGCCGGTGACGACGCCGAACTCCTTGCCCTTCTGGCCGATCAGCTCGCCGGTCTCGTCGAAGAGTTCGGTCGGGAAGGGGCCCTCGCCGACGCGAGTCGTGTAGGCCTTGGCGATGCCCAGCACATAGCCGACGGCAGATGGGCCAAGGCCGGAACCGGTCGCGGCCTGGCCGGCGACGATGTTGGATGAGGTCACGAAGGGATAGGTGCCGTGGTCGACATCGAGCAGCGCGCCTTGGGCGCCCTCGAACAGGATGCGCTTGCCGGCGCGGCGCTGCGCATCGAGCAGCGCCCAGACCGTGTCGGCATAGGGCAGCACCTGCGGCGCGATCTCCTTGAGCTGGCCGAGCAGCTCGCCGCCATCGACCTCGCCGATGCCCAGGCCCCGCCGCAACGCATTGTGATGCGCCAGCAACCGCTCGATCTTGGCTTCGAGGATCGCGGGATCCTTCAGGTCGATGACGCGGATGGCGCGGCGGCCGACCTTGTCCTCATAGGCCGGGCCGATTCCGCGCTTGGTCGTGCCGATCTTGAGGCCGGCATTGCTGGTCTCGCGGAAATGGTCGAGTTCGCGATGCAGGGGCAGGATCAGCGTGGCGTTGTCGGCGATGCGCAGGTTTTCCGGGCTGATCGCGACGCCTTGAGCGCGCAGCCGGGCGATCTCCTCGACGAGGTGCCAGGGATCGACGACGACGCCGTTGCCGATGACCGAGAGCTTGCCGCCGCGCACGATGCCCGAGGGCAGCAGCGAGAGCTTGTAGACGACGCCGTCGATGACCAGCGTATGGCCGGCATTGTGGCCGCCCTGAAAGCGCACCACGACATCGGCCTGGCTGGAGAGCCAGTCGACGATCTTGCCCTTGCCCTCGTCGCCCCACTGGGCGCCGACCACCACAACATTGCCCATCGGATCTCAAACCTTCCCGCGTGTCTTGTGCTCGCGTATCCCGTGCAAGCGCCGCGCACATGAAAAACCCCGACGCAAGGCCGGGGTTTCGGGGCAGGTCCTTGCAAGCCCTCATGAGCCAGAAGGGTGGCGAGGTCAAGGTATCCGTGGTGGCAGGCCCGCGCGGCGACGTCGAAGCGCTGTTGCAAATCGGGCGATCTGATCTAGCCTGAGGATGCGACGATGCGTCACGGCGGGGTCATCACCATGTCGGCATTCATGCAGCCCTCCCGCTATGCCGCGCGCTATCTTCCCGTCCCGGTCACGAGCACCGCGACGCCCTATGCGATCCGGGTGGACCGCTACCACATCGGCGCGCCGACCAGCGCCAAGGACGCGCTCTGGGGCGCGGTCGGGGACTACTTCGCCCGGAATGGCAAGGGCAGCAGATCCGCCTTCCTGGAGGTCGTCATCGACCGCACGACGCATCTGGTGGGAAGCCGCGAGTATATCCGCCAGGCCATCCTCAATCCGTTCTGGGGCAAGGGATCGCCGGAGGATTGCCAGGTCTGCCTGCAACTCGCGGCCAGGCTCGGCGTGGTGACGGATGGCCGCCTGCAGGCCTGGGCGGACGCCAATATCGGGCTCGACTGCAACGGCTTCGTCGGCAACTACCTGTTCCACGAGGTCATGGGCCGCGACTGGCGCACGGTCGCGCGCAAGAACATCGACCCCGGCCCGTCCGCCGCGATCGACACGATCTTCGACTGGGTGCTCAAGCGCGGCGCCACGGCCGTGACCGACATCGCTGCGATCGACCCCAACCAGATCCACGTCATCGTCAGGGTGGATGCCGGGGGAAAGGTCATTCCCGGCGGGCCGGCCGCGCTGGCGGCCGGCAATGTCGGCCACATCGCCCTGAGCGAAGCCGGCGTCTCGATGGCTAAGTCCTTCGTCAGCAATTCGATGGGCGGGCTCGACCTGGCCTCGGCCCAGCGCGGGCTCTACGGCAAATTCGCGCTGCGCACCGTCGAATCGGCCGGGGAAAAGAGCAAAGGCATCGCATGGGGCGTCCATGAGAACTGGATGGTGTTCCAGAGGCCGGTGAAGGGGCAGCCCGGCGTCTTCGAGGTCCAGCGCGACCGGATCAACAAGCTCGACCGCGTGCGCCTTGCGCCGCTCGTCAGCCTCGCCTGATCACCCCTGTCTCACCGCACCGGCTTTGCCTCGTAGCTCAGCTCCCGGTCGCCGGGCCATTTGATGCGGTAGGCGAGCCTGATCTCCTTTTCCGCGCCTGCGGCCAAGTCGAAGCTCCAGGCCATCACGCCGCGCTTGTCGCCGACCTGTTTTTCGGTCGGCGGCGTCGTCTGGGCCAAGGTCTCGATCGTGATCGCGCTCGATTCGGAGAAGGGGATGCGCTCGCTCAGCGTCACCTTGACGGGCTGGGCATGCAGGCTCTTCACCACGGTTTTGAACTCGCGCAGGTCGGTGCGGGTCTGGCCGAGCCAGCCCGGGTCGTTCTCGCGCCGGCGCACGGGCGCGCGGGTCACCTTGAGCTTGTCGTCGGCTCCGAAGCCGAGCTCGACCTTGTCGCCCGGCGCGACGAGCCCGAGCCGGCCCTTGCCGATATAGGCCCCGTCGCGGTGCAGGACGACCTCGCCGGGCAGCAGCGGAGCCTCCTGCTCATGCGTGAAGGCGGCTTCGAGATAAGCCCGCTCCTCCAGCTCGGGCGATATCCGGGCGGTCAGCACGGGCGCGATCGTGCCCTGGCTCAGCACCACCGCCCGCGAGGAGCCGTCCTGCGGGACGCTGACGCGGCCGGGAACCTGAAAACTCGCCTGATAGGCTCCGGCCTCGATCCGCGCGGTCTGCACCTCCGCCTGGCGCGGCTCGGCCAGGGCTTGCGCGATGCCTGCCTCCGACTCGGCTTTGGCCGCAGGAGCGGGGGCCGCGCTCAGCCCCGGCGCAGCCCTGCGCGGACGGGCGTCGTAAAGCACCGGCGGCTCGAAGAAGGCGACCTGCATCGGCGGCAGATCAGGCGCGCGGGTTCCGCCGGCGGTGCGGGTCGTCGAGAGCGTCACCGCGACATCGCTCCAGTCCTCGCCGGTGCGCTGGCGCAGCTCTGCCCGGCGCAGGAACAGGATCTCGGGCTTGCTCGCGGCATCGCCGGTCGAGAGCCGCGCTTCGTAGCCCGGAAGCCAGTTCGCGCCGGCGACGCGGTAGCTGACGCTGATTTCGGCTGCGAGTGCGCTTTGCGCCTCGACCGCGATGGCGACGTCGCGGCGCGGCGCGCCGGGCCGGCCGGGTTGCGGCCGGGCGCGCTCAAGGGCCGCGATCTCGGCCTCGACCTCGGCCGTGCGGCCGCGCACACCGCGCAACTCCTCATGCACCTTGACCAGCGCCGTGCCGATCGCATCGAACACCGCCGGCCATTCGGCCAGCGGCAGGGCCTTGCCGTCGGGGCCGAGCTTGTCGGGACCGGTCTGCCCAAAGCGCTCGATCGTGGCGCGCTTGGCTTCGATCGCGCTGACGCGGCCTTCCAGCATGGCCTTCTCCTCGCGCAGGCCTTTGAGCCTGGCCTCGATCGCGGGGTCGAGCCCGGTGCGGACCTCGCCCGGCACGAGCCGCACATCGACAGCGCCGATGGCGAAGACGCCGTCGCCTTTTCCTTCGACGCGGATCGACGCCGGATCGACGCTCGCCGGCAGGCCGCGCAGCACGATCTGCGAAGCCCCGCCCATGAGTTGCGCCTTGCCCAACCGCGTCACAACCGCTCCGTCGGGATAGACCGTGACGCGGTCGATGCGGGAGGACAGTTCGATCTCGGCCGCTCCGGCGAGCGTCGATGCCAGCAGACCCGGCGTCAGGATCAGGGCGGCTGCGAAGGGGTTCAGGCGTCGGCTCGTCATGGTGCTATCCCGGTTGATCACGAGCTCGTGAAAAGCCGGGCGGATTTCGGCGCGGGAAAGGCGGGATTGGGGTGGAATGACGGTACGGAAGCGGCGATGCGAGGGCCGCACCGGCTTGAGACGGCCAGCGTCGCGCCTGCCGGAACTTCCGCGCCGCAGCATGGTTTCGCCTGCAGCCAGGGGAACCCGATGCCAGACGCAATCTCAGACACCGCCGCCCGCGCCGGGCGGGCGCTCTCCCGCCGCGACACGCTGGCGGCGCTGCTGTCCACGGCCGCTATCGCCCTTGCTGCGCCGCATGCGCTGGCGCAGCAGCCGGCCCCCAGACGCCGCTTCGGCTATGAGGACGTCGTTGCGCAGGCGGTGGCGCTGGGCGAACGGCCCTTCGACGCCGGCGCGGCGAAGATTCCCGAGGAATTGTCGCAACTCACCTATGACAGCTATCGCGAGATCCGCTTCAGGCGGGACCGGTCGTTCTGGCGCGATGGCGGCTCGGATTTCCGGCTATTGCCTTTCCATCTCGGCTTCCTGCACGACAAACCGGTGCAGGTGCATGTCGTCCGCGACGGTCTGGCGATTCCGATCCCGTTCCAGACGTCGCTGTTCGAGTACGGCAAGGTTCCGATCCCGAAGCAGCTCTCGCCCTCGCTCGGCTTCGCCGGCTTTGCCGTGACGACGACGCTGAACAACCCGACGGTGCAGGACGAACTGATCTCGTTTCTCGGCGCGAGCTACTTCCGGCTGATCGGGCGCGGCCAGCGCTACGGGCTTTCGGCGCGTTCGCTGTCGCTTGATGTCGGCGGCGAGCAGGACGAGGAGTTCCCGTTCTTCCGCGCGCTCTGGCTGGAGGAGCCGGCGCGAGACGCGACGCAACTCGTAATCCTTGCCCTGCTCGACTCCCCCTCGGTCGCGGGCGCATACCGCTATGTCGTTACGCCCGGCCCAACGACCGGCGTCGAGGTGACGGCGACGATCGTGCCGCGCAAGGAGCTGCGCCGCGTCGGCTTCGCGCCGCTGACCTCGATGTTCCAGGCAGGCGAGGGCGACCTCGCCCTGCGCACC
>JBKJSB010000331.1:0-17036 GCA_046593015.1 Allobosea sp.
GTGCACTGGGTGCTGCACCGCACGACCTGGAGCCCGAAGGACATCTGCTACCTGCAGGATCTGTTCACGGTTCCCGAGGCGCGCGGCAGCGGCGTCGGGCGCAAGCTGATCGAGACCGTGCGCGTGATGGCGCGGGACAAGGGCGCCTTCCGCGTCTACTGGCAGACGCATGAGAGCAATCTTCAGGGTCAGGCGCTCTACGACAAGGTTGCCGACAAGTCCGGCTTCATCGTCTATCGGCAGGCGCTGGGCTAGCGCCCGCCCTTGAACGGCGCCATGCCGGAGCGGGCCAGCACATCGGCGCGCTCGTTCATCACGTCGCCGGCATGGCCCTTGACCCATTTCCACTCGATCTTGTGACGGCCGAGCGCGGCTTCGAGGCGCACCCAGAGCTCCTCGTTCTTGACCGGCTTCTTGTCGGCGGTCTTCCAGCCGTTCTTCTTCCAGCCATGGATCCAGGCGGTGATGCCCTGGCGCAGATACTGGCTGTCGGTGTGGAGCGCGACAGTGCAGGGCCGCGTCAGCGTCTCCAGCGCCGAAATCGCGCCCATCAGCTCCATGCGGTTGTTGGTGGTCATCGCCTCGCCGCCGGAGAGCTCGCGCTGCTTGTCCTTGAAGGACAGGATCGCGCCCCAGCCGCCGGGTCCGGGGTTTCCCGAGCACGCGCCGTCCGTCCAGACTTCGACAATGTCGGTCATGAGGGGCTCCTCCCCTCCCCCTCGTGGGGAGGGGCCGGGGGTGGGGGGCGGAAAGCCAGAGCGCCCCGGTCGGCAGGAAAGGTGGAGCCGCTGCTGCCGGCGTGATTCACGGACCCGCCGTTCGCCCGGTCGGTCGCCCCCCACCCCCAGCCCCTCCCCACGAGGGGGAGGGGAGGCGCCACGTCCTGACAGCCCGGAAACATCATCGCCTCAATCCATAATCACCCGCATCCCTCACCCGCTGGTGGAAGGCGAGCTTGCGGTCGTATTCCATCGGGTCGAGCGGCTTGACCAGCGCGCCCGGCGGCACGTTGAGCCAGTCGACCAGCCGCGTCAGCAGGAAGCGCAGCGCCGAGCCCCGGCACAGCACCGGGAGCGCCGCGACCTCGGCTTCCGTCAGCCGGCGCACGCTCTCGTAGCCGGCGAGCAGCGCCTGGCCCTTGGTCAGGTTGAAGGAGGCGTCGGCCTCGAAGCACCAGGCGTTGAGGCAGATGGCCAGATCATAGGCGAGCGCGTCGGTGCAGGCGAAATAGAAGTCGATCAGCCCCGAGAGCCTGTTCTGGATGAAGAAGACGTTGTTGGGAAAGAGATCGGCATGGATGACGCCGCGCGGCAGGTCGGACGGCCAGTGCGCCTCGTGCCCGGCGATCTCGGCCAGCACGCGGCGCGCAAGCCCCGGCGAGACCGTGTCGGCCTGCGCCCCCGCCTGCTCGGCGAGCGGCCGCCAGCCGGGCACGGAGAGGTCGTTGACCCGCTCCATCGCGAAGTCCGAGCCGGCCTCGTGCAGCAGGGCCAAGCCCCGTCCGAGTTCGGCGCAATGCATCGCATTGGGGCGGCGCACCGAGAGCCCGTCGAGGAAGGTGACGATCGCGGCGGGGCGGCCCGCCAATCGTCCCACGGCCTGTCCATCAGTCGCCTTGAGCGGCTGCGGGCAGGTCAGCCCGCGCCGTGCCAGATGCTCCATCAGCGAGATGAAGAAGGGCAGATCTGCCGCGTCCGTGCGCTCCTCATAGAGCGTCAGGATGTAGAAGCCGGCGGTGGTGTGGACGAGAAAATTCGAGTTGGAGACACCCTCGGCGATGCCCTTGGCCGAGAGCAGATCGCCGATGCCGTAGCGCGCGACAAACGCCGCCATCTCGTCATCGGGCACTTCGGTGTAGACGGCCAAGGATGCTTACTCGGCCGCCGTCTTGGTCGGCTCGCGCAATTCGCGCGGCAGCGGGAAGAAGACGCTCTCGTCGGCGGTCGAGACCGTCTCGACCGTGACCTCGTAGCGCTCGGCGAAGGCGTCGATGATCTCCTCGACCAGCACTTCCGGCGCACTCGCGCCAGCGGTCAGGCCCAGCCGGCGGATGTTGCCGAAGACGGTCCAGTCGATCTCGTCGGTGCGCAGGACGAGGCGCGCGGCCGGGCAGCCGGCGCGCTCGGCGACCTCGCGCAGGCGCTGCGAATTGGAGGAGTTGGGCGAGCCGACCACGATCAGCCCATCGACGCGCGGCGCGACATGCTTGACCGCCTCCTGGCGGTTGGTCGTGGCGTAGCAGATGTCTTCCTTGTGCGGGGCGATCAGCTCGGGAAAGCGGCGTTTAAGCGCCTCGACGATCTCGCGCGTGTCGTCGACGGAAAGCGTGGTCTGGGTGACGAAGGCAAGCGCCTTGTCGGGCGGCGGCTTCAGGGTCGCGACATCGTCCAGCGTCTCGATCAGCGTGATCGCG
Organism: Allobosea sp.; assembly: GCA_046593015.1. Lineage (GTDB taxonomy): Bacteria > Pseudomonadota > Alphaproteobacteria > Rhizobiales > Beijerinckiaceae > Allobosea. The sequence goes on from JBKJSB010000331.1 coordinate 2,414, forward strand.
CCTTGCGGCAACTGTCCCATCGTGCCGATCACCTCGGGATGGCCGGCATGGCCGACGAGCAGGATATGGCGGCCGCGCTTGTGATGGACCTCCGCCTCGCGATGCACCTTCGTCACCAGCGGGCAGGTCGCGTCGATGGCGAAGAGTGCGCGCTGGTTCGCCTCGGCCGGGACCGATTTCGCCACGCCATGGGCGGAGAAGATCACCGGCCGGGTGGCATCAGGCACCTGCGACAGCTCGGAGACGAAGACCGCGCCCTTCCGCTTCAGCGATTCGACGACGTATTTGTTGTGGACGATCTCGTGGCGGACATAGACCGGCGCGCCGTGCAGCGTCAGCGCCTTCTCGACCGCGTCGATGGCGCGCACGACACCGGCGCAAAAGCCGCGCGGCGCGCAAAGCAGGATGTCGAGCGGCGGCTTTCCCAAGGCGGTCGAGACCTTCCAGAAACAAGCCGCCTTCTTTCGGTGCGATGGTGGCGATGTCAAGGAATGCCCGTCGCATCGAGCTGGAATTGACATTACATTACCACTTGGTTAAGTATCTGATCGACAGGAACGGAAAACCTGCCCCCGGTCATCGAGCGAGTTCACACCATGACGATACAAGTTTCCGCGTTCCGCTGGGTGCCTCCCTTCGCGCAGGGCCATGTCAGGGATTTCCGCGTCCGCTGGGCGCTGGAAGAAGCGGGCCTGCCCTATCAGGCGACTCTGCTCGGCCGTGAAGATCAGGCCTCGCAGGGTTACCGCGCCTGGCAGCCCTTCGGCCAGGTTCCGGCCTATCGCGACGGTGAGGTCGAAATCTTCGAATCAGGCGCCATAGTCCTGCATCTGTCGCGAAAATCGCCGGCGCTTGGCCCGCGCGACGAGGCCGGCCAGGCCCGGGTCGCGACCTGGATCATGGCGGCCCTGAATTCGATCGAGCCCTCGCTGATGGAACTGGCGAGCATCGATTTTTTCCACAAGGGCGAAGCATGGACGGAGCAGCGGCGTCCGCAAGTCGTGGAGGCGATCCGCAAGCGCCTCGGCCAGCTCGAAACCTGGCTCGGGGACAAGGAGTATCTCGACGGCACCTTCAGCGGCGGCGACCTGATCATGGCCTCCGTCCTGCGCGCCGCGCCCGACGACGTCCTCGCGGATTTTCCCGCGGTCGCGCGTTTTCGTCAGCGCTGCCTGGCCCGGCCGGCTTTCGCGCGCGCGATCGAGGCGCAAATGAAGCCCTTTCGCGAGAATGCGCCCACTGGAGCCTGAGGCAAGCGCGTCCTTGCATAGCCGCGTGCCCCCGCGCCCCTCGCAGGATCGATGGCGACCGCCTAGATTGGGCGCGTCGGCCCCGGAGCCGGCCCTCAAGCCCCCGAGCGCTCCATGGCAGATGCCTCCCATACCAGCTATCTGCCGCCGATCCTGACCTTCTGCGCCGGCGCGGTGCTGGCGGTGCCGATCTTCCGCAAGCTCGGCCAGTCGGCTGTGCTGGGCTATCTCGCGGCGGGCATCGTCATCGGCCCCTCGGTTCTGGCCGTGATCAAGGACCCGGACGCCATCCGCGGCACGGCCGAGATCGGCGTCGTGCTGCTGCTGTTCCTGGTCGGGCTCGAACTGCAGCCGGCGCGACTCTATTCGATGCGCAAGGACATCCTCGGCGCAGGCCTGTCGCAGATGGCGCTGAGCGCCTTTGCCATTGGCGCGGTCGGCTGGTTCTTCGGGCTGTCGGTCGGCGGCGCGGTCGCGGTCGGCCTGGCGCTGGCCTTGTCCGCCACCTCGATCGCGCTGCAATTGCTGGAGGAGCGCGGCGATGGCCATGAGGACTACGGAAGGCGGACGTTCTCGATCCTGCTGTTCCAGGACATCACGATCGCGCCCGCGCTCGCCATCCTGCCGTTGCTCGCGACAACCGGCGCGGCCAGCGGCGGCGCCGGCGCGGCGATGGCGGGGCTCGGCGTCGCGTTCCTGGCCGTCGCCGTTATCGTGCTGGCCGGGCGCTATGTGCTGAACCCGTTCTTCCACATGCTGGCGAAGTCGGGCGCGAAGGAGGTGATGACGGCAGCCGCCCTTCTGATCGTGCTCGGCAGCGCGCTGCTGATGGAGCATGTCGGCCTGTCGATGGCGATGGGCGCGTTCCTCGCCGGCGTGCTGCTGGCCGATTCGCATTTCCGGCATGAGCTCGAAGCCGATATCGAGCCGTTCCGCGGCGTGCTGCTCGGCCTGTTCTTCATGGCGGTCGGCATGTCTCTCGATCTGCGGCTGGTGCTCGACAACTGGCTGTTGCTGGCGCTGGCCGCTCCGCTGCTGGTGCTGTTCAAGATCGCGGTCGCGGCCTCGATCCTGCGGGCTTCCTGCTCCTCGACGACGGAGGCGATCCGCGCCGGGGCGCTGCTCTCGCCGGCCGGCGAATTCGCCTTCGTGCTGCTGCCGCTCGGCCTCGCGCTCGGGCTGCTCAACAGCCAGCAGAGCGCAATCGTCACCGCGCTCGCCGCGCTCTCCATGCTGATCGGCCCGGTAGTGGCCAAGCTGATCGATGGCTGGCTGCTGGCGCGCGTGACGCCGGAGACCATCGAGGAGGATTTCGAGGGGGCTGGCGCGGCGTCGGTCATCGTCGTCGGCTTCGGCCGCTTCGGCCAGATCGTGACGCAGGCGCTGCTGCTGCAGCATGTCGATGTGACGGTGATCGATTTGGACGTCGAACGCATCCGCTCGGCGGCCAAATTCGGCTTCAAGGTCTATTACGGCGACGGCACGCGGCTCGACGTGCTGCGAGCGGCCGGCGTCGGCAAGGCGCGGACCTTGTGCATCTGCGTCGACGACAAGGAGGCGGCGCTGCGCATCGTCGAGATGGCCAAGGCCGAGTTCCCGCAGGCGCGGCTGCATGCCCGCGCCTATGACCGCATCCACGCCATCGACCTTATGAAGGCCAATGTCGACTACCAGCTCCGCGAGACCTTCGAGTCGGCGCTGGAATTCGGCCGCGTCACGCTGGAGGGCTTAGGCCTGAACTATGAGGAGGCGAGCTTCGTCATCGACAGCGTGCGCGACCGCGACGCCCAGCGCATGGAGATCCAGTACCACGAGGGCATCGCGGCGGCGCTCAACAAGGTGCCCCGCGTCACCCCCGAGCCGCTGGTCAAGCCCAAGGGCAAGTCGAAGGCGCTGACCGAGGAAACCCGCGAGGTGATCGAGGATGGCGGGGCGGAGGTCGCGGTCGGCGGCGTCGGCGAGCCGGAACGATGAGCGTGACCGACCGCCGCGCGGAGGCGGTCTTCGTCACCGGCTCCCTGATGCGGCACGTCACGGTGATGACCGCCACCGCCTCGGTCGGGCTGATGGCGATCTTCGTCGTCGACCTGCTCTCGCTGCTCTACGTCTCCTGGCTCGGCCGGCCCGAGGCGACGGCGGGCGTCGGCTTCGCCACGATCGTCCTCTATCTGATCATCTCGATCAACATTGGGCTGATGATCGCCGTCTCCGCCATGACGGCGCGCGCGCTCGGCGCGGGCGACCGCGAGGGCGCGCGCCGCATCGCCGGCTCGACCATGGCGCTGATGGCGCTGGCGGCGCTGGCGCTCTCGATCATCGCCCTGCCCTGCCTGCCTTGGCTGCTGCGGGCGCTGGGCGCGCATGACGAATCCTACCGTGTGGCGCTGTCCTTCCTGTGGATCGTGCTGCCGTCGAACGTGCTGATGGCGCTCGGCATGGGTTTTTCGGGCGTGCTGCGCGCCGTCGGCGACGCACGCCGCGCCATGTTCGTGACGCTCGGAGGCGGACTGGCGACGGCCGTGATCGACCCGCTTTTCATCTTCGGGCTGGGCCTCGGGCCTGACGGGGCGGCCTATGCCATCGTGATCTCGCGGATCATCATCGCAAGCGTCGGCTTCCATGGTGCGGTCAGGGTCCACGGCATCGTGGCGCGGCCGTCCTTTGCCGCCATGCTCGGCGACACGTCGCGCACCTTCGCCATCGCCGGCCCGGCGATCCTGACCAACCTCTCGAACCCGATCGCGAATTCGGTCTTCGCCGGCGTGATCGCGCGCTATGGCGATGCGGCGGTCGCGGCCATGGCGATCATGGACCGGCTGGTGCCGGTCGCCTTCGGCGTGCTGTTTGCGCTGTCGGGGGCGGTCGGGCCGATTCTCGGCCAGAACTGGGGCGCGGGCCGCTTCGACCGGATGCGCAAGGGACTGACCGATTCGGCGATCTTCGCCGTCGGTTGCGTGCTGATCGCCTGGCTCGTGCTCGTGCTGCTGCGGGACGGCATCGTGGCGGCCTTCGGCGCGACCGGGCTGACGGCCGAGCTGGTGCTGTTCTTCTGCCTGATCGCCGGGCCGATGTGGGTCTTCGTCGGGCTCCTCTTCGTCGCCAACGCCGCCTTCAACAATCTCGGCATGCCGTTGCTCTCGACCTTGTTCAGTTGGGGCCGAGCGACGCTGGGCACCATGCCGCTCGCCTTCATCGGGGCGCATTATGGCGGGCCCAAGGGCGCGCTCGTCGGCGCGGCGCTGGGCGCGGTCGTGTTCGGAATCGTCGCGCTTGTCTTCGCCTATCGCGGCATCGCCAGGCTGGAGCGGGAGGCGCTTGCCGCGGGCCCGCTTGCCTCGAAGCCGGGCGCTGCTATCGTTCCCGAGCATGCGGCGGCAAACCGCGACTAGACATTGGCGCGAATTCTCTTCGCTCGGCCGTTCCGGCCGAGCGGAAAGCGCGCTCGGAGGCGCGCCATGACCAATCTCTACGAGATGATGATGCAGGCCCAGAACGGCCAGGCGATGCAAAACCTCGCCCGCCAATACGGGCTCTCGCAGCAGCAGACGCAAAGCGCGATCGAGGCGCTTCTGCCGGCCTTCTCGATGGGGCTGCAGCGCCAGACGCAGGATCCCTATTCGTTCGGCAGCCTCGCCCAGATGATGACGGCCTCGCCCTTCGGACGCATGTACGACGCCGGCGGCGACGGCATTCCCGACAATGCGCAGGTTGCGGGCAACAACGTGCTGAGCCAGCTCTTCGGCTCGAAGGAGGTCAGCCAGGCGGTGGCGGCGCAGGCGGCTGCGACCAGCGGCGTCAGCCAGGCGATCCTGAAGCAGATGCTGCCGATCATCGCATCGATGGTGATGGGCGGGCTGTTCAAATCCGCCGGCAACAGCGGCATGGGCGGAATTCTGGGCCAGTTCGCCGAGATGATGAAGGGCCAGATGCCGGGCATGCAGCCGGCGCCGACGCCCCGGCAACAGACGCCGACGAACCCGCTGGAGGCGATCTTCGGACAGATGTTCGGCAATGGCCAGACGGCCGGACGCGGCGAGACGCAGGGCGGCGGGCCGTTCGGCGGCGGCCAGATGCCGGGCGGACAGACCGGCATGGACCAGATGGGCGGCGGCATGCTCGGACAGATCCTGACCGGCATGTTCGGCGGCGGGCAGCAGCCTGCGCCCGAGCCGCCTCCGGCCCCGCGCGGCCGAAGCGAGCCGCCGCCGCAGGACGACGCGCCTCCCTCGGGAGAGACCGGGCCGGGCTCGATCGGCCTCGATGCCCTCAACCGCATGTTCGAGACCGGCCGGCAGGTGCAGGACAGCCATCAGACCGCGATCAAGGACATCTTCGACAGCATGTTCCGCGGCAGCCGACGCTGACCAGGCAGGGCGGCCCCTCCGCAGCCGCCATGCCATGCTTTCGCGATCAGGCGGCGCGGCGTGGCGCGGCGGTATCGACGATGCGCGCCTGATGGCGTTCTTCCCCGGTCCGGAAGCGCGCGACGAGCGCGTTGAGGCGGCCGATCTGGTCGCTCAGAGCCGTTGCCGACGCCGCGCTTTCCTCGGCCAGAGCCGCGTTCTGCTGGGTCATCTCGTCCATATGGGCCACCGTCTGGCTCATCTCGTCGATGCCGTTGGCCTGCTCGGCCGAGGCGGCCGAGATGTCGGAGACCGTGGCGGAGACCTTCTGCGAGGCCTTGACGATGCTGTCCAGCGCCTCGCCGGCCGAGCGGACGAGGCCGACTCCCTGCGACACCTCGCTGCCGGATTCGCCGATCAGGGCGGTGATGTCCTTGGCGGCCGTGCTGGAACGCTGCGCCAGCGAACGCACCTCGGGGGCGGCGACGGCGAACCCCTTGCCGGCGTCGCCGGCGCGCGCGGCTTCCACCGCCGCGTTCAGCGCCAGCAGGTTGGTCTGGAAGGCGATTTCGTCGATCACCGAGGTGATGTCGGATATCTTGCGAGAGGCCGTCTCGATGCGGGCCATCGCCGCGACCGCGTCGCCAACGATCGCCCCGCCCTTGCGCGCCACGTCCATCGCCTCGTCGGCGAGCGCGACGGCCTGCCGCGAGGCATTGGCCGAGGCCTTGACGGAAGCCGCCAGTTCCTCGGTCGTCGCGGCCGTCTCTTCGAGAGAGGAGGCCTGCTCCTCGGTGCGCTTGGAGAGATCGTCGGCGCCCATGTTGATCTCGCGGGCGGCGTTGCCGACATCGGCCGAGGTCGCCTGGATCGTCCTGATCGTCTCGGAGAGGTTGGCGACGGCGGCGTTGAAATCGTCGCGCAGCTTCTCGTATTCGGGGGCGACCGTCTGATCGATCCGGTGAGTGAGATCGCCCTTCGAGAGCAGGTCGAGCCCGTTCGCCAGCAACGCCATGACCTCCCTCTGCTCCTGCGCGAGACGTTCCTGCTCGAGGGCGCGCGCGGCGCGCTCCTGCTCGATCTGGCGGCGCTGCGCGTCCGACATCTGGCGGCTCTCGGCGGTCTCCGCCTCGAGCCGCTCGACCGCCAGACCGTTGTCCTTGAAGATCTGCACGGCCTTGGCCATCTCGCCGATCTCGTCCCGGCGCGCCTGTCCGGGAATGGCGACGCCATAGTCGCCGCTGGCGAGTTCGCCCATGCAGCGCTTCAGCATATCCAGCGGCCGCGTGATGGCGCGGGTCGCCAGAACCATCGCGCCGCCGAGGCCGAGCAGCATGCCGAGCGCGGTCAGGACCATAATCAGCATGGCAAGCTCGCGCCCCTCGGCGTCGAGCTTGCCGGATTCGGCGTTGGTGTCGGTCTTGATCTCGGTGTTGAGCTTTGCCGCGTCGTTGGCGATGCCGGCGATCGACGTCTCGAGCTGTGACATCACCGAGAGCGCCGGCAGATCCTCATCCCGCGAGGCCTGCTTGAGCACGTCGTCGATCTGGCCCTTGAGCGTGACGAAGCGGCGGTCGAGCGCGTCGAAATCGGCTCCGCGGGCAGGGAAGCTGATCTTGGCCTCGACCATTTGTGCGCGGACCTTCGCGAAGCCGGCCTCGGCGGCAGCGATCGCGGTGCCGTTCTGCTTCATGTACTCGGGATAGGCGATTGCCTTGTAGAGATCGCGACCGAGTTCGCCCATGTAGCGTGTGGCGCGTGCGGAATCGAGAATGGCCGCGGCGCGCTGACTGATCAGATCGGAATAGGTCTTCTGGATGCGCTGGTTCTGGATGCCGGCGAAGATCGCCGTCGCTACGCTGATGCCGCCGAGCAGCAACAGCGGAATCGCGATCTTGGTGCGGATAGACAGGTCTTGAAGGCGAAGCGAAATCCGCATGGCATGGTCCCCGGCGCAGGTTCGGCGGGCCTGCGCCCGCTTGCGTCGCGAGAATCATCGGCTTTGGTGAATTTTTGGTAAGGCCGCTTCGACCATCACGGAATTTGCCGCGAATCCGGCCCGAAACAGCCGACTTCATTGCCGGCCTGACGCGAACAGGCCGGAAAACGCATGCGAGTCAGGAGTTCTCGACAAAAAAGGGCGGAGGCACGAAGCCTCCGCCCGCAGGAACGTGCAGCCCCAAGGGGTCAGGCGCTGCACGCAACCGGATTGACGGCCACGGCGCTCGCGCGCGGCGCGGCGGCGGGCTTCAGCGAGGCCTGTCGAAGACCTTCCTCGCGGCGGGCCGAGGCGACATGGGTCGTCGCGGTCGAACGGGCGGCGAGGATGCTCGACGGGTCGTTCAGCCAGGAACTGGCCAGGGCGCCTTCGACATCGGAGCGGACGAGCCCGATATCCTTGAGCCCACGCTCGTCGAGTTCGCTGAGACGCATCACCGCGCGGCGGTGCGTGAGGGCTTTCACGAGCGACGTCACCCCGGAGATCACCTGGACGGCTCCGCGCGTGACGAAACGCGTGAGACCGGCGGGAACGGACGAGAGCGACTTCGTGGCAAAGGTCATGATCAGCATGACGGCCTCCTCGGTGACGACGGCTTGCAGCATCTCTCGCGGCCGTGACAGGCAGTGGCAGGACCCCGACAGTGACCAAAGGATAGCTTTGCGCTGGTCATAAGCCAAACGAATGCTTATGATACTTCATCGCACGGATATTGATGAACCGAACCGGGGACCGCCATGGCGCATGTGCTCGACGCCGACCAACTCAAGACCTTCGTCGCCATCGCCGACACCGGCTCCTTCACCCGCGCCGCCGAGATCGTGTTCAAGACGCAATCTGCCGTCTCGATGCAGATGAAGCGGCTCGAGGAGCGCGTCGGCCGCCCCCTTTTCGGCCGCGACGGCCGTCACGCCAAGCTGACCGAGGATGGCGAGCGCCTGCTCGACTATGCCCGCCGGATCGTGCGGCTGAACCTCGAATGCGTGGCGAGCTTCACCGACGCCGATCTCAAGGGCCGGATCAGGCTCGGCGTGCCCGACGACTACGCCGACCGGTACCTGCCCGAGATCCTCGCCCGCTTCGCCCGGTCCAACCCCAAGGCGGAGGTGACGGTGGTCTGCGAGCCGACGCCGATGCTGGCCGAGCGCATCGCCACCGGCGACATCGACCTCGCCATCATCACCCATGTCGAGGGCCGCGGCCAGGGCGAGATCATCCGCATCGAGCCGCTGCTCTGGGTCACTTCGGCGCGCCATGGCGTGCATGAGGAGGACCCGTTGCCGCTCGCGCTCGGCCGGCCGACCTGCAACTGGCGGCAGGCGGCGGTCGAGGCGCTGGAGAAGAAGGGCCGGCGCTTCCGCGTGCTCTATGCGAGCTGGAACTCGACGGCGGTCGGCGCGGCGGTCGTGGCGGGGCTTGCGGTCTCGGTGCTGCCGGAAAGCGCGGTTCGGCCCGGCATGCGGATTCTCGGGCCGTCGGAGGGCTACGCCACCCTGCCTTCCTGCAAGATCGGGCTTCTGCGCACGCGCTTCGATCCGTCCGTGCTGTCGAATGCGCTGGCGGAGCACATCATCCAGAGCCTCGACAATCTGGCGAGCTTCAAGACGGCGGCGGAATAGGACGCGGCGACCAGCTTACGGAATACCGGCCTCGACGCGCTGGAACATCTCCAGCACCGACTGGCCGATCAGCGTTCCGCCGGTGACGACGAGGAGCGAGATGAAGCCGATGATCAGGCCGTATTCGATCGCTGTCGCGCCGCGTTCGTCGCGGAGATAGCGGGCGGTGAGGGCGACGAAGCTGTCCATGGATGCAAGCTTTACGCGCCCATCCTTGGAGAAAGCGTTAATCCGGCTGCGAAAACAGCGGTCTATCCGCGTTTTTCGGCGATCCGCCGCCATGACTGCGATCGTCAGATGCGCTCCTGCGCGAACACCGGCGCGATCTGGCCCTGCCAATCCTCCCGGAAGCGCCGGACGAGATCGTCCGCCAGCGTCGTCCCGCTGTCGGCGATCGCCATGACCGGATCGAGATAGACGCTCTCGTCGCGCCCCGCGGCGTCGCGGCGTGCGCGCCGGGCCAGTCCCTCGCGAGACAGGGCCAGCACCTCGCGCGCCAGTTCGCCAAGCTTGCGGCCGGCGATCGTGGCGTTCAGACCCTGAGCCGGGACCGCGTCGCGCAGGCCCTGCCGCTGCTCGGCAGTCCAGGGCCTGACGATGTCCCAGGCGGCGTCGAGCGCCGCCTGGTCGTAGAGCAGCCCCACCCAGAAGGCCGGCAGCGCGTTCAGCATCCCTTCCGGCCCCGCATCGGCCCCGCGCATCTCGAGGAAACGCTTCAGCCTGACCTCGGGAAAGAGCGTGCCGAGATGGTTCGCCCAGTCCGACATGGTGGCGTGCTCGCCCGGCAGTTGCGGCAGCCTGCCCGCCAGCAGATCGCGGAAGGAGGCACCCGCGACGTCGTGATAGGTCGCGCCGCGCTTGACGAAATAGAGCGGCACGTCGAGCGCCCAGTCGACATAGGCCTCGTAGGACATGGCCGGCTCAAAAGCGAAGGCGAGCATGCCGGAGCGGGCCTTGTCGGTGTCGCGCCAGATCTCCGAGCGCATCGACTGCATGCCGTTGAGCGCGCCTTCCGTGAAGGGCGAGGCGGCGAAGAGCGCGGTGGCCAGCGGCTGCAAAGCGAGCGAGACCCTGAGCTTCCTGACCATGTCGGCTTCGGTCGAAAAATCGAGGTTCACCTGCACCGTGCAAGTGCGGAACATCATGTCGAGGCCGCGCGTGCCGACTTTCGGCATGTAGTTGGCCATGATGCCGTAGCGGCTCTTGGGCATCATCGGCGTCTCGCCCTTAGTCCAGAGCGGCGAATGGCCGAGCGAGACGAAGCCGATGCCGTGAGCCTGCGCCACCGCGTTGGCCTCAGTGAGATGGGCCGAGAGTTCGGCCGCCGTTTCGTGCAGCGTCGCCACCGGCGCGCCCGAGAGCTCGAACTGCCCGCCGGGCTCCAGCGAGATCGCGCCGCCGCCCTCGGGCCCGGCGAGCCCGATGACGCGGCCTGCGTCCATGATCGGCTCCCAGCCGAGACGCTCCTGCATGCCTTCCAGCAGATGGCGGATGCCGCCGCGCCCGCCGGCGCCCTCATAGGGCACGGGCGAGAGGTCGTGCAGGTAGAACGGGAACTTCTCGTGCTCGGTGCCGAGCCGGAAGGCCGAGGCCGGCTTCTCGCCGGCCGCGATCCAGGCGATCAGCTCGCCCTTGCCGGTGACCGGGGTCGAATCGGATACATCGCGAGCCATGGGCGCTCCGGCAGGCTTCTACTTGAGGCCAGGCTTCCGGAGGCGCTAAGCGCGCAGCCGGATCAGGCTCGGGACGGAGCCAGACATAGGCGACAGTCGTGCGCTCCACAACGACCCGCGATGCGCGTTGGGGGCACAGCGGCAATCGCATCCATGCAAGATCGCGCGAGCGCAGGCCGCATCTCCCGCAGCTTCAGCGCGGCCAGTCGCCGAGCGCAGCCTGCACCAGCGCAAGCGCGGCCACGGCGGCGGTGTCGGCGCGCAGGATGCGCGGGCCGAGCGAGAGCCGCAGCGTATGGGGCCGCGCCAGGATGGCCCGGCGCTCGGCCTCGTCGAAGCCGCCCTCGGGCCCGATCAGCAGGGCGAGTGGACCGGGCGTGATGCTGGCCAGCGCCGCGAGCGGGCTCTCCTGCTCCGCCGCCTCGTCGCAGAACACCAGCAGGCGGGCCGGGTCGAGCCCGGCCAGCGCTGCGTCCAGCCCGCATTCCGGCCTGATCTCCGGCAAGGAGACGATGCCGCATTGCTCGGCCGCCTCGATCGCGTTGGCGCGCAGGCGGTCGAGATTGAGCCGCGAGACCTGCGTGCGCCGCGTCAGCACCGGCTGGATCACGCCTGCGCCCATCTCGACCGCCTTCTGGGCCATGTAGTCGAACCGCGCATGCTTCAGCGGCGCGAACAGGTAATGCAGATCGGGCGCGGCCGGCTGGGGGCGGAGTTGGCGGACCGGGTTCAGGCTCGCCTGCTTGCGGCCCTCCGCGACGATGGCGGCCAGCCACTCGCCGTCGCGCCCGTTGAAGACGAGGACGGCGTCGTCGGTCTTCAGGCGCAGCACGTTCAACAGGTAATTGGCCTGCTCGCGCGCCAGCGGCACGGCTTGCCTTGCGGCGAGATCGGCCTCCAGAAAGAGCCTGTGCCTTGGCAGATCGGTCGGCGGCATGGGGCGGCTTCGTCCATGGTTTGCGCTTGTCTTTGCACGCGATTAGGCGATCGGCAGGAAAACCGCCACATTTCCATAGCATGCGACTCCAGCCGTCGAGCGGGCCTCGGGCGAGCGGGCCTCGACCGGAGCTGCTTGTCCCGAAACGCGCAACTTGGCGCGAATTCGGCAAACTGTTATGAACGCGACCGATCGCGCAACGGGCATGCCCGCCGCAGATCGAAAAGATCACAAGGGGAGCAAGACGACCATGCGGCGCAAGACGGCCACTGGCTTCATCGCCACGCTCGGACTGGCGGCGGCGGCATTGATCGACGCGAGCCCTGCCAGCGCGCAGGCCTCGGGCTGCGAGCAGATGCAGAAACTGCTGCAGGAGCGGCAGGCCATCGTCGGCCAGCTCAACGCCACGCAGAAGGCCAAGAAGAAGCTGACGCCGGCGCAGGCCTGCTCGACGCTCGGCCGGCTCGTGACCAACGGCTCGGCCGCGCTGAAATTCGCCGCCGCGAACATGGACTGGTGCCAGATTCCCCAGACCTTCGTCGACGGCATGAAGACCGACAACGACAAGGCCGCCGGCATCCGCAACCAGGCCTGCAACGCCGTGAAGCAGCAGGCGGCGCTTCAGCGCCGGGCGCAGCAGCAGGCCAACCAGCAGGGCGCCAACCCCTTCGGCGGCTCCGACGCCATCACCGGCGGGGCGCTCCGGGTGCCCCAGGGCGCGCTCTGATCGCGGCCCGTGTCGGCCGCGCCGGTCCATGAGGCGGCCAATACGGACGCGCCGCTGCCCGACGCGCTGAGCGGCCACTGGGTCGACAGGCGCGCGCCGCGCGGTATCCGGCCTTATCTCAAGCTCGCGCGGATCGACCGGCCGATCGGCTGGTGGCTTCTGCTGCTGCCGTGCTGGTGGGCGGCGGGGCTGGCGGCCATCGCCGGCGGCAAACCCTTCCCCGACATCTGGCACTGCCTGCTCTTCCTGATCGGCGCGATCACGATGCGCGCGGCGGGCTCGACCTTCAACGACATCGTCGACCGCAAGCTCGATGCGCAGGTCGCGCGCACGCGGGGACGCCCCCTGCCCTCGGGCCAGGTGACGACGAAGCAGGCCGCGCTGTTCATGGTGGCGCTGTCGCTCGTCGGCCTCGTGGTGCTTCTCCAGTTCAACCGCTTCACGGTGTGGCTGGGCATCGCCTCGCTGGCGATCGTTGCGGTCTATCCCTTCATGAAGCGCATCACCAACATGCCGCAATTCGTGCTGGGGCTCGCCTTCTCATGGGGCGGGCTGGTCGGCTGGAGCGCGGCCTTCGGCCGGCTCGATGCGCCCGCTTTCCTGATCTACGCGGCGGCCATCGCCTGGACGATCGGCTACGACACGATCTACGCGCTGCAGGACATCGAGGACGACGTCATCGCCGGCATCAAATCGAGCGCGCGCTACTTTGGCCGGTTCGCAAGGGAGGCGGTGGGCTTGTGCTTCGCGCTCGCCGTGCTGCTGGCCGGGCTGGCGACATGGCTCGCGGGCGGCGGGGCGCTGGCGTGGCTCGGGCTCGCGGCGTTTGCGGCGCATCTCGGCTGGCAGGTGACGCGGCTCGGCGGTGCGACGCCGCAGGTCGCGCTCAGGCTGTTCCGGGCGAACCGGGATGCGGGGCTGCTGCTGGCGGCGGGGTTTGCGGCGGATTGTCTGTGGCGGGTTTGGGGGTAGGTCGCAGGGAGCGGGCGAGCCTGCTCTCGACCCGTAACGGTCACTTAGCGTTAGGCAATAGGCCCCGCATTTCATCGACAGACTGGTATGCTTTTTCCCAGCCGACAGCCTCTCGTCCGTTCAGAGAAAGGCCGCAGGAGAACACCAGAGCCAGTCCTGCCGAATTGGGCGTGAAGCTCCAACCTTGGTTCACACCTAAGCCAAGACTTTCGAGATAGGATGCAGCTTTTTCACGAGCGCCGGAGCAAAAGTGCTCAAGATGCAGAACGTTTTTATCATCTAGAAACTGCTCACCACATTCGGTCCAAACAGAGAGAATGTGATATGCGGCGCGGAGCTGAGGATCGATTGGCGCGCCTTTGCTATCTCTCGCAAACGGATCCTGCCCCGGCATGGGCTTGGGTGTTTGAATTACCGATCTGCCTGTCGAGTTCGTAACCATTCGCTGCCCTATCTATTATGGTCCCCACAATTAGCATCCTCTATACCCACGAGCGACGTAGCAACCGTGCTGCGTGTGCCGGGCGAACGTCAGCTCCCGACCGATTGTGTTGAAAAAGTCCGGCTGACGCGAAACTCGCCTGACGCTGATGCAAGACGGAGAAGAATGATCTTCCGGCTGCAGCGAAATGCCCTCTGCAGCCGGCCTTCCCGTCGGCGGAGAGATGAAATTTCTACGCGTCGGTCGGGTGGCCTCTCTCGAAGTATTGCTTCGGACTTTTTCAACACAATCGACCCTTCTGAGACATCGCAGGCCGCACAACTTCATCAAAATAAATCGTCAGCTAACTCAAACCTTAAGGATAGATCGTAATGCATAATGTGTTGAATAGCCGATGCCGATAGAAATTATGGGAACAAGGAAAACTGGCACATTAAAAAATACAAAAGTAAGCGCCCAAATTACGATAGACATCACAATCAACGAGATGGCCCATACTAATATGGTTTTTTCCACGGCTTAACGACCTCATGACCTTCACTAGCAGGGCGCTGAAAAAGGCCCTTCCCAAGTGGCGTTTGGCATGATTCCGTCGTCTTGAGGGATGACGGAGTGGTTCGATGCGCGGTTCTGCCGAGAAGTCGGGGACGCTATTCAGCTA
>JBKJSB010000104.1:0-4361 GCA_046593015.1 Allobosea sp.
CCTGAAGGCCTTCCTCGAAAGCCTCGTGAACTGGGACTACGTCGCGGAGATGTATGAGGGCGCGGCGAAAGCCTGAGCCTTTCGGCTTTCGGATATGGAAACGGGGCCCGCGCGGCCCCGTTTTTTTGTGTGTATCTCGACCATGTCCAATAGAGAACGCGTCATCCCGGATAAGCCGCGCAGCGGCGCAACTCGTGGATCCATCATAAGGCGCTGTCGAACCCTACGATGGATCCCGGGTCTGCGCTGCGCTTACTTGGGATGACGGCGTTGTTTCGATTGGACGCGTCGAGAGTTGAGACGAACGCCCTCAGGCCGCGACACTCCGCAGGAACTGATCCACCGTCGTCCGCAGGCGCAGCGCCTGGGCCGCGACCTCGCCGGCCGCGCCCCTGACCTCCTCGGCAGAACGCCCGGTCTCCTCGACGGAATCGGCCAACACGCTGAGATCGCTCGACACCGACAGCGCCGAGGACGAGGCCATGGCGACGCCGCTGGCGATTTCGCCCGTGGCGATCGCCTGCTGCTCGATCGAGGTCGCGACGGAATTGGCGAAGTTCTCGATCGCGCCCATGCGCTCGGCGATGTTGCCGATCGCGCCGACGACCTCGCCTGTGGCGCTCTGGATCGCGCCTACCTGGGCGACGATGCGGTCGGTGGCGTCGGCGGTCTGGGAGGCGAGGTTCTTGACCTCCGAGGCGACGACCGCGAAGCCGCGGCCGGCCTCGCCGGCACGCGCAGCCTCGATCGTGGCGTTGAGCGCCAGCAGGTTGGTCTGCGCGGCGATGTCGCGGATCAGGTTGACGACCTCGCCGATGGCGCGCGCCGTCTCGTCGAGCGCGCGCACGGAGCCTGCCGTATCGCGAGAGACCGACGCCGCCTCGACGATCTCGGTGCGGACGCGGCGGACCTGGAACTCGACCTCGCGGATGGCTGCGCCCATCTCTTCGGCGGCCTGGGCTGCGTTCTCGACATTGGCGGATGCGCCAAGGGAGTTCTGCGCGGCCCGCGCCGCGCGGCCAGACGATTCGGCTGCGACCCTGGCGAGCCCGTCGGAGGCCTCGCTCATGCGGTCGGCATTGCTCTTGAAGGCTTCCAGCGCGACGCCGACCTCTGCGCGGAACAGCGCGATCGACTGGTCGACCCGGATCTGGTGCTCGCGGCGCTCGGCGGCGGAGACATGCTGCTTCTCCTGCAAAGTCGCGCGTTCGGCGAGGCTGACCTTGAGCACGCCGAGCGCGTGCGCGATGGCGCCGATCTCGTCGCGCCGGCCTATGGCGTCGATCTGCGTGTCGAGCTTGCCGTCGGAGATGCTGACGATCGCCTTCGTCATGCTCTTCAGCGGCTTCATCGTGCGCGAGAGCGAAAACCAGAGCAGCGGCCCGAGCACGAGCAGGATCAGGATGCCGATGCCGATGGTGACGACCTGCTCCAGCGCAGCGCGGGCGACGAGGCGGGTCTTGTCGAAACGGATGGCGATATAGCCGATCTGGCGCTTGTGACCACCGACCTTCACCACGTGCAGCTTGGTGACATAGGTCTTGTCCTCGATCTCGGCCGAGGTCATCTCCATCAGCGCATCCCAGGGCGAGCTGCCGAGCGCGGCGGTGAGCGCGCGCGGTGTCAATCCCAGCCGCGCCTCCTCGGTTCGGCCGGCGCTCGCCAGGGCGGAGACGTCGTCAGCGACGATGCCGGCGTCGAAATCCGGGTCGCCGCGCAGCGATTCGAGGATGTAGCCCAGCGTGTTGGTGTCGCGGGCCAGGATCAGCGAGGGCGAAGCGTTGACCACCATCAGGGTCAGCGCGGTCATCTTCTGCTGGAGATCGGCGCGCGTCTTGCCGTCATTGTAGCGCGCCACCGCGATGACGACGAAAACGATGGCGATGGCGACGATGGCGACAGCGGCGCCGGCGATCTGCGTGCTGAGGGAGCCGGATCGTGAGGGCTTGGCGGACGCGCCAGCGGTCGAAGAATCCGCTCGCCTGAACCAGTTCATTGCGTTGATGCCCTTGCCGCCAGCCTTGAAGACGGGTCCGGACGTTTACCGCACCCCAATGCTCACTCTGGTCCGACACGGTAAATTTTCGATTGCGATATTCACGATCGTTGCAGCGCAGCGAACCGCCGGATCGCCAGGCCCGACGACGGCGTGAAGGCCGCCAGCGCCGCATGTTCGAGCGGCCGCGTCGCGACCACGGGATCGAGCATCCTGAGTTCGTCGTCGATGAAGCCGGGATGGCACATGACGAGATGGGCCGGGCCCGGCCCGACGAGGAACCGCGCGAGATCAGACGCGAGATCGCGGGCCGGATCGAAAGGCGAGACGCCCGAGAACCCGCGATTGACCGGAATGCCGCGCCGCGCCGCCGCGCGACGCATCCCGAAGCCGAGGCCTGAAATGACCAGCGCCTTACCGACCGCGACGCCGCGCGCCCGGATGGCGGCCGCCCGGTCGGACGGATCACGCAGGTAGACGCTGCCCGCCGGGTAGCGCCGCGCCACCGAGGCGAGCACCGCGCCACGAATGCCGGGCAGGACATGGACGTGCTGGTGGCCATCGACGAAATCCGGCGCTCGGCCCAGCGCCTGCTCGAACGCATCGAGCTGGCGGTCGATCTCCAGCGCGATCTCCGATCGGATATCGGCGGAAGCGAAGGCCGCCCGCGCCAGCTCGCCGAGCCTGGGCAGTTGCCCGCCCGGCGCAAGGCGCGGCATCGCGGTCAGCGGGGCGGCGCAGGTCAGGTTGAGATGCAGGCCGAGATCGGCATGGCCGGCATGGGCGGCGAGTTCACCCGCCCATCGCGGCCAATGCGGGCGGTTCGTCATCGCGCCGGTGGCCGAGAGCCTGCCATCCTCCAGCAATGTCAGGATGGAGCGGCTGACGCCATCCGTCATCGCGAAGTCGTCGGCGCAGAGCACGAAACCGGTCGTCATCGTCGGCTGTTGTCCCCGGTTCATCGACAATCATGTATCAAGCGCGCCAATCATCCGCGTGCCGCCTTGCGGGCCGGCGCGCACACGGTCTTTGTGCGGATCGCGTCGCGCTGTCGAGCCCCCGGGCGTGGTCTGGCCGGCTTTGCCGGAGTTGAGAGGTCTGTTTTCCGTGTCCGAACCCTTGCCCGCCTCCCTTGCGACGCGCGACGGCGTCGGTCCGGGCCGGCCCGAACTCTCGATCGTCGTGCCCGTCCACAACGAAGCCGACAACCTGCCGCTGCTGGTCGAACGGCTCGACGCCGTACTGGCGAACGAGGTTGCGTCCTGGGAACTGGTCTGCATCGACGACGGCAGCCGCGACGGCACGCTCTCGGTTCTGCGCCTGCTCAACGCGCAGGATCCGCGCATCGTCGCGGTCTCGTTCAGCCGCAATTTCGGCAAGGAGATCGCGATCGCGGCCGGGCTCGACCATGCGCGCGGCGACGCCGTCGTGATCATGGACGCCGATCTGCAGCATCCGCCGGAAACGATTCCAGTCTTCCTGGCGAAATGGCGCGAGGGCTATCTCAACGTCTACGGTCAGCGCTCCGACCGCGACAGCGAGAGCCCGCTGAAGCGTAACTTCGCCCGGATGTTCTACCGGCTCTTCGCCAGCTTCGGCGAGACGCAACTGCCCGAAGGCGCCGGCGATTTCCGCCTGCTCGACCGCAAGGTGGTCGATGCGCTGCGCGCGCTGCCGGAGCGCGCCCGCTTCTCGAAGGGGCTCTACGCCTGGGTCGGCTTCCGCTCGACCGGCGTCACCTTCGACGTCGCCGAGCGCGAGCATGGCGAGACCAAGTTCCGCTTCGGCAAGCTGTTCTCCTTCGCCTTCGACGGGCTGTCCTCGTTCTCGACCATCCCGCTCAAGGTCGCGACCTGGGCCGGCGTCGTCACCGCCATCGTCGCGACCTTCGCGGCGGCCTTCTACCTGCTGCGGACGCTGTTCTTCGGCACCGATCTGCCGGGCTTCCCGTCGCTGATCGTCTCGATCATGTTCTTCTCCGGCATCCAGCTCATCTCGCTGGGTATGATCGGCGAATATGTCGGGCGCATCTTCGCCGAAGTGAAGCGCCGGCCGCTCTATCTGATCGGCGAGCGCGTCGGCTTCGACGCCCGAACCGTCGACCATCCGCGCGGCGACGCCCTGCCCCCGCTGATCCGGTAGACGGAAGCGGGCCGATCTGGGATGAAGGCGGCAACGTCGCTCTCGATTCCTCCCTGTCGCCGTCATCCCGGACAAGCGGCGAAGCCGCGCCGATCCGGGATCCATTCCTGAAGGTATCCGGCAAAGGTTCCGGAATGGGTCCCGGGTCTCCGCTTCGCTTCGCCCAGGACGACGGATGGGGATAGGCGGCCTCCAGATTGTGACGGCCAGATACATCCGCGCA
>JBKJSB010000202.1:0-16158 GCA_046593015.1 Allobosea sp.
TGGGCGCGGCCGAGACCGTGATCGGCATCACCACCACGATCGTACCCGACCGCGAGCATCGCGGCCTCTACCGCGAAAGCAGCTCGGCCAGGGCCCAGACGGCGAGCCTAGGCCTGCCCTTCGACCGCACGCGCTCGTTCGCGGCCGCCGCCGGCCAGCGGTTCTGAGGCCCGATCGTGGTGGTGATGCCGATCACAGTCTCGGCCGCGCCCAGCACGAAGGCGCCGTCGCGCGTCAGCCTCTGCGCCAGCGCCGCCATCACCTTCGCCTTGGTCGCGACATCGAAATAGATCAGCACGTTGCGGCAGAAGATCACGTCGAACTGGCCGAGATGGGCGTTGGGCTCGAGCAGGTTGTGCGGCTTCAGATCGACCATGGCGCGGATGCGCTCATTGACCTGCCATTTGTCGCCGTCCTGGCGGAAATAGCGCAGCAGCATCTGGATCGGCAGGCCGCGCTGGACCTCGAACTGGCTGTAGACGCCCTGCCGCGCCCGGTTCAGCACCTCGATCGAGAGGTCGGTGCCAAGGATTTCGACGCGCCAGCCGGCGAGGCGCTGGGCCATCTCGTCGAGGATCATCGCCAGCGAATAGGCTTCCTGTCCGGTCGAGACCGCCGCGCACCAGATGCGTAAGGAACGGCTCGCGGAATTGGCGGCGAGCTTCTCGGGCAGGATCACGTCGCGGAACAGGTCGAAGGGCGTGCGGTCTCGGAAGAACAGCGTCTCGTTGGTCGTCATCGCCTCGACGACGGCGTTCTCCAGCGCGGGATCGGCCCGATAGCGCAGTTTCTGGACCAGCGCGCCAAGGCCGTCGATGCCGCTGCGACGGCACAGGATGCCGAGCCGGCTCTCGGCGAGATAGCGCTTCTCCTCGCTGAGCGAGAGCCCGGAGCGCTGATGCAGCAGGGCGCGCAGGAAATCGAAATCGCCCTCCGTCATCGCGGCAGGTCTTCACGGAGCAGGCCACGGATGGCGCCACCGATCGAATCGAGCGGGATCACCGCGCTGGCGTGACGGGCGCGCACGACCGAGCCGGGCATGCCCCAGATCGTGCTCGAGAGCTCATCCTGCGCGATCACGGCAGCGCCCACCCGGCGCAGCGCGCCCGCGCCTTCGGTGCCGTCGCTGCCCATTCCGGTGAGCACGAGGCCGAGCGCTGCCGGGCCGAGATGGCGCGCCGCCTCGGTGAACAGGACGTCGACCGCAGGCCGGCAGAAGCGCACCGGCGGCGCGTCGGAGATGCTGGCGACAATGTGGCCGAGCTTGCGCTCGATACCGAGATGACGCCCGCCCGGGGCGACATAGATCGTGCCGCGCGAGAGCCGTTCGCCGTCATAGGGCTCGCGCGTCGGCACGCCGATCTGGGCAGCGACCTGTTCGGCGAAGGAGGCGGTGAAGACCGGCGGCATGTGCTGCACGATCAGCGTCGTCAGGTCCTGCAGCGCCGGCCCGATATCGGCCAGCACCTTGGTGACGGCGCGCGGCCCGCCGGTCGAGGCGCCGATCATCAGATAGCGTGGCATCACCGAGACGAGCGGCTTCAGATTGACCGGGCCGGAAAGTGCAAAATCGAGATCGACCTCGGGCGGCAACGAGCCCGGCCTGACCGGTGTCTGGGCGATGTTGCCGAGCTTGAGCAGGAATTCGCTGCGGAAATCGAGCGACATCGTCATGCCGTTGCGCGAGTCCGGCTTGGAGACGACGTCCATGGCGCCTTTCGTCATGCACTCCAGCGCGATGCGGGCGTTGCGCTCGGTCAGCGTGGTCGCCAGCAGGATGCCGGTATGCGGGCTCTGCTTGAGGATCTGGGGCAGGGCGGCGGCGCCGTCCACTCCCGGCATGTCGAGATCGAGCACCATCACGTCGGGCTGGAATCGGCCGGCATGGGCGACCGCCGTTTCGCCGTCGCCGGCGACCGCGACGACGTGGAACTGGCCGCTCTCGCCGAGCCAGCGCGCGAACAGCCCGCGCACCACGACGGAATCATCGGCGATCACGACCGTCTTGGGTCGCTGCGCCGCTGCGCCGTAGGCAGGGGAAGGGCTGATCATGCGTTTCGTATCCGGGTCGGCAGGCAGGCGAACTGTCGGACTTCAGGCGATCAGAGCAGGCCGACCTGATGGAACTTGGAGGCGACGATCTCCTTGTCGAACGGCTTCATGATGTATTCGTCGGCGCCGGCATGCATGGCGCGGGCGATATGGGCGATGTCGTTTTCGGTGGTGCAGAACACCACCTTTGGGCGCTTGCCGCCCGGCATCTGGCGCAGCGTGCGCAGGAAGTCGTAGCCGTCCATGATCGGCATGTTCCAGTCGAGCAGCACGGCGTCCGGCATCTCGCCCTTGCAGGCGTCGATGGCGCGCGCGCCGTCCTCGGCCTCGGCGATGCGAAACTGCAAGCCCTCGAGGATGCGGCGGGCGACCTTGCGGATGACCGCGGAGTCGTCGACGACGAGACAATACTTCATGATCGTTCTCCGGATCGGGCGAAGGCGGCGTCAGGCCGCCATGGGAAGGTCGATTTTCAGGACGGCATCGACATCGAGGACGACCAGCAGGCGGTCGTCGAGCCGGTGAACGCCGGCGGCGAGTGCAGCCCAGCTCCGGTCGAGATGGACCGGCACGGGCTCAAAAGTCGATTGGTCGAGCCGCATCACCTCGCCCACGGCATCGACGATCAGCGCATAGGCCTCGCCGCCGAGGTCGATGCCGACCGCGACGAGTTCGCATGTCTCGTTGCAGTGGTTCGACGAATCGACGATCCGGCCCAGCCGCTCGCGCATGCAGATCGCGGTCACGACCCGGCCGCGCAGGTTGAGAAGACCGACGATCTCCTTGGGCGCGCCAGGCACCGGGGTGATCCGCGTCGCGATGAAGACGTCGTGAACGCGGCCGATCGGCAGGCCGAGCACCTGCTCGCCGACCGTAACAGTGACGTAGTCGAGCGAATCGCCGAATCCGGGGGCCGTCTGCGTCGCGCCGCGGTGGATCGTCTCCTGCGCGCTCATGCTGCCTGCCTCATGCTGGTGCGGCGCTCGGCCAGTTCGTTGAGCAAAGCGCGCCGGTCGAATTTTGCCACGATTTCGTCGAGCCTGGCATGGGCGGCGCGGACATGGAGATCGGGCGTGGTCATCGTCGTGGTGCCGAGGATGCGCAACTGGTCGCCGCCTTCAGCCCGGCGCAGGCCCTCGGCGAAGGCGAAAGCGGCTTCGGGATCGCGGTCGAGGTCGATCAGAATGGTGCTCATCGCGCCTGCGGCCATATGCCGGCGCGCCGCGTCGAAATCGGCGGCGAGCGCGATGCGTTGCCCCGACGCCTTGAGCACCGGGCTCAGCATCTCGCGCAGGAAGTCGGAAGGCTCGATCAGCAGCACCTGGGCGGGCGTCGCGATCTCGGCCTCGCTGCGGCGGGCATGCAGCCAGTTCGGATCGCCCAGCGGCAGGTAATGCGCCAGGTCGATGATCTCGGTCGCGCGCCCGCGAATCATAGCCGAGCCGATGACGCTGCGGTCCGAGGTCGATTGCAATTCGACATCGAGCGCCTCCTCCACGATATCGACAATGGCGTCGACCGCCAGCCCCATGGTCATGTCGCCTTCCGAGATGATGACGAGCGACTGCAGGCCTTCGTTGCGGATATGGGCCTCGCCGACCGGTACGATCGGCATCAGGCGGTTGCGGTAATGCAGCAGGATGCGGCCGCTGCTCGGCTGGAATGCGCTGGCGTCGATTTCCTCGAGCCTTGTGACGAGCGAAAGCGGCACGGCCTTCAGGCTGTCGGGGCCGGCGCGGAAGACCAGCATGGTGGTGCGTTCGCGGGCCGGGGCCGCGCCTGGCCCCTGCGCCTCGGCGCGCGTTATCTCGCTCGACGCGACCGCGCCCACCTGGCGGGCGACGCCGTTGGGATCGACGATCAGGACGACGGCGCCGTCGCCCAGAATGGTGTTGCCGGAGAAGATCGGGATGTGACGCAGCTTCGTCGACATCGGCTTCACCACGATTTCCTCGGTGTGGAAGACGCTGTCGACGAGGATGCCGAACTGACGCTCGCCGATCTGGGTGACGACGATGAAGCCGTCATCCATGGCGCTGGCTGGCCCGCCGAGCAGCCCGGCGAGCGAGATGATCGGCAGCAGCCGCTCGCGCAGGCGCAGCACCGGCGCACCATTGATCTGCTCGACGCGATGGTCGGCGCCGGCTTTTACCCTGACGAGTTCGCGCACGACGATCTGGGGAATGGCGAAGCGCTGCTCGCCGACCGCCACGATCAGCGCCGAGACGATCGCCAGCGTCAGCGGGATCTTGATCGTCATCGTCGCGCCCTGGCCGGTGACGCTGGCGATATCGACGCGGCCGCCGATCTGGTCGACATTCGACTTGACGACATCCATGCCGACGCCACGCCCGGAAATCGCGGTGACGCGATCGGTCGTGGAGAAGCCGGGATGGAAGATGAAGTTGCCGATGGCGGCGTCCGACATCCGCTCCAGCTCGCCTTCGGTCGCGAGCCCGCGCTGCTGCGCCCTGCGGCGGATGCGCGAAATATCGAGACCGCGGCCGTCGTCGGAGACCGAGATCGTGACCGAGCCGCCCTCGTGGAACGCGGCGACGCGGATCGTCCCGTGCTCCGACTTGCCGGCAGCCTTGCGTTCCTCGGGCATCTCGATCGCATGGTCGGCGCAGTTGCGCACCATATGGATCAGCGGATCCTTGATCAGGTCGAGGATCTGTCGGTCGAGTTCGGTGTCCCCGCCGTCCAGTACCAGTTCGATGCGCTTGCCGAGTTCGGTGCTGAGGTCGCGAACGATGCGCGGCAGCTTCGACCAGGCGTTGCCGATCGGCTGCATCCGGGTCTTCATCACCCCGTCCTGCAACTCGGCGGTGATCAGCGACAGGCGCTGGAGCGGCGCCTTGAGCCCGGCATCGTCCTGCTTGCGGGCGATCTCGAGGAGCTGGTTGCGGGTCAGCACCAGCTCCGAGACCATCGTCATCAGATGCTCTATCGTATCAACATTGACGCGCAGCGTGCTCGGGCCGCTCGCCCGGCTCTCGCGCGGCGCATCATCGGCTGCGCCCGGCGCGGCGGTCTCCTGCGTCTGGCTGGTCGCGGCAGGCAGCGCGATCCGGCCGTCGGCGCCGCGTTCGGGACCGGGCGCGCTGCGGAAGACGAGGTCGAGACCGTCCTCGGTCATGGTGGATCCGTGACGGGCGAGATAGGCGGCGACGGGGTCGTCGCCCGCCATTTCGGGCGGCGCGCTCTCGGCGAGTTCGGATTTCGCCCGGTCGGCGAGCGCGCGCAGTTCGGCGATCAGGGTCTCGTCG
This sequence comes from Allobosea sp., assembly GCA_046593015.1. Taxonomy (GTDB): domain Bacteria; phylum Pseudomonadota; class Alphaproteobacteria; order Rhizobiales; family Beijerinckiaceae; genus Allobosea. The sequence continues at coordinate 5,322 of JBKJSB010000202.1, forward strand.
CTGCCCTCCGGCTCGGTGCCCTTCTCGGCGAGTTCGGCGAGGATCTCCTTGACCCGGTCGATCGTCTCCAGAATGGCGGTGACGGCGATGGCGCTGACGACGGCGCCGTCACGGAACTGGCCTATGACGGATTCGGCGGCGTGCGTCAGGGCCTCCAGCCGGGGCAGGCCTATGAAGCCGCAGGTGCCCTTGACCGTGTGAACGAGGCGAAAAATATTGCGCAGGATCTCGCGATCATTGGGGTCCTGCTCGAAGCGGACGAGTTCCCGATCGACCGTGTCGAGGTTCTCGCCGGTCTCGCTCAGGAACTCTTGCAGCAAATCGTCCATGCCGGAGACCATCACCCACGCAACAATGCTTGCGATGATCTAAGCAGCAGAAGGGTTTATGATCGGTTGAGATTGGTGGGAAAGCGCAAGGATTTGCGCCAGCCCGGCAGGGTTCCGGCTCAGTCGGCCTTTTGCGCGCGGATCGTCACCGTGTCGGCCTCGATCGCGAAGGTGATCGCCATGCCGGCCGCGCGCGCGATCATGCCCGTATAGAGCGGCTGCACCGCATGGGCGTCGATCGTTCCGGTGTCGGACTCGCCCGCAACGAGATCCTCGACATGGGCGGGAATGCGCGCATGCGAGCCCGTCGCGGTGATCACGAAGCTGCCCTGCTCGCCCTCGACGGTGGCGCGCGAGACGAGCTTGCCGCCGCGCGGAACGGCATGCGTCGCCAGGATCAGCAGGTTGAGCAGCAGCTTGACCTGGTTTTTCGGCAGCAATGCGCGCGGGGCCTCCCAGTCGAGCGAGAGTTTCTCGTCGTTGAGGAAGCCGTTGGCGACATTGCCGGCGTCGCCGAGATCGATCATCGCCCCGGCCGATCCCGCCGCCCCAAAGGCGAGGCGGGCGAACTGGAGCCGTGCCGAAGCGTTGCGCGCACTCTTCTTGATCAACTCGAGCGCGAAGTCGCGCATCGAGGGGTCATCCTCCTCAAGCACCTCCAGCGCGTTGACAATGGCGCCGACCGGGCTGATCACATCATGACAGACGCGGCTGCAGAGCAGTGCGGCCAGGTCGAGCGGCTCGAGCGAGATGGCGGTCATGGCTTTACGTCCTGGATCGGCGATGCGGGCGCTCCCGATTTCCGGGAGATCGTCTGATGACGATATGGTGCCATCTTGGTTTGCATGTGGTTAACCCTGTTTCGCGCCTCGCGCCAATCATGGCCGGCGCCCGCGCCATGATTGGCCCCGACGATCCCCGCCTCGCCGACCGGGACGAACTGGCCCGCCGCCTGGCCGAGGCCGCGCGCATCAGCGCCGCCGTGCTGCTCTCGATGCGGATGGCGCGCGATGTCAGGCTGAAGCCGGACGGCTCGCCGGTCTGCTCGGCCGATCTGGCGGCCGATGCCGCCGCCAAGGCTGCGCTGGCGCGGCTCCTGCCGGATTTTCCGGTGGTCAGCGAGGAGAGCGCCGACGCCGTCGCGCCCGGCCCGGTCTTCATCCTGCTCGATCCGCTCGACGGCACCCGCGAATTCCTTGCCGATGGCGAAAGCTATTGCGTCGCGATCGCCATCGTCCGCGGCGACCGCCCGATCGCTGGCGCGATCGCGGCTCCCCAGATCGGCCGGCTCTGGTATGGCGGCGCGCATGCCTTCGCCCAGCAGCTCGATGCAGGCGGCGCTGCGCTCGGCGGTGCCGTCCCGATCGCGGTGCGGCCCGAGCCTGCGGACGGGCCTGTCGCGCTGGTCAGCCGCTTCCATGGCGACGGCCTGAGCGAGGGCCTGACCACCGCTATGGGCGCGCGCGAGCGCCGGCCGGTGTCGTCGGCGGTGAAGTTCGGCCTGATCGCCTCGGGCGAGGCCGACCTGCATGTGCGTGGCGGCCAGACCATGGAGTGGGACATCGCCGCGGGAGACGCCATTCTGCAGGCCGCCGGCGGCGTCGTCCTGACTCTCGACGGTGCTATTCCGCGCTATGGCTGTGTCGAGCGCCAGTTCCGCAATCCGCCCTTCGTCGCGGCCGGCAGCCTCGCCATGGCGCGGCGCGCTCTCGCGGCGCTGCCAGATCAGCGTGCGATCGTCTCGTAGACCTCGCGCCAGCGCGCATCGGCCTGCGCCATGGCGGCGCTTCCGGCGATGAAGGCCTGGCGGTTCTCCGGCGTGCGGAACAGGACGAGCCGGCCGCCGACGACGGCGAACACGGTCGGATTGGTCTCGATCGCACGGCCCTCGGAGACGCCCAGGCCGTCGAAGCCCGCGAAGGCCGGCTCGTATAGTTCGGGCGCGTCGCTGAAGGCTGCGCGATTTGCCGCCGAAACGAAGCGCCAGACGATGCCGCGATGGGCCAGTTCAAAGCGCTCCAGCCCCGGCATAGCGCGGCCGTCGCTGCGATAGGAGACCGGGTCGAAGCCGTTCAGCGCCAGCCCCGAGCGCAGATCGCGCTGCATCACCTCGCCCAATCCCGGCAGATCGGGCAGGCCGGCGGGAGCGCCGATCGTCGCCGGCAGCGGTTCGAACGCGGCTTTGGTTTTGGCCAACGCCGCGCCGCCCAAACCCGCCGCGACAAGGCCGGCGACCGCAATCCCAACCCGGCTCCGCCATGTTGCAGCCTTCATCACGGCAAATCCTCGCATTCTGCGATCTTGGGCCATCCGGGCCTGAATCTTCACGGGTTGGATACACTTGCCGGGTATCAGAATGGTTACCGAAGTGATGCGTTCAGGCGTGCGGCGTTGGAATCTGGCGTCATGCGTGAAGTCGGAGCCGACCCGGGCGATGTCCGGTTCAGGCAGGCTCCGCCCGTCCCGGTGGGGTCGTCCCGCGCCGGTCCGGCCCTGTTCACCCGATCTGGCGTTCCGCCCGGAGATATCCCGATGAAACAGACCCGCCGCAATGTCCTTCTCGGTGGCCTGATGTTTGCCGCCGCGAGCGCCGTCAGCCCGATCGCCTCCGCGCAGGCCCAGTATGCCGCCGCCAACGAGAATCCGCGCTCCTTCTCACAGAACGAGCTCGTCGGCTCCGGCCACCAGTTCTTCGGCAATGTCTCGCGCGGGCTCGGCCTGGCGGTCGAGGAGGCGGTGCGGCGCTGGGGCGAGCCGAACGGCTACATCCTCGGCCAGGAGGCGTCGGGCGCTTTCGTCGGCGGCTTGCGCTATGGCGAGGGTACGCTGTTCACCCGCAATGCCGGCGACCGCAAGGTGTTCTGGCAGGGGCCGTCGGTGGGCTTCGATTTCGGCGGCGAGGGCGCGCGCACCATGGTGCTGGTCTACAACCTGCCCTCGGTGGATGCGCTCTATCAGCGTTTCGTCGGGGTGGACGGCTCGGCCTATTTCATCGGCGGTTTCGGTTTCACGGCGATGGCGGCCGAGGGCGTGATGATGGTGCCGATCCGCACCGGCGTCGGCTGGCGGCTCGGCATCAATCTCGGCTATCTGAAGTTCACGCCGCAGGCGACCTGGAACCCCTTCTGAACGCAGGCGTTTCTCAGGCGCTGGCCATGACTGTTCCGTCGTGGCAAAGGTTTCGCTAAGGTTTCACGACCGCCATCCTTCGCCACGGAGCCATCCGCCTTGATCGAAGCCGTCATGCTCGTGACGCTCGGCTTCCTGTGCGCCAGCCTGCTGGCGCTGGCGGCGCTGCCCTCTCTCGCGCGGCGCGCCGACAGGCTGGCGCGCAAGCGGGCGGAAGCCGCGTTTCCGCTGTCGCTGGCCGAGATCGCGGCCGATCGCGACCATTTGCGGGCCGAGCTCGCTCTGCATGCCCGCGAGATGGAGCAGAAGGCCGAGCGCGGCTTCGCCGCCCGGGCCGACGCGATGCAGGTGGTCGGCCAGCGCGACATGAGGATCGCCCGGATGGAGGGCGAGCTCGTCGCGCGCGACGCCGATATCTCCGGGCTGAGGGCCGAGCTGGCGGCGACCCGCGACGACCTCGCCACGACGCGTGCGACGCTGGCCGCCGAGATTGCCGGCCATGCCGCGACGCAGGGCCTGCTCGACAAGCGCATCGCCGACATCGCCAGCCTCGAGGCCTCGCTCGTGGATACGCGCGCCTCGCTGACCGGCACCAGCGCCGACCTCGCCGCCCGCAGCGCCGAACTCGGCGACGAACGCGCGACGCTCGGCCGTATCGAGGCGCTGCTCGCCGAGCGCGAGGCCGAGCTGTCGCGCTTGCGCTTCGAGCTCGACGCGCTGCGCGTCAGCCGGGTCGAGAGCCGCACGCAGATCCTCGTGCTGGAGGGCAAGCGAGACGAGCTGTCCGACCGGCTGACCGGGCGCGAGCAGGCGCTCGCCGAGGCCAAGGCGGCGCTCGGTTCGGCCAACACCGCTCTTGGCCTCGCGCATGGGCGCATCGAGGCGCTGGAGATGCAGGCGGCCGGCCTGGCGACCAATGCGCCCCGGATCGAGGATGTTCTTTCGGAGGTCGCGACGCTGCGTGCCGATCTCGCCCGGATGCGGGCCAAGCGCACCAAGCTGAAGCGCGAGCTGACGCTGGCCCGCAAGGCCGGCGGCTCCGGAGACAGCACCGACAACGCGGCGCTGCGCCGGGAGATCACCCAGATCGCCGAACGCCTAATGACGCTGCCTCCGGTGCAGGAGGCGGCCGAGTAGCCGCCGGGTCGGCGCAAAGCCGCTTTCCTCGGCAAGGCTGCATGGTCTAGGAAGGCCTCCCACGCCGAGAAGGTGACGAGGCCTGTGACCGAGACTTCAATCGATTTGCTCTGCATTGGCGAACCGCTGGGCGAGTTCAATGCGACGCGTGCCGACGCCGGCGCCTTCCAGTTCGGTCATGGCGGCGACACCTCCAATTGCGCGGTGGCAGCCGCAAGACAGGGCGCTCATGCGGCCTATGCGGGGGCGCTCGGAGACGACATGGCCGGCCGCTCGATCCGCGAACTCTGGGCGCGCGAGGGCGTCGACGACGCCCATGTCTCGACACATCAAAGCGCACCGACCGGGCTCTATTTCGTCGATCATGGCCCGACCGGGCATGTCTTCTCCTATCTGCGCGCCGGTTCGGCTGCGAGCCTCTACGGCCCGCGCGACCTGCCGCGAGATGCCATCGCCTGTGCGAAGATCGTGCAGGCGTCCGGTATCAGCCAGGCGATTTCGGCCAGCGCGGCAGACGCCGTCTTCGAGGCCTTCGCGCTTGCCCGCGAAAGCGGCGTGCTGACCGCCTACGACACCAACCTGCGCCTCAAGCTCTGGCCGCTGACCCGGGCGCGGGCGATCGTCCACGCCGCCTGCGCGATGGCCGATATCGTGCTGCCGGGGCTGGACGACGCCAGGCTGCTGACCGGACTGGAAGACCCCGACGCCATCGCGGATGTCTATCTGCGCATGGGCGCCAAGGTCGTGGCGCTGACGCTCGGCCATGAGGGCTCGCTGGTGGCGACGCCCGACCGGCGCGAGCGGCTGGTGCCGATTGCGGTCGATTGCATCGACGCCACCGGCGCGGGCGACTGCTATGACGGGGCGTTCCTCGCGGAATACATCCGCACCGGCGACGCTTTTGCGGCTGGCGCTTACGCCAACGTGGCGGCTGCGCTCTCGACGCAGGGCTATGGTGCGGTCGCACCCGTGCCGCGCCGGGACGAGGTCGAGGCGCGCATCGCCCTGGAATCGCAGAAAGCGAACTGATGACCGTTCCGATCCTGACCGAGGCGGGCACGTTGCTCGCCCGCTACGATGTGCTGATCAGCGATGTTTGGGGCGTCGTGCATGACGGCCTGTGGGCGCTGGAGCCGGCCTGCGCCGCGCTGACGGCGTTTCGCCAGAAGGGCGGGGCGGTCGTGCTGCTCTCCAATGCTCCTGGTCCCTCCGAGCAGGTGGCGGAGGTGATCGACCGGAAGCGCGTGCCGCGCGGCTGCTGGGACGCCATGGTCACGTCGGGCGACGTCACCAAGGCGCTGATCGCCGAGAGCCATCACCGGAAAGTCTTCCATATCGGCTGGCAGGAGGATCGCGCGATCTTCGCCGGCAGTAACGTCGAGTTGGTAGGCGAGGCGGAGGCCGAGCTCATCGTTGCGACCGAGCTCAACGACTACAAGACCGAGACGCCCGAGCAGTACCGTCCGCTTCTGGAGCGTTTCGCGGCGCGCGGCCTGCCCTTCATCTGCGGCAACCCCGATCTCGTCGTCCATGTCGGCGAGCGGCTACTGCCCTGCGCCGGCGCGCTGGCGACGATCTACGAACAGCTCGGCGGCTCCGTCGCCTGGGCCGGAAAACCCTATCGCCCGGCCTATGATCTCGCGCTGGAGGCTGCGCGGACGGCGCGCGACGGCCATCCGGTCGATCCCGCAAAGGTGCTGGTGATCGGCGACGCGGTCCGCACCGACCTCGCCGGGGCGCGCCTGATGGGCTTCGATAGCCTGTTCATCGCCGGCGGCATCCATCGCGACGAGACGATCCGCGACGGCGCTGTCGACAAGGACGGGCTGGCGCGGTTGCTGGCCGGGTTGCTGGTCCAGCCGGTGGCGGCGATGGCGGCGCTCGCCTAAACGCCGCCTGAGCGCGCCGCGCTATTGCCGAAAGTCCGTTTCTCGACGACGCAAAGGCCCATGCGCGCCGCGCATCTTGCCTCGGCGGGACCGGCGTCGCATGCTGCATGCAAGGACATCGTGACCTCCGCCCGGGCCTTGCGCCTGCGAGAATGGAGGCCCTGTCGCCCGCCGTTGGCGGGAGCCGTGGATCCCTTTGCTCTGGAGGGGCCATGCAGGGAGGTTGAATGGTTTCGACAGGCCGAATGGCGGGCGCGCTCGCGTTCGTCGCGCCTCTGGCCGTGCTTGTGGCGCTCTGGGCTGTGCTCGTGCCGGCGCTCGGCGTGCGGCCGCAGATATTTCCGGGCGTGCCCGCGGTCGCGGTCGCGCTGTGGAGCGCGCTGCTCGACGGCACGCTGATCGGGCATGTCGGCGCGAGCCTGCTTCGCGTTGCGGTCGGCACGATCCTCGCCATTCTCGTCGCCGTGCCGCTTGGCGTCGCGATGGGAGTGAGCCGGGGCGTTTCCGCCTTCCTCACGCCATTGCTGCGCTTCTTCTCGGTGCTCGCGGGCATCGCCTGGATTCCGATCGCGACCTTGTGGTTCGGCTACGGCTTCGGCGCGATCGTCTTCGTCATCTTCAACGCCGTCTTCTTCGTGGTCGCCTACAACACGCTGCTCGGCGTCTCGACCATCCCGATGCCGCTGCGCCATGCCGCGGCCTCGCTGGGGGCGGGTCGATGGGCGCTGCTGACCGACGTGCTGCTGCCCGGCGCATTGCCCAACATCGTCACCGGAATCCGCACGGGGCTGGGTTTCGCATGGCGCGGGCTGATCGCCGCCGAGATGATCGCGACCAGCCAGGGGCTCGGCTACATGCTCTTCGTGGCGCGCGATTTCTACGCCACCGAGGTCATCGTCATGGGGATGATCGTGATCGGCGTGATCTGGCTGCTGATCGACCGCCTGCTGCTCGTTCCGCTGGAGCGCGCGACGATCGAGCGCTGGGGTCTGGTGCGCGCATGAACGCCCTGCTGCCCCTGTGGAGCGCCTGGGTGCGCGCCTCGACCGCCTTTCCCTCGCTGGCGACGCTGGCGCCCTTCGTTCCGGTCATTGCGTTATGGTGGGGGGTTTCGCTCTGGGGGCCGTTCCCCCCGGCCTTCTTCCCTTCGCCGCCGGACGTGATGCGGGTCTTCGGCGAGCTGATGTACAAGGGCATCCTGCCCGAATATTTCGGCGACAGCGTCGGCCGGCTGGCGGCGGGCGCGGCCGTCGGCATCGCGCTCGGCGTGCCGCTCGGCCTCTGGGTCGGCCTGTCCAAGCGCGCGCACAGGGCGTTGTGGCCGCCGCTGCTGTTCTTCCAGGCGATCGGCGACATCGCCTGGCTGCCGCTGCTCATCATCTGGTTCGGCTTCGGCCTGACGACGATGACGGTCATCATCGTCTACACAGTGCTTTTTCCCGTGCTTCTCAACACGGTGCTGGGCGTGCGGTCGGTGCGGATCGAACTGCACCGCGCGGCGCAAAGCCTCGGTGCGCCACCTTGGCGCATCTTGACCGAGGTCGTCATCCCCGGGGCGTTGCCCAACATCATCACGGGCCTGCGCAACGGGCTCGGCTATGGCTGGCGGGCGCTGATCGCCGCCGAGATGATCGTCGGCACCAGCGGCATCGGCTTCCTGATGTTCGACGCCCGCCGCGCGGGCTCCGTCGTCGAGATCGTGCTGGGCATGATCGTGCTCGGCATCCTCTGGTACATCGTCGATTCTTGGATCCTCGCGCCGATCGAGCGCGCGACCGGGCGTCGCTGGGGCTTGGTCACGCAGTGAAGACGCTCAGCCTGAAATCCCTGTCGAAGACCTATTTCGACCCCTATGCCGGCGCGCATCACACGGCGCTGCACGACGTGACGCTCGAGGTGCCGGCGGGCGAGTTCGTCTCGATCGTCGGCCCGTCGGGCTGCGGCAAGTCGACGATCCTCAACATGGTGGCGGGCTTCATTCCCGCCAGCGGCGGCGACATCCTCGTCGACGGCCAGCCGGTTAAGGGGCCGGGGCCTGATCGCGGTGTCGTCTTCCAGTCCTTCGCGCTGTTCCCCTGGAAGACGGTGCTCGACAATGTCGGCTTCGGGCCGAAGATGGCTGGCGTCCCCAAGCCCGAGCGCGACGCGATCGCGCGCGAATATCTTGAGATGGCCGGGCTCTCGCATGCCGCTGACCGCTATCCCAACGAGCTCTCGGGCGGCATGCAGCAGCGCGTCGGCGTCGTGCGCGCGCTCGCCAACAAGCCCGACGTGCTGCTGATGGACGAACCCTTCGCGAGCGTCGATGCTCAGACGCGCATGACGCTGCAGGACGAGCTCTCGCGCATCTGGGAAGAGCGCCGGCCGACCGTTCTGTTCATCACCCATGACGTGCCCGAGGCGGTGTTCCTCGCCAACCGCGTCGTCGTGCTGTCGAAGGGCCGCGTGCTGGAGCAGGTCGAGGTCGACCTTCCGCGACCGCGAATCTGGGACAGGCTGGTCGAGGACGACGCCTTCAAGGAGGTCTCCAACCGCGTGATGACGCTGGTGAGGTCGGCATGAAGCTGCTGCGCGTCATCCTGGCCTCGCGCCGTGGGCAGATCCTGGCCGGGCTGCTGCTTGCCTGGATCGGCTGGCAGGGCTGGCTGTGGGCGGCGGCGCCGGCCAAGATCGCCGGCGGATTTCCAGACCGGCCACGCGTCAACGCACTGATCACCTTGCCGTTCGCGCCGGAGCGCTTCCACGTGTTGATCTTCCAGCGCTTCGGGCGCGTCTCGGGCACTGACGGAACGACGGTGGAGCTCCGGAATATCGACAGACAAGAACTCGCGGCGATCGCCCGGTACTACTGGGTCAAGCGGGTCGAACCACTGCAACAGGGAGGATGAAACCATGATCACACGCAGGACCGCCATCGCCGGAGCCGCCTTGCTGGCGGCGCCAGGCATCGTCAGGGCGCAGACGCTGACCAAGCTCAAGGCCGGCATGGTCACCGGCATCGACCAGCTCGGGCTGCCGATCGCGCTCGAGCGCGGCTTCTTCGAGAAATGGGGCCTCGATGTCGAGATCGCCCGGCCATACGCCACCGGCGTCGACGCGCTGAACGCGCTGCAGGCGGGCGAGAGCGCGATCGTGCAGGTCGGCGTGCCGATGATCGGCGCGGTGACGCGCGGCATGGACCTCGTCGCGCTCGGCAACTACTCCGGCAACGCCACGCGGCGCGGCTCGGACGCGACGATGGCGCTGGTGGCGCGCGGCGACGCGGGCATCGCCAAGGGCGATCTCAAAAGTCTCAAGGGTAAGAAGGTCGCGGCCTCCTTCGGCACGATCAACCACCTCTACATCCTCGCCCTGATCGAGAAGGCGGGGCTGACGCCGGCCGATGTCACGCTGATCAACACGCCGCCGCCGGATATGACGGTGGCGCTGCTGGCCAAGGGCATTGACGCCTTCGTCGGCTGGGACCCCTGGCCGATCGTGGCGCTGAAGGACGTGCCGGGCGCGGTCGAGGTCATTCGCGGCGGCGACGTCATCGCCTATGTCGGGTTCAATGTCGGCACGCGCGACTGGGTCTCCAAGAACGGCGCAACGATCGAGAAATTCCTGGCGGCGGTCTCCGAAGCCGACCAGTGGATGCGGAAGAACGCGAAGGCGGCCGCGCAGGTCGGCACGCGCTGGATCCCCGGCTTGAAGCAGGAGATCGCCGAGGCCGCCATGGAGTTCAACATCACCCAGGCCGACCGGCGCCTCTCGGCCAACAACTACCGCGCGATGTGGGCGGCGCAGGACACGCTGCACCGGCTCGGCTTCCTGAAGTCGACCTTCGACGTCAACAAGCACATTGAGCCCAAGCACATCCTCAAGGTGATGGCCGATCATCCGCAGCTCTTCAACGATCTCCCGGCAATCCCGGCCGACGCGATGATCAAGGACGGCTACGTCTTCAAGGCGTGAATCAGCGCGCCGCCGTTTCCGGGCTGCGGCGCGCCCCTCAATGCCCGCCACCTGCCTTCGCGTTCCGCAGCACGCCCAGCGTCACGGCGATGCAGAACATCATGCCGAGGACCGACAGCGCAGCCACCGCGCGGAATCCCGCCATGAAGGCCTCGCGCGCCTGCGTCAGCAGCGCCGCCGCCTGCTCGGGCGCAAGGCCGGCAGTCGCCGCGAGCGCGCCGCCCAGCGTGGCGCGGGCCGGCGCCAGCGTCGCGGCGTCGACACCGGGCAAAGCGAAATCGGCCATGCCGGTGCGATAGAGCGCTGCGCCCAGGCTGCCCAGCACCGCGACGCCGAGCGCGCCGCCGAGTTCCGCGCCGGTCTCCGACATGGCCGAGGCCGCGCCCGTGCGCTCGGGCG
>JBKJSB010000269.1:0-10139 GCA_046593015.1 Allobosea sp.
GCGACGGGGGCGACCTTTGCGGTGAATGGCGGTCAGTTCATGGCGTGAAGGCCAGACGCTTTCGATCAAACCTGCCGCGCGCCGTGCGGCAGGAAGAACGTCAGCAGCCCCAGCGCCGGCAGGAAGGCGCAGAGCCAGAACACCTGCACGATGCCGACCTTGTCGGCGAGCGCGCCGAGCCCCGCCGCCGCGATGCCTCCCAGACCGAAGGACAGGCCGTAAAACAGGCCGCCGACGAGGCCGACGCGGTGCGGCACGAGGTCGATCGCGTAGATCAGGATCGACGAGAAGGCGCTCGCCATGATGAAGCTGATGACGATGCTGAGGATGCCGGTCCAGAGCAGGTCGGCATAGGGCAGCATCAGCGCGAAGGGCAGGGTGCCGAGGATCGAGAGCCAGATCACGCGGTCGCGCCCGATCCGGTCGCCGATCATCCCGCCGACGATGACGCCGAACGCGCCGACGACGAGATAGGCGAACAGCATCACCTGCGAGAACTGCAGCGTCACGCCGAAACGCTCGATCAGGTAGAAGGTGTAATAGGAGGTGAAGGCGGCCGTGTAGCCGTTCTTCGACATCAGCAGCACGATCAGGATCGCCATGGCGAGCAGGATCTTGCCGCGCGGCAGGCCGTGTGACGGCGCAGGCTCCACCGTCTCGCCCCGCGCGGCCTCGGCTTCGGCGCGGCGGAAGGCGGCGTAGCGCGAGGCCGTCCAGGCCATCAGAGCCATCGCCACCAGCACCACGCCCGAGAACCAGACCAGACTCGCCTGCCCGCGCGGCACCACGATCGCCGCCGCCAGCAGAGGCCCGGCCGCATAGCCGGCATGGCCGCCGACCTGAAAGACGCCCTGCGCCAGCCCCTGCCGCCCGGCCGCCGCATGGCGGGCCATCCGCGTCGCCTCGGGGTGGAACACCGCCGAGCCGAGCCCGATCAGCGCCGCCGAGACAAGCACCATGCCGTAGCTGCCGGCAAAGGACAGCCCGACGAGGCCGGCCAGCGTCGAGGCCATGCCCGCCACCATCGCATGCGGCCAGGGCTTGCGGTCAGTGAGCCAGCCCAGCAGCGGCTGCAGCAGCGAGGAGGTGACCTGGAAGGCCAATGTGATCAGCCCGACCTGCAGGAAGTCGAGCCGGTAGGTCTCCTTCAGCAGCGGATACATCGCCGGGATCATCGACTGGACGAGGTCGTTCAGCAGATGAGCGACGCTGAGCGCGGCAAGAACCGGCATCACGGGGCGGCGGGCGGAAAGCGGCAGCGGGATCGTCGTCATGGTCACAACGCTTGATCCGTCGCACTGACGCGGTCAATCGACGCGCGCGCATGGCCGCCATGGCGAAAAACGCGCCATGGCGCGCGATCAGCGCCGCGCCGCCAGCATCCGGTCGACAAAGCCGTCCAGCGACGCACCATCGATCCAGCGCAGCACTGCGACGAGGTCCTGCGCCGGGTCGAGCCAGATCGCGTTGGTGCCGGCTCCGAGCGCGAAGGCGGCGGTCGCAGGCACGTTGGCGCGGGCCGCAGGCCCCCGGTTCAGCCACCACAGCAAACCGTAATTGGCGAGCGTCGCCGAGGGCGTCATCATCGCCTCGACCCATTGCCGCGAGAGCAGTTGCCTGCCGCTCCAGACGCCGCCACGCGCGACCAGCAGGCCGAAGCGGGCATGGTCGCGCGCACCGATGAACAAGCCGCCGCCCCAATGGCCGCCGCCCGGCACCGACTGGATGCGTTTGCCGTCGATCTCGACCCATGAGGTCTCGTAGCCCTCCCAGCGCCAGTCGTTTGAGGCTCCGATCGGGTCCATGATGCGCTCGCGCAGAACCTCGGGAAGCGGTCGGCGGAAGCGCTGCAGCAGGCAGTAGCCGAGCAGATTCACGCGCACATCGTTGTATTCGTAGAACGAGCCGGGCGCGCGCATCTCGCGGAGCTGGCCCTTGCGGCTGTTGTCGGCGCCGGGCCCGATCTGCCGATTGTGGTCGACCTGGTCGGACTTCCCAAAAATCTCGCCGCGCCATTCGCTCGCCTGCGTCAAGAGATGCCGCCAGGTGACCGCGCTGTTGTGCTCGCTCTCGAACCACGGCCCCTCGACGCTGCGGCCGACCGGCTCGTCGATGTCGGCGATCAGCCCGTCATCGACAGCGAGCCCCGCCAGCACGGAGAGATAGCTCTTGGCGATCGAGAAGGTCATGTCGGTGCGGTTGGTCTCGCCCCATTCGGCGACGAGCCTGCCGCCCTTGAGGATCAGCCCGGCCGGGCCGCCGCGTTCCGCGACGCGGCCGACGATCTCGCTCCACGGCCCGGTCTCGTTCCACTCGACATTCCCGACATAGGCTCCGTCGGGATAATAGAGGCTGCGCGGCCACGGGCTTTCGTGGGACTTGGCAAAGGCGATGGCGGCGTCAAGCGCGGCGGGGTCGAACCCGGCTTGCGCGGGCGGCAGGGTGGACCATGTCTCGCCGGACGCGGGTGGCGCATAGGCATCTGTCGCGATCGTCACCCAACGAAGCTCCAATGGTTTCAGCGCCCACCCGCGCTCGCGAGGTTGCGGATACCTGTCTTACGCGCTCCTGGCCACCAGCGCCACGATGATGGCGACGAGTTCGTCCTGCGCTTCCACGGCGGTGATCTCCGCTGTCGCGGCCGCATGGGACAAGGCCTCGGCCGCGCCCAGCATCGCCCAGAGCGCGGCCGGCGCGATCGTATCCGATGTCGTGAACGGCACAAGCAGGCCCAGGCATTTTTGCAAGAAGGGCCCCTCGAACTCGCGCTTGATCGTCTCGAGTTCCGGCGAACTCGCCAAGGCCGCGATCACGCCGGGAATCTCACGGCCCTGCGACAGCACGCAGTCAACATAGGATGACGCAATGACCGTGGCGACGCCCGCCAACGTCGGTTCGCACGCCTGCAGCGCGGCATCCATCAGCGCCGTCTGCCGCGCCTCAAACTCGCGAAAAAGCGCCGCCAGCAACCCACGCCGGGTCTCGAACTGATCGTAGACCACGGGCTTCGTCACGCCTGCCGTCTCGGCCAGACGCCCGAGCGTAAGCGCCTCCGTTCCCTCCTCTCGGACCAGCCGCCATGCGACGTCCAGAAGCTGGCGACGCCGCTCCTCCCGCGTCAGGCGGCGGCGCGGCCGGGCGCTTTCCGCATTTCTGTCACTTGACATGCTATATACCAATAGTAAGTTACCTTAAGTATATAAGCTCGATCCTCGATATGCAATCGACCGGCAGGAGTTCTACCATGCATGCGCTCATCGTCGTCTCGCATCCCGATCCCGCTTCGCTCAGCCATCGCATCGCCGCCCATATCGGCGAAGGCGTTTCGCTGTCGGGGCTAGATCATTCCTTCGAAATCGCGGACCTCGCCGCCGAGGCCTTCGATCCAAGATACATGGCCGCCGATCGCGCTGCCTATCTCCGGAAGGCCCCGCCTCCGGCCGATGTGCTGGCGGAGCAGGCCCGGATCGATCGCGCCGACGATCTCGTGCTCGTCTATCCAGTCTATTGGTGGTCGATGCCGGCGGCGCTGAAGGGCTGGATCGACCGTGTTTTCTCTCAGGATTGGGCGTATGACGACCGCCCGGGCGCAGAAGCGCCTAAAAAGCTCGGCAGACTCCGCGTTCACCTGATCGCCCTCGGCGCCGCTGATCAGCCAACCTATGAGCGTCATGGCTATCTCGCGGCCATGAGGACACAGATCGAGCATGGCATCTTCGACTATTGCGGCGCGCGCGTCGTCACGTCGAACCTTATGCTCGAAGCGGACCCGCGCTTCCCGGCCTCGCATGTCGAGAGGGCGCGCGAGATTGGACGGGCCCTTTTCGAGACGTCGCGCCAGCTCGCTGCCGCCGCGCTGTAGGCAGAGCCGCCTGCCTCTGCTATCGCCTGCGGCCTCCGCCCCGCCTTGCCGCAAGCCATGACCTCCCGCACCGCCACGCTCACCGGCCTCGTCGCCATCCTGCTCTGGTCGACGCTGGCGCTGTTCACCGCCATGTCGGGCCGGGTGCCGCCGTTCCAGCTCGTCTTCATGACCTTCGTCATCGGCGGGCTGCTGATCCTCGCCATCGCGGCCCTGCGCGGCAGGCTCGGCTCGATCATGCCGACGCCGGCCTCCTTTGCGCTCGGGCTCTACGGGCCGTTCGGCGACACCTTCCTCTATTACGCGGCTGTGAAGACCGCACCTGCCGCCGAGGCCAACCTGATCCATTATCTCTGGCCGCTGCTGATCGTGCTGTTTGCGGCCCTGCTGCCGGGCGGCGGGCTGAAGCCGCGCCATCTCGTCGGGGCGCTGATCGGGCTGGCCGCCACCGCGCTGCTGGTCTCGGGCGGGCTCGGGACGGGCGGCGGGCTCCAGCTCGGCCATCTTCTTGCGGCGCTCGGGGCCTTCGTCTGGGCGAGCTATTCGGTGGTCTCGCGGCGTTTTGCCGGCGTGCCCTCGGAGAGCCTGTGCATCACGCTTCTCGGCTGCGCCGTGCCGGCGCTGGCCTGCCATCTCGCCTTCGAGCCGACGCTCTGGTCTCTGACCGCCATCGAATGGGGCGGCGTGCTGGGCCTGGGGCTGGGCTCGATCGGGCTTGCCTTCGTGGTCTGGGACATCGGCATGAAGCAGGGCGATGTCGCGCTGCTCGGCGTCGCATCCTATGCCGCGCCCGTGCTCTCGACGATCATTCTCGTGATCGCCGGCTATGCCGTCCCGAGCTGGCTGCTGGCGGCTTCCTGCGTGCTCATCGTCGTCGGCGCGCTGGTGGCGAGCCGGGGCGGCGCTACCGAACGAAAGGCCTGAACCATGGCACAGAAGACACCCGAGCAGCTCGCGCAGGAATTCGAGGGGCGAAAGGCCAAGGGACTGGCCAAGGGGGCGGCCGCCTACTGGCCCAACATCATGGCCAACGCCGTGCTGCGGCTGGTCGCGGCCGGGACCGAGCCCTCGGTCGCAGCGTTGATCGAGGCGCTGGAGAAGGACGCGGCGGCCTCCGATCCCCCGCTGAAGGCCGGCGGGGCGGAAGCGCTGGCGCGGCTGAAACAGGCGGTGGCCAAGGCGAGCTGAGTTCGGTCGCATCAACGTGCTACGTCGGTGGCCGGAGGCCGTCACGGACGCGCCCCGGTGAGCCGGCTGGCGTGGCGGTCGAGAACCGGAGCGCAGCGGACTTCATGTCCGTGAACACCGGAAGCGGAGACCGCCGCGTCAGACGGCCTCCGGAGTAGCGTTCGCGACGGCATCACCTGGGGAGAATCGTCTCGCCCATCAGATGCTTGTCGATGGAATGCGCCATCTGCCGGCCCTCGCGGATCGCCCAGACCACGAGCGACTGCCCGCGCCGCATGTCGCCGGCGGCGAACACCTTCTCGACCGTGGTCTTGTAGGCGAGCTGGTTGGCCTCGACATTGCCGCGCCCGTCGAGCTTGACGCCGAGCTTTTCGATCAGCCCCTCATGCACGGGCGAGACGAAGCCCATGGCGAGCAGCACGAGATCGGCCTTGAGGTCGAATTCCGTGCCCTCGATCGGCTTGAACGAGGCATCGACCTTGGCGCAGCGCAGCTTGCGGACATGTCCGTTCTCGCCGGTGAACTTCACCGTGCCGATGGCGAAGTCGCGCTCGGCGCCTTCCTCATGACTCGACGAGGTGCGCAGCTTGAGGGGCCAGTTCGGCCAGGTGAGCTGCTTGTTCTCCATCTGGGGCGGCTGCGGCATGATCTCGATCTGCGTCACCGAGAGCGCGCCCTGCCGCACCGAGGTGCCGATGCAATCGGAGCCCGTATCGCCGCCCCCGATGACGACGACATGCTTGCCGCCGGCCAGGATCGGCTGGGAGTTGGCCAGCGTTGCCGGCTCGCCGCCATTGCGCCGGTTCTGCTGCGGCAGGAAATCCATGGCGAACTGGATGCCGGCGAGGTCGCGGCCCTCGATGGGCAAATCGCGCGGCTTCTCCGCGCCGCCGGTCAGGCCGATGGCGTCGTGCTTTTCCAGCAGTTCGGCCGGGTCGAGATCGACGCCGACATTGACGCCGTAATGGAAGACCACGCCCTCGGCCTCCATCTGCTTCACCCGGCGCTCGACCTGCGCCTTCTCCATCTTGAAGTCGGGAATGCCGTAGCGCAGCAGGCCGCCGGCCCGCGCCTGGCGCTCATAGAGATGGACCTCGTGGCCGGCACGCGCGAGCTGTTGGGCTGCGGCAAGGCCCGCAGGGCCGGAGCCGATGATGCCGATCGACTTGCCGGTCTTTGTCTTGGGCGGCTCGGGATGGATCCAGCCCTCGGCCCAGCCCTTGTCGACGATGGCGCATTCGATCGACTTGATCGTGACCGGCGTGTCTTCCAGATCCAGCGTGCACGACGCCTCGCAGGGCGCGGGGCAGACGCGGCCGGTGAACTCCGGGAAGTTGTTGGTCGAGTGCAGGTTGGTCAGCGCCTCGCGCCACTTGTCGTTGTAGACGAGGTCGTTCCAGTCCGGGATCTGGTTGTTCACCGGGCAGCCATTATGGCAGTACGGAATGCCGCAATTCATGCAGCGCGCCGCCTGGTCGCGCGTCGCCTCCGGGCCGAGCGGGATCACGAACTCCTTGTAGTTCCTGATCCGGTCGGAAGCGGGGAGATACTTCCGGTCGCGCCGGTCGATCTCGAGGAAGCCTGTCACCTTGCCCATCGATATTACTCCGCCGCCACCGACATGCCGGCCTGCGCCTGCTCGATTTCCTGAAGCGCACGGCGGTATTCCACCGGCATGACCTTGACGAATTTGGGCAAATAGTCGGCCCAGTTGTCGAGGATCTCCTTCGCCCGCTCCGACCCGGTATACTCATGATGGTCGGCGATGAGCTGGTGCAGCCGCTCGGCGTCGTACCCGGACATGTTGGCCATCACGTCGATGCGGCCCTTGGTCTCCATGTCGCCGCCATGGTGGTAGAGGCGCTGGGTCAGCTCCTCCTCCTCCGGCACCGGCTCAAGATCGACCATCGACAGGTTGCAGCGCTTGGCGAAGCTCTTGTCCTCGTCGAGCACATAGGCGATGCCGCCCGACATGCCGGCTGCGAAGTTGCGGCCGGTCTGGCCGAGCACGACGACGACGCCGCCGGTCATGTATTCGCAGCCATGGTCGCCGGTGCCCTCGACCACCGCGATCGCGCCGGAATTCCTGACCGCGAAGCGCTCGCCGGCGACGCCGCGGAAATAGCACTCACCCGAAATCGCGCCGTAGAGCACGGTGTTGCCGACGATGATCGACTGCTCGGCCTTGGGCCGTGCATCGGGCGAGGGCCTGATGATCAGCTTGCCGCCCGAGAGGCCCTTGCCGACATAGTCGTTGGCCTGGCCGGTCAGCTCCAGCGTGACGCCGTTGACGACCCAGGCGCCGAAGCTCTGGCCGGCGGTGCCGGTCAGCTTCACCGTGATGGTGTCCTCGGGCAGGCCGGCATAGCCGTAGCGCTTGGCGACCTGGCCAGACAGCATCGCACCGGTCGAGCGGTCGACATTGTTGATCGCACTCTCGATCACGACCGCAGCGCCGCCGTCGAGCGCGCCTTGCGCCTTGGCGATCAGCGTCCGGTCGAGCACGTTGTCGATCGGGTGCTGCTGCAGCTCGACATGGCGGATCGCGACGTCGGGCCCCATTTCCGGCTTGTGGAAGATGCGGGCGAAGTCGAGCCCCCTGGCCTTCCAGTGGTCGATCGCCTGCCTCTTGTCGAGCCAGTCGGAGCGGCCGACGAGATCGTCGAAGCTGGCGACGCCGAGCGAGGCCATGATCTCGCGCACATCCTCGGCGAGGAAGAAGAAGAAGTTGATGACGTGCTCGGGGGTGCCCTTGAAGCGCTTGCGCAGCACCGGGTCCTGCGTCGCGACGCCGACCGGGCAGGTGTTGAGATGGCATTTGCGCATCATGATACAGCCGGCCGCGATCAGCGGCGCGGTGGCGAAGCCGAACTCGTCGGCCCCGAGCAGCGCGCCGATGACGATGTCGCGGCCAGTCCTGAGACCGCCATCGACCTGCAGCGCGATGCGGCCGCGCAGCTTGTTCATCACCAGGATCTGGTGGGTTTCGGCGAGCCCTATCTCCCAGGGGGAGCCGGCATGCTTGATCGAGGTCAAAGGCGACGCGCCCGTGCCGCCCTCATAGCCCGAGATGGTGATGTGGTCGGCGCGCGCCTTGGCGACGCCGGCCGCCACCGTGCCGACGCCAAGCTCGGAGACGAGCTTGACCGAGACGTCGGCCGCCGGATTGACGTTCTTCAAATCGAAAATGAGCTGGGCGATGTCCTCGATCGAATAGATGTCGTGATGCGGCGGCGGCGAGATCAGGCCGACGCCCGGCGTCGAATGCCGCACCTTGGCGATGCGCGCATCGACCTTGTGGCCGGGAAGCTGGCCACCCTCACCGGGCTTGGCGCCCTGCGAGATCTTGATCTGCATCATCGCCGCGTTGACGAGATATTCGGTCGTGACGCCGAAGCGCCCCGAGGCGACCTGCTTGATCGCCGAGCGCATCGAGCGCCCGTCGGCCATCGGCACGAAGCGCTCGGGCTCCTCGCCACCCTCGCCGGTGTTCGACTTGCCGCCGATCTGGTTCATCGCGATAGCGAGCGTCGAATGCGCCTCATGGCTGATCGAGCCGAAGGACATCGCGCCCGTCGAGAAGCGCTTGACGATGTCGACGGCGGACTCGACCTGATCGAGCGGGATGGCCTTGCGCCCGAGGCCGGCGACGTCCTTGATCGCAAACAGGCCGCGAATGGTCGAGAAGCGCTGGCTCTGGTCGTTCACCAGCTCGGCATAGGCCTTGTACTTGCCCTGCGCATTGCCGCGCACGGCATGCTGCAGCAGCGCGATGTTCTCCGGCGTCCAGGCATGGTCCTCGCCGCGCAGGCGGAAGGCGTATTCGCCGCCGATATCGAGCGAGTCCCGGTAGATCGGCGAGTCGCCGAACGCGTCGCGATGGCGGCGCACCGATTCCTCGGCGATTTCGGCCAGACCCACGCCCTCGATCGAGGAGATCGTGCCGGTGAAATAGGTCTCGATCAGGTCGCTGCGAAGCCCGACGGCGTCGAAGATCTGCGCGCCGCAATAGGACTGGTAGGTCGAGATGCCCATCTTGGACATGACCTTGAGCATGCCCTTGCCGACCGACTTGATGAAGCGCTTCACCACCTCGTAGCGATCGACTTCCCTGGGGAACTCGCCCGCCTCATAGAGCGCCTCCAGCGTCTCGAAGGCGAGATAGGGGTTGATCGCTTCCGCGCCGAAACCGGCGAGGCAGGCGAAATGGTGGATCTCGCGCGGCTCGCCCGATTCGATCACGAGGCCGACCGACGTGCGCAGGCCCTTGCGGATCAGGTGATGATGCACGGCCGCCGTCGCCAGCAGCGCCGGGATCGGGATGCGCTCGGCCGAGACCTGCCGGTCGGACAGGATGATGATGTTGTAGCCGCCATGGACGGCAGCCTCCGCGCGCTCGCAGAGCCGTGCGATCGCGCCTTCCATGCCGGCTGCGCCCTCGCGCGCCGGATAGGTCGCGTCGATCGTCTTGGTGTCGAAGCGGTCTTCGTAATGGCCGATGCAGCGGATCTTCTCGAGATCGTCATTGGTCAGGATCGGCTGGCGCACCTCCAGCCGCTTGCGGCGCGAGGCGCCCTCCAGATCGAGGATGTTGGGACGCGGCCCGATGAACGACAGGAGGCTCATCACGAGCTCCTCGCGGATCGGGTCGATCGGCGGGTTGGTGACCTGCGCGAAGTTCTGCTTGAAATAGGTGTAGAGCAGCTTCGACTTCGACGAGAGCGCCGAGATCGGCGTGTCGGTTCCCATCGAGCCGACGGCTTCCTGGCCGGTCACGGCCATCGGCGCCATCACGATCTTGGTGTCTTCCTGGGTGTAGCCGAAAGCCTGCTGGCGATCGAGCAGCGGTACGTCGGTGCGCTGGGCGCGGGCCTCGACCGGGGGCAATTCCTCGAGCACGATCTGGGTGCGCTTCAGCCAATCCTTGTAGGGGTTGGCGAGGCAAAGGCTCGTCTTGATCTCGTCGTCGGAGATGATGCGGCCTTGGTCAAGGTCGATCAGCAGCATCTTGCCGGGCTGCAGCCGCCACTTCTGGACGATCTTCTCCTCCGGGATCGGCAGCACGCCGAACTCGGACGCCAGCACGACG
>JBKJSB010000294.1:0-7372 GCA_046593015.1 Allobosea sp.
CGACTTCATGGGCGGCTCGCTCGGGATGGCGGCGGGGGAGGCGGTGATCGCCGGGCTCGAAACCGCCGTCGATCGAGGTACGCCGTTTATTATATTTGCGGCCTCCGGCGGCGCGCGCATGCAGGAGGGCATCCTGTCGCTGATGCAACTGCCGCGCACCACCGTCGCTGTCCGGATGCTGCGCCGCGCCGGCCTGCCCTATTTCGTCGTGCTGACCAATCCGACCACGGGCGGCGTCACCGCCTCCTACGCCATGCTGGGCGACGTCCAGATCGCCGAGCCCGGCGCTCTGATCGGCTTCGCCGGCCCGCGCGTGATCGAGCAGACCATCCGCGAGAAGCTGCCCGAGGGCTTTCAGCGCGCGGAGTATCTCAAGGATCACGGCATGGTCGACATGGTCGTCCACCGCCATGAGATCCCCGAGACGCTGGCCCGCCTCGGCCGGCTGCTGACCCGCCAGCCGGAGCCGGCGAAGGCCGACGCACCGCTCCCGGTCGCCGAGGCGGTCTGAGCGGCGCGCGCAAGCGGGGGCGAACACACGCGTCATGGGCTCGTCCGACATGCTGCTGGCGCGGTTCCTCGCGCTGCATCCCAAGCTGATCGACCTGTCGCTGGGGCGCATGCTGCGCCTGCTGGAGCGGCTGGGCGATCCGCAGACCAAGCTGCCGCCGGTGATCCATGTCGCCGGCACCAACGGCAAGGGCTCGACCATCGCCTTCATGCGGGCGATCCTGGAGGCGGCGGGCCTGCGCGTGCATGTCTACACCTCACCGCATCTGGTGCGCTTCCACGAGCGCATCCGGATCGGCGCGGCGGGCGGCAGTCGCTTCGTCGACGAGGACATGCTGGTCGACGCCCTGATGCGCTGCGAGCACGCCAATGCGGGCGATCCGACCACATTCTTCGAGATGACGACGGCGGCGGGGCTCATGCTCTTCTCCGAGCACGAGGCCGATGTCGTGCTGCTGGAAGTCGGGCTCGGCGGGCGTTTCGACGCGACCAACGTCATCGCCCATCCGGCTTGCGCGGTGGTCACGCCGGTCTCGCTCGACCATGCCGAGTATCTCGGCGACACGGTGACCAAGATCGCCGGCGAAAAGGCCGGCATCTTCAAACGCGGCGCGCCGGCCGTAATCGCGCCGCAGGAGCCCGAGCCGACCGCCGTGCTGGAATCGGTCGCCGAGCGCGTCGGGGCCTCCAAGATCCTGATCGGCGCGCAGGATTTCAACGTCCATGAGGATGGCGGCCGGCTGGTCTACGAGGATAGCGACGGCCTGCTCGACCTGCCCCTGCCGCGCCTCGCCGGCCGGCACCAGCACGTGAATGCCGGTACGGCGATCGCCGGATTGCGCGCTGCCGGCTATGGCGGGCTGCCCGCGCGCGCCTTCGAGCAGGGCATGCTCGGGGCCGACTGGCCGGCGCGGCTGCAGCGCCTCTCGCGCGGACATCTGGTCGATCTGCTGCCGCCGCGCGCCGAACTCTGGCTCGATGGCGGCCACAACCCCGATGGCGGGCGCGTGCTGGCCCAGGCCATGGCCGATCTCGCCGACCGC
This sequence comes from Allobosea sp., assembly GCA_046593015.1. Classification (GTDB taxonomy): domain Bacteria; phylum Pseudomonadota; class Alphaproteobacteria; order Rhizobiales; family Beijerinckiaceae; genus Allobosea. The sequence goes on from JBKJSB010000294.1 coordinate 1,554, forward strand.
AACCCGGCCCCGCTCGTGATGATCGTCGGCCTGCTCTCGACCAAGGATGCGCGCGCAACACTTGGTCATTTCAAGGGGCTGGCGCAGACGCTCTTGGCCGTCCCGATTCAGAACTCGCTGGTGGCGCGCCCCGCAGCGGAGGTCGCGAGCCTCGCTGGCGCGGCCGGGCTTCAGGCAGAGACGTCCGGCTCGGTCGAGCAGGCCCTGCGCATGATCGCCGGGCGGCCATGGCCCGCCCCGCCGCGCATCCTGATCTGCGGCTCGCTTTATCTGGCGGGCGAGGTGCTGCAGGCGAACGGCACGCCGCCGGTGTGAGGTCGGCTATGCTGGATAAAGCCAGGGATTGAACACCTGCACGCCGCAAGCCTCGAAATCTGCGACGTTGCGGGTAGCGATTTTCAGGTGATGAACGCTCGCGGTCGCGGCGATCATGCTGTCGCGATCGGGCTTGGGGTCGGGCACATGCATGGATGCACAGCGTAGAGCGACATCCGCATCGACCGGCAGGATTCGCCCCTTGAAAGCCGGCAGGACGGATTCGTGTATCCAACTGCGCAGCATCTCTCCCTTGCGCGCATCCCGGCGCAGAGCGCGCAAAGCGCCGCGCTGAAGCTCGAAGATCGTAACGGCTGACAAAAACCAGCCATCTCCGTTCACCTGGCGCGACCAGGCAAGCACGGCAGGGTCGGCGATACGCAGATTCCGGAGTTCCGAGACGACGTTGGTATCGAGAAGATACATCAGTCAAACTCGAAAGGCTTCGAAAGCGGCCCCTTGATCGCCTCGAACTCAAACTCGAAATCCGCTTCAGGTCTCGGATCTGCCAAAGCCTCCGCCAGGCTCTTCCCCTTAAAGGCGAGTTTCCTATATTCGTCGATCGAGAGCAGCACATGCGAGGTCTCGCCCCGATCGGTGATGAAGACCGGGCCTTGCTTAGCGGCGCGCTTGGCTCTGCCGGTGTCCTGATTGAACTCCCGGCTGGAGAGTGTGGTTTGCATGACGTCCTCCCTGCTTAGTGGCCATGCCCTAAATGTAGCAACGTTTATATATTGGCAAGGCACTGCTGTCCAGACCGTGGCTGCCATGCGGAGACAACCATGACGACCCACCCCTTCGGAGCCACTGGCCAACATGTCCCGCCCATCGGCCAGGGCACCTGGAACATCGAACTGTCCGTCAGGCCTGAGGCCGTCGCGGCGCTGCGGCGCGGGCTCGATCTCGGCCTGAGCCATATCGACACCGCCGAGATGTATGGCTCGGGCCGCTCCGAGGAGATCGTCGGCGAGGCGATCACGGGCCGGCGTGACGCGGTTTTTCTCGTCTCGAAGGTGCTGCCGCACAACGCCTCACGCGGCGGAACGATCAAGGCCTGCGAGGCCTCGCTCCGACGGCTGGGGACCGACCGGCTCGACTGCTATCTGCTGCACTGGCCCGGCTCACATCCGCTGGCCGAGACCTTCGCCGCCTTCGAGACGCTACGGAAGCAGGGGAAGATCCTGTCCTGGGGCGTCAGCAATTTCGACGTCGAGGATCTGGAGGAGGCGCTGGCGGTCGCCAGCCCGGGCGCCATCGCCTGCAACCAGGTGCTGTACCATCTGCGCGAGCGCGCCGTCGAGCATGCCGTCATCCCGTGGTGCGAGCGCCATGGCGTCGCCGTCACGGCCTACAGCCCATTCGGACAGGATGACTTCCCCGATGCCGGCAGTCCCGGCGGCACGGTGCTGGCCGCCATTGCGCAGGCGCATGCCGCGAGCCCGCGTCAGGTCGCGCTCGCCTTCCTCACGCGGCGGCTTTCGGTGTTCGCGATTCCCAAGGCGGCGCGGATCGCCCATGTCGAGGACAATGCCGGCGCGCTGGGCCTGAAGCTCAGCGAAGCGGAAATCGCCCGGATCGACTCAGCCCTCCCTCGTGGGCAAAAGCCGCGTTCGCTGCCGATGCTGTGAGGTGCTAGAATCCAGCCGCGCGTCGCAGCAGGTCGAGGCCGATCACGGTCAGCACCGTCTTGATGATCGCGACGAACCAGCGCTCGGGCAGCCTGTCGAGCAGCTTCGTGCCCGCGATGGTGCCGAGGAAGCCCGAGACGATCATCGCCGCGATCAGCGGAAGCCAGCCGGCGAAGGCGAAGCCCAGCGCAGCAAAAGCGAAGACCTTGAGCAGATGCTGGACCATCATGCAGGCGGCGTGCGTGGCGATCAGTTCGCGTTTCTGCAGGCCGAGCGGCAGCAGCAGCGCCTGCACGAAGGGGCCGGTCGCACCGACGAACATGGTCACGACCGTCGAGATGCCGCCGCCGACGATGAGCCCGCTGGAGGCGAGGCCTGGAATCCGTGGTTTGGGTATCCAGGCGAGGATGAGGATGAAGCCGCCGAGCACGCCCAGCAGCACCCGCTCCGGCAACGCGACGACGATGTAACCGCCGATCGCGACACCAACCAGCGAGCCGAGCGCGAAGCGCGCAACCATGGCCCATTGCGCATGGATGCGCTGGACGAAGGCGCGCCCGACATTCGAGCCGAGCTGGACGAGGCCATGGACCGCGATGATGACAGCGGGCGAGACCGTGCCCGCGAGCGCGCCCAGCATCACCGCGCCGCCGCCGATGCCGAAGGCGGCCGTGAAGGCTGATGTCAGGAAACTGACGACGATCAGCAGCAGCGCGATGGCGGGCGGAACGCCGGCCGGCAGGAGCATGTCCGTCATGGAATCCGGGCGTCCGGGGTGAGGCTTGCGATCCTGCTATACCCCTCGCCCCGTGGCGGTAAAGCGCAGCCCACGCATGCCGCTGCCGCGATGCCGGAAACCACGATTCGCGCCGGTGCTTTACAACGCAGGCGAGCAGGGGTTTCCTCAATCCAATGGCGGCGAGCCTCAGCGCCCGACAACGCCGATCGATTTCAACAGTTGCGTCTCTCGGAGTGTGTGATGCGTCGCGTTCTCGGCATCCTGGCCTTTCTCGGCCTGTCGCTTTTCGGTCTCATGCCGGCCCATGCCGGCGTCGATGTCCGCGTCAACATCGCGTCCCAGCGCATGACGGTGACGACCACCGACGGCGAGGTCCATCAATGGGCGATCTCGTCGGGCCGCAAGGGCTTCCGCTCGCCCAATGGCGTCTACCGCCCGACGCGATTGGAACGGAGCTGGTATTCGCGCAAATATGGCGGCGCCATGCCCCATTCGGTGTTCTTCCGCGGCGGCTACGCCATCCATGGCACCACGGCGGTCGGGGCGCTCGGTCGCCCCGCCTCGCATGGTTGCATCCGCCTGCACCCGGCCAATGCCGCCAAGCTCTTCGCATTGGTGAAGAAGCACGGTGCCGGCGCGACGACGATCGCGCTGAACGGGGCCGCGCCCGACAACCTGTCGCAATTCGCCAAGGCCTCGGGCGGGGCCAAGACCAAGATCGCCAAGGCGAAAGCCAAGCAGCGCGCAGACATCATCGCCAAGCGCCAGACCGCCCCCAACTGGGATGCGGCGCGCGTGCAGATCCTGCTGCGCCCGGCCCTGCCGGCCGGCGCGATCGGTTACCAGCCCTACGACATGCAGCGCTACTACCAGACAGGCCCGCGCTGGCGCTGACGGCGGGCGTTTTTCAGCCGGATGAGCCGGGTTTCGTTCCTCCGACGATATCGGCCGACGGCTCGTCGCTCAGCCAACGATAGATGAAGCCCCCGAGCGCACCGCCGAGCAGCGGCGCGACCCAGAACAGCCAGAGCTGCTGCAGGGCCCAACCGCCGACGAACAGCGCCGGCCCGGTGCTGCGCGCCGGGTTCACGGAGGTATTGGTGATCGGGATGCTGATCAGATGGATCAGCGTCAGGCCGAGTCCGATCGCGATCGGGGCAAAGCCGGCCGGAGCCTTGCCATGGGTCGAGCCCATGATGATGAACAGAAACATCATCGTCAGCAGCACCTCGGCGATCAGGGCCGACGCCAACCCGTACTTGCCCGGCGAGTTCTCGCCGTAGCCGTTGGAGGCAAAGCCCTTGGCGAGGTCGAAACCCGGCGCGCCCTTGGCGATGAGATAGAGCATGCCGGCTCCCACCACGGCGCCGACGACCTGCGCCGCGACATAGGGCAGGATTTCGCTTTTCGGGAAGCGTCCGCCAGCCGCGAGGCCGACCGTCACCGCCGGGTTGAGATGGCAGCCCGAAACGTGGCCGATGGCATAGGCCATGGTCAGGACGGTCAGGCCGAAGGCGAGCGAGACGCCGAGCAGGCCGATGCCCACCTGCGGGAAGCCTGCGGCGATGACGGCGCTGCCGCAGCCGCCGAAGGTGAGCCAGAAGGTGCCGATTGCCTCGGCGGCGTATTTGCGTGAATTCATCGAGGGGCTCCCCAGCCGTTTCGGCCGCGAATCTGCGACCGGACGACGCAGGTTAGCGCATGGCGCGAGGGGTCGCCATGCGGAATTGCCGCGCGAGTGTCTGTCGGCGTCAGAGAGGCTCCGGAGAGATCCGCAGCCAGCCCGACAGCGTCTCGCCCGGTTCCAGCCTCGTCAGCGGCGCGACAGCCCGCGCGGCCTTCTCGCTTGGCGAACCGATGGCGTGGCTCTGCGGCTCGACGCAGAGGAAATCCGCTCCTGCCGGCGCCCAGACCACCGGGCAACGCAGGTTTTCGCTGGCGGTCAGCGTGAGGCCAAGGCCGGCCGAGGGCGTCTCGATGCGTGCCACGCCATCCCAGCCGAGGAAGCTCCACGCGGTTTCGCGGCCGCTGGCGAAGACCGGCTTGCCGGCATAGGGGCCGCCATCGGAAAGGTTTTGCGAGCCCGTCGCGCGGAAGGCCTCTCCGAAGACGAGCGCGGCGCGCGCGGTCATACCGAGTTTTGTGTCCGGTGCGCAGGCGAACCACGGGTGATGGCCGAGACCATAGGGTAGGGCCTGGTCAGCCTCGTTGGTGACGGCGAGTTCGATGGTCATACCGGCGCAATCCAGGCTGACTGTCTGGGTTGCCCGGTAGCGATAGGGGTCAGAGCCGGTCGTCCTGCGGTGTTCCAGCACGGCATGGCTTGCGGTCCGACCAAGGATGTCCCAGGCCGACTGCCAGCCAAAACCGTGGATGTTGCCGCCGCCATGCGCGTTGTTATCGGGAACCGTGAAGCGCCGCTCGCCGTCATCGACGACGCCGCCGAAGGCGCGGTTGGCGAAAGGGACCATCGCCCAGCTGCCGAACATGTTGGGCGCGGCGGTCGAAGGAACCGCGCCGTCGGGAGAATGCAGCAGCTTGTGGCTGCGCCCATCCGGCCCCCGCCAGTCGAGCCCGGCGACGATGCCGCCGGCTTCCGGCACGATGCGGGCGCTGAGCGCGCCGGCGGTCAGGGTGATCATCGGTATTCGCCCTCTACTTGATCAGCGGCTGGAGCTGCGTCTGCATCGCCTGCATGCGCGGCAGGAAGCGCTCCACCATGACTTGGGCCGGCACGCGCTGCACCTGCACCGACAGGTTGAAGGCGCCGACGACTGCGCCGCGATGGCCCAGCAGCGGCATGGCGAGCGAGGCCAGCCCCAGTTCGAGTTCCTGGTCGATCAGGCACCAGCCCTGCGCGCGGACCTCGTCCAGCAGCGCCATCAGCCGGGCGGGATCGGTGACGGTGTGCGGCGTCAGCGCGCGCGGCTTGCCGGCGGCGATCAGCGCCTGAGCCGCCTGCGGCTCCAGCGCCGCCAGCAGCACGCGCCCCATCGAGGAACAGAAGGCCGGCAGCCGCGAGCCGACCGACAAGCCCACCGACATGATGCGGCGCTGGGCCGAGCGGGCGATATAGACGATCTCATGCCCGTCGAGCAGCGAGGCGGAGGAGGATTCATGCGCCTCCTCCGAAAGCC
>JBKJSB010000033.1:0-7071 GCA_046593015.1 Allobosea sp.
CCCGCTTGATCGCCTCGCTTTGCCCCTGCACCGCCTCGACGACCGGATGACGTCCGCCCGCGACCGCGAAGGCTGCGCTATCGTCGATCTGGGGGCGACGCCAGCCCTCGCTGGCGGCGAGCTCCGCCAGCGCCGCCGTCACGTCGATCTCGGCCAAAGCGTGGGCGACCCGCTTGATCGCCTCGCTTTGCCCCTGCACCGCCTCGCTCAGAGCCGCGAAGACGCCGAGTTCAAGCCGCAGCGCCCGGTCGGCGGCCGAGGCGATCTTGGCCTCCAGCCCGCCGAGCTCGACGGATGAGAAACGCATCGCGTCCGACATGGTCTGGCGGTGGACGAAGACCGCCCGCCAGGGCTCCTTCAGGAAGTCCTCGCCGGCGGCCTGTGGCACCTCGACGAAATAGCCGAGCATGGAATTGTGCTTGATCCGCAGCGTCCGGCAGCCGGTTTCGGCGACGTAGCGCGCCTGCAACTGCGCGATGACCTTGCGGGAATCGACCTGCAGCAGCCGCAATTCGTCGAGCGCGGCATCGTGTCCCTCGCGGACGAAGCGGCCGTCTCGGCGGTTCAGCGGCAGTTCGTCGGCCAGCGTGTCGGTCAGGCGGGCGGGCATGTCCGGATCGCTTGCCGCCAGCGCCTGAGCCGCCCTGTCGAGCGCAGCCGGCAAGCCGGCATGGCGTGCGAGCCGGAGGGCGATATCGCGCGCGGCGGTCAGCCCTGAGCCAAGTGCTGCGAGATCGCGCGGACCGCCGCGATCGAGGCTCAGCCGCGAGAGGGCGCGCGCGATGTCGGGCACTTTCGCCGGGGCGCGGCGCAGGTCGTCGCGGAGGCTGGAATCGTCTACCAATGCCGCCAGCGCATCGTGACGCGCGCCGATCGCGGCGATCTCGGTCAGCGGGCCGGCCAGCCGCTCGGCGAGCAGGCGGGCGCCGTCCGGCGTCACCGTGCGGTCAATCGCTGCCAGCAGGCTTCCCGTGCGCTCGCCCGAGAGCGTGCGCGTGAGTTCGAGATTGGCCCGCGTCGCCGCGTCGATCAGCATGGCCGAGCCGCCGCCGTCGCGCACCGGCGGCGAAAGCGGCGGGCGCGCGCCGAACTGGGTGCGCTCGACATAGGCGAGCGCCGCGCCCGCAGCCGCGATTTCGGCGCGGGTGAAGGACCCGAAGGCGTCCAGCGTCGCGACGCCGAAGAACTCGCGCAGGCGACGCTCGGCGGAGGCTGTGTCCAGCCCCTCGCGGGCCAGCGGCGTCACGGGGATGGCGATCTCGCGCCAGAAGGCCTTGAGTTCCGGGTCCTCGTGGATCGCGTCGGGGCAGACGATCTCGCGCGGCTCCAGCCTTGCGAATTCGATCGCCAGCCGGTCCTGGGCCACCTCCATGACGCTGAAGCGGCCGGTCGAGATGTCGATGGCGGCCAAGCCGTAGAGCGCGGTCTGGTCGCTCAGGCGGCGGCGCGCCACCGCGACGAGCAGGCTGGCGCGGCCGGGCTCGAGCAGGCGCTCTTCCGTGATCGTACCGGGCGTGACGAGGCGCACCACGTCGCGCTTGACCACCGATTTAGCCCCGCGCTTCTTCGCCTCGGCGGGGTCCTCGGTCTGTTCGCAGACGGCGACGCGATGGCCGGCCGCGATCAGGCGCTGGAGATAGTCGTCGGCGCGCTCCACCGGCACGCCGCACATGGCGATGTCCTCGCCCAGATGCTTGCCGCGTTTCGTCAGCACGATGCCGAGCGTGCGCGAGGCGATCTCGGCGTCGGCGAAGAACAATTCGTAGAAATCGCCCATCCGGTAGAACAGCAGGCTGCCGGGATTGGCGGCCTTGATCTCGATGTACTGCGCCATCATAGGCGTGACGCGCTGGGCGTCAGCGCCGCTTGACGGCGGTGGCGCGGTTTCGGACTCGGGGATTGGACGCATGGCGACGGGACGCTAGCAAAATATGCAACCAAAGCCAGCCGTTAGGACGACCTTCAACAATTGAAAGCATGGTTGCCGGAGTCTTGCCGATCGGGTCGTCCGGAATGAGCCTGCTGCTAAACCTCGTCCAGAGCCTGTCGTTCGTGCTGATGGCGGCGCTGCTCCTGACCTTGCTGCTGCCCCGATTGGGGCGGCGCATCTGGGTGCGTCAATGTCTCGTCGGGACGGTCTTCGCGATTGCGGGGCTGTGCAGCATGGAGGATCCCTTCGTACTGACGCCCGGCGTGCTGATCGATTCGCGCAACATCGTCGCCGTGCTGTCGGCTCCCTTCGGCGGCGTCCTGGGCATGGTGCTGGCGACCGTGCCGCTCCTGGTCATGCGGTTGATGATGGGTGGGGCCGGGGTGCCTGCCGGGGTGGCCGGCATCGCGCTGAGCGCGATCGGCGGGTTGTGCTTCATGATGTTGCTCCGGCGGCAGAAGCGGCAGATCGCCGTGCGCGATGTTCCCGTCCTCGGCCTGATCGCCATTCTGGCGGTGCTGATGTCGATGATGATGCTGCCGAGCTGGATCGTCATCGAGACTGTCATCCGCCAGGCGCTGCTGCCGATGACGATGATCAACATGCTCGGAACCGCGATGGCCGGCCTGATTCTGTGTACCGACGCCGAGCGGCTCGAGACGCTGCGCCGCCTGGAGGCCTTCACCGCGAATACGCCGGGCGTGCTCTACCAGAAGATCGTGCGGCCCGACGGGTCGATCGCCTACCGTTTCGCCAGCAACGGCATCGAGAAGATGCTCGACGTCACACGCGAACAGGTTGAACGCGACCCGACGAGCTGGCTGCGCTGGATGCTGCCCGAAGACCGCGCAAGGCTCGACCAGGCCAATGCCGAACTGGCCCGGGAATCAGTGCTCAAGCCCTGGCGTTTCGAGGCGAGGCACCGGCGCGACGATGGTTCGATGGTCTGGCTGCGCACGGACGCCGCGCCGCGCCAGCTCTCCGACGGCTCGATCTCATGGGACGGCATCCTCACCGATGTGACGGCCGAGCGCACGCTCGAAGACCGCCGGCGCGAACTGGAAGGCGGTCGCAAGACGGCTCTGGAAGAACTCGCCAACCAGCTTGAGGTCACGGTTGGAAAAGCGATGCAGGATGTCGGCCAGTCGGTCCGCAGCATGCATGAGGCTGCGGGCGCGATGGCCGGCAGCGCCGAGAAGACGACGATCCGCGCCGTCGAGGCGACCCGCCAAGCCGAAACCGCCTCGCACCGCGTCGGCAGCGTGGCGGTCGCGGCCGAGGAGATCGAGGCTTCGATCCGCGAACTGACGCGGCAGTTCTCGCATGCCGACGTGATGGCGCGCGAGGCGGCGAGCTATGTCCGCACGACGCATCAGGACATGGCGGCGCTGACCGGCGCGGCCGACAAGGTCAGCGCCATCCTCGGCTTCATCGAGGAGATCGCGTCGCGCACCAATCTTCTGGCGCTCAACGCCACGATCGAGGCGGCGCGCGCCGGCGCGGCCGGGCGCGGCTTCGCCGTCGTCGCAGGCGAGGTCAAGAACCTCGCCGAACAGACGCAGAAGGCAACCCGCGACATCGCCGAGACGCTGCAGGATATCCGCAGCGCGGCGGCGACCGCATCCGAGGCCATCGCCCATATCGAGGGCACGATGACGACGATGGAGGGTTCTTCCGGAATCCTGGCCGATGTCGTCAACCGGCAGGCCGACATCGCCTCGGGCATCGCCGCCGACGCGCAGGCGGTCGCCGGCAGCACCAGCGCCGTCACGGCCAGCATCGGCTCGGTCGGCAGCGAAGCCCGCGTCACGGGCGATGCGGCCGGACGCGTCGTCGAGGCCGCGCGCAACGTAGCCGAGCGCACGCAGGCGCTCGACCGCTATGTCGGCGATTTCGTGAAGGGCGTGCGCGGCCGGCTTTGAGCCGCCGCCCGCCGATTTTCGCCCTTGCGTCACGACCGCATGGCCGCGCTCGCGCCTTGTGGCTGCGCGGGCGCTTGCCTATGGTCCGCCTCCTTCAGGAAACGCTCACAAAAAGAATACGCCCATGTCAGACCAGCCGCCGATCAAGCGCACCCGCCCGACCTTCACCGACCAGGAAGCGCTGCTGTTTCATTCGGAGGGACGTCCGGGCAAGCTCGAGATCGTCGCGACCGTTCCCATGGCGACGCAGCGCGACCTGTCGCTGGCCTATTCGCCGGGCGTCGCGGTGCCGGTGCTGGCGATCGCGGCCGACCCCAGCCGCGCCTACGACTATACCGCGCGGGCCAATCTCGTCGCGGTGATCACCAACGGCACCGCGATCCTGGGTCTGGGCAATCTCGGCGCGCTCGCCTCCAAGCCGGTGATGGAGGGCAAGGCCGTCCTGTTCAAGCGCTTCGCCGACGTCGATTCGATCGATCTCGAGATCGACACCGAGGACGCCGACAAGTTCATCGACGCGGTGCGCTATCTCGGCCCGTCGTTCGGCGGCATCAATCTCGAGGACATCAAAGCCCCGGAATGCTTCATCATCGAGCAGCGCCTGCGCGAGCTGATGGACATCCCCGTCTTCCATGACGACCAGCACGGCACCGCGATCATCGCCGCCGCCGGCCTGATCAACGCGCTCGACATCACCGGCCGCGACGTCAAGACGACCCGGCTCGTCATCAACGGCGCGGGCGCGGCCTCGATCGCCTGCACCGAACTGCTCAAGGCGATGGGCTTCAAGCCCGACAACGTCATCCTCTGCGACACCAAGGGGGTGATCTATCAGGGCCGCACGCAGGGCATGAACCAGTGGAAGTCGGCCCATGCCGCGCTCACGGACCGGCGCACCCTCAGCGAAGCGATGGAGGGGGCGGACGCCTTCTTCGGCCTGTCGCAGAAGGGCGCCGTGACGCCGGCCATGGTCGCCTCCATGGCCGAGAACCCGATCATCTTCGCGATGGCCAACCCCGATCCGGAGATCACGCCCGAGGAGGTCGCCGCCGTCCGCGACGACGCGATCATGGCGACGGGGCGCTCGGACTATCCCAACCAGGTCAACAACGTGCTCGGCTTCCCCTTCATCTTCCGGGGCGCGCTCGACGTCCGCGCCACCACGATCAACATGGAGATGAAGATCGCGGCGGCCGAGGCGCTGGCCTCGCTCGCCCGCGAGGACGTGCCCGACGAGGTCGCCGCCGCCTATCAGGGCGCGCGCCCGCGCTACGGCAAGGACTACATCATTCCGGTGCCGTTCGACCCGCGCCTGATCCATGTCGTGCCCGTGGCCGTCGCCAAGGCCGCGATGGAGACCGGCGTCGCCGGCAAGCCGATCGTCGACATCGCCGCCTACAAGGCGCAGCTTTCGGCGCGGCGCGACCCGGTCGCGGGCACGCTGAACCGCATCTTCGAGCGCGTGCGGCGCTATCCCAAGCGCGTCGTCTTCGCCGAGGGCGAAGAGGAGCAGGTCATTCGCGCCGCAATGTCCTTCGTCGGGCAGGAACTCGGCCACGCCATTCTGGTCGGCCGCGAGGACCGCATCAACGAGACCGCCGGGCAGCTCGGCGTCGATCTCGCCGCCAAGGGCATCTCCATCGCAAACGCCCGGCTTTCGCACAGGAATTCGGCCTATGCGCAGTATCTCTACGAGCGGCTGCAGCGGCACGGCTACCTGTTCCGCGACTGCCAGCGTCTGATCAATCAGGATCGCAACCATTTCGCCGCCGCCATGGTGGCGCTGGGCGACGCCGACGCCATGGTCACCGGCGTCACCCGCAACTACTCGATCGCGCTGGAGGAGGTCCGCCGCGTCATCGACGACCGGCCCGGCCACCGGCTGATCGGCGTCTCGATCGTGCTCGCGCGCGACCGGACCGTTCTCGTCGCCGATACCGCGATCACCGAGATGCCGACCGCCCAGCAGTTGTCCGAGATCGCGATCGAGGCCGCCGGCGTCGCAAGGCGTCTTGGCTATGAGCCAAAAGTCGCGATGCTGGCCTTCTCGACCTTCGGCCACCCGCCCGGCGAACGCTCGGAGAAGGTGCGCGAGGCGGTCAAGATCCTCGACAGCCAGCGCGTCGATTTCGAGTATGACGGCGAGATGGCGGCAGACGTCGCGCTCAACCGCGACCTGATGAGCCAGTATCCGTTCTGCCGCCTGACCGGGCCGGCCAACGTGCTGGTGATGCCGGCGTTCCACTCGGCTTCGATCTCGACCAAGATGCTGCAGGAACTCGGCGGCTCGACGGTGATCGGCCCGCTGATCGTCGGCCTCGACAAACCGGTCCAGATCGTGCCGCTCGGCTCGAAGGATTCCGACATCGTCAACATGGCGGCGCTGGCGGCGTTCAACATCGGCGGGTGAGAGCACGCAGATGAAAAAGCGGGTGGCTCGCAGCAATCGTCGTTTCGGGTCTTGCTGCGAGCGCATGAGCGGAAGCTGTGGCGATATCAGCCCAATCCGACGTCTGCTCAACAGATACAGATCAGCCATCACGGCACAACTTCAGGCGCCGTGATCACATCTCGATTCAAGTTTGTAGGTGCTAAGCCCGGGACCGAGAGCCCGGGCCTGAGATCAGCCGGCCGCCGCTTCGGCGCTCAGCCCGGCCTGCAGCACCTCGCGGCAAGCGAAAAGCTGGGCGCGCGCCGAGGCGAGCGTGACGAAGGGCGCGATCTCGGCCAGATCGCGCAGCGCGACCTCGACCGCTGTGACCAGGTCGATCCCGGTCAGCGAATCCTCCGCATCGACAGGCGGAAGACGGAACTGCAGAACTTGACCCATGGCACTGAACGCTCGAACGAATCGGGACGTCAGAATCACCCGGCAGGGACCAAGAGGACGTTAACGGCGCGGCGTTTTCGCTGGAGCAGGATAGGACAGAGAGAAGAACGGTTCTCCGCAGAAATCCTGTCAAGTTCCTCGACGAGCACCGGGCCGCCCTTGCCAATCGCCGGCTACGCGACCGCGTCCTAATGCGGGCAGGAAGCATGGACGCAGGCAGAGGCTGGTGGCCGACAGCCCGCCGATCGGCTATCCACCACTCACGGATTGCGCCCGTAGCTCAGCTGGATAGAGCGTTGCCCTCCGAAGCTGGGTCTGCACCGAAAGCGCTTCCAAAATCTCACAACATTTTCAGCAACTTGAGCTGCAAATTTGTTCGTGAGAACCGA
>JBKJSB010000089.1:0-4376 GCA_046593015.1 Allobosea sp.
GCTGTCTCGCGCGCATGATCTCCTCGTTGGGGGCGACTGGGCCAATGCCTCGCTCGCCGGGATCGTCGACAGCGTGATCGGCATCCAGGGCGAGCCCGAGCGCTTCGCGACATCGGGCCCCGAGATCGCGCTTAGCCCCAAGGCTGCGCTCGGGCTGACGCTGATCCTGCACGAGCTGGCCACCAACGCCGTGAAATATGGCGCACTCTCCAATGCAACCGGCCATGTCCGGCTAAGCTGGCGGATCGACGAGATCGACGGCGAGAAGCAGTTCAGGCTGCGCTGGCAGGAGAGCGGGGGGCCGCGGGTTCAGCCCCCGACACGACGCGGCTTCGGCTCGCGGCTGATCGAACGCTCGTTCCCCTCGACTCGCTGTCTGATCGAGACCGCCTATCTGCCGGACGGCGTGCTGTTCACGCTGGATGCCCCGCTCGCCACGCTGCGCGAGGGCAATACCGAAGAGCGCGCCTGAGCAGGAATCGACCACTCGGCCCATCGCTCCGCAACGAAAAAGGCCCCCGCCGGAGCGGGGGCCTGATAGCAAGCCCGAGACGTCAGGTCTCAGTAGGTGCTGAAGCGGTAGTTCAGGCCGGCGCGGACGATGTGGCCGTCATTGTCGAAGCGCGAGACATAGGAGCCGGCGGCCAGCGCGAAGTTCTGCTGGTTGACCGCAACCTTCTTGGTGCCGAGGTCGTAGTAGAGATACTCGGCCTTGAGCGAGAGGTTGTTGGTGAAGGCGTATTCGAGGCCGGCGCCGATGGCGTAGCCGACTTCGACGTCGCTGCTGCGGCCGATGTAATCGACCTGCGTCGGGACGGCGGCGTTGAAGAACGTCGCGCGGTTCGAGACGTCGCCATAGGCGAGACCGCCGGTCGCGTAGACCATGAAGCGGTCCATCGCGTAGCCGACCTTCAGGCGAACGGTGCCGAGATAGTCCATCTCCTGGCTGAAGACGGAGTTGGCGCCGCTGGTGCCGACGCGCGAGGTGCGCGAGTTGATGTCGGTGTACTGGATGTCGGCCTCGGCGCCGAGGACGAGAGCGCCGATCTGGTAGTTGTAGCCGACCTGCGCGCCGCCGATGAAGCCGACCTCATCGTTGCCGATCGAGGACGGGCGACGCTCGGCCAGCACGTTGCCGATGGTGAAGGGCGCGGTGCCGCTGGTGCGGATGGTGTTGTCGGTGAAGACGGCGCCGGCGTTCACGCCGACATAGAAGCCGGTCCAGGTGAAGATCGGGGCGACCGGGGCGTAGACCGGGCCCTTGCGCGACGGCAGGTCGGCCGCGAAGGCGGTGCCGCCGAGAGCAACGAGCGCCAGAGTGGCGAGGATACCTTTGGTCATGGGAACTCCGAAGAACTGCTGGCGCTTGTCAGGCGGTGGTTGTCGCGTGCCAATCTCATGACGCACACCGCTTCCCGACGCTATCGCATTCATGCAACACCCGCAGGACAATGCGTCGATTTTGAGCTATTCACCGAGATCACGCATCCGTGATCGTCCCGGAATCGGACTATTCAGGCCAGTTCCTAAGAACTGTTAGCTATTCGGATAATGCTTTGCCACGATTTTGACATATTTCGACCCTCGCCAAGCCACGCCCTGATCGACGGGATGTTAACGAACTCTTGCCGACCGCGCGGCGACGCCGAGCCGGCGCAACGAATCCGATGCGGAGACTTTTAGCATGGCAAAGGACGATCCCGACCGCAGACACCTGATCGCCAGCCTCTCGGCGGCCGGCATGGCGGCGCTGGCTCTGCCGCGCGATGCAATCGCGCAAGCCGAGCCGCTGCCGCTCACCCCGTCCTGCGGCGCTCCAGCCGCCGCAACGAAACGCCAGACAGAGGGACCGTTCTTCACTCCGGCCTCCCCGGCGAAGGCCGATCTGCGCGGCGACGGGCCGGGCGAACTGCTGGTGATTTCGGGTTTCGTACTGACGCGGGCTTGCCGGCCGGTGCCAGGTGCGCTGCTGGACCTCTGGCATGCCGACAGCGCCGGCGAGTACGACAATGCCGGCTTCCGCTTTCGCGGCCACCAGTTCAGCGATGCGCAGGGCCGCTACCAGTTCGTCACCCGCGTGCCGGGGCTCTATCCGGGGCGGACACGCCATTTCCACGTCAAGGTCAGGGCCGGCAACGGACCTGTGCTGACGACGCAACTCTATTTTCCCGACGAGGCCGCCAATGCGCGCGACGGCATCTTCGACCGCAGCCTGCTGATGCGGCTGAGCCCGGCGCAGGGCAGCCGGCTCGGCCGCTTCGACTTCGTCATCGCCGCCTGACGCAGACGGTTTTGCGTCAGGCGGCGCGAGGGTTGACGCCTCAGGCGACGAGATGCGCGTTCTGCGGGAAGAGGATCTTCTTGGCATCCTCGTCCATCTCCGTCTTGAAGACGAAGCGATCCTTCAGCGCCACAGCGCGCTGGGCGGCGGGCCTTGCCGAAATCTCGTCGAGATGGCGCTTCACATGCGGGAACATCGTCGCCCAATCGTCGCCGATGGCGAAGGCCAGCCTGGTTGCCCAGCCCCAGACCGACATGTCGATCAGCGTATAGGCGTCGCCCAGCATGTAGCGATGCTTGGCCAGTTGCGCGTCGATGATGCCCCAGTGGCGCTCGGCCTCGCGGGCGTAGCGGTTGATCGCATAGGGGATCTTCTCCGGCGCGAAGCGGGAGAAATGCACCGCCTGTCCGCAATAGGGCCCGATGCCGGTCGCGACGAACATCAGCCAGGACAGCATCTCGCCACGCGCCTTGGGCGTGTTCTCCGGCAGGAACTGGCCGGTCTTCTCGGCGAGATAGAGCAGGATCGCGTTACTGTCGAAGATGGTCGCGTCGCCATCGGTCAGAACCGGCGTCTTGGCATTGGGATTAAGCGCCACGAACTCCGGCTTGAACTGGTCGCCCTTGCGGGTGTCGACCGGCACGAGCTCATAGGGCGTGCCCGTCTCCTCGAGGAACAGGGCGATCTTCGCGGGGTTCGGCGAGGGGTGGTAGTAGAGTTTGATCACGAGGGTCGTCTCCCATACCCGGCGCCAACCGGCCGGTTCGGGGCGCAGCATAGGCAGCGGCAGGCGCTCGCGCCCATCAAGAAAGCGTTGACCGCCATGCCGATGGCGCAAGCCGCGCCGGTCTCGCATGCGCCCGGAGCCTGTGCTATCGCGCGCTTTCTTTGATAGCGCCGCGCCAAAGGTCCGCCATGCCGATCCGCCCTGTGATGCTGATGATTCTCGATGGCTGGGGCTGGCGCGAGGAGGCTGAGAACAATGCGGTCAAGCTGGCGCATACGCCGCATTTCGACCGGTTTTGGGCCTCGTCTCCGCATGCTTTCCTCAAGACGTCCGGTCTCGATGTCGGCCTGCCGGAGGGGCAGATGGGCAATTCAGAGGTCGGCCACCTCAATCTCGGGGCCGGGCGCGTCGTGATGCAGGACCTGCCCCGGATCAACGCCGCGATCACGGACGGCTCGATCTCGGCCCGGCTCGCAGATTCGGGCCTGATCGACGCACTGCGCTCCAGCGGCGGAACCTGCCATCTGATCGGGCTGGTCTCGCCCGGTGGCGTCCATGCGCATCAGGACCACGCGCTGGCGCTGGCCCGTGTGCTGACGCAAGCCGGCATCCCGGTCGCCGTGCATGTCTTCACCGATGGGCGCGACACGCCGCCGCAATCGGCCGCCGGCTATCTCGCGAGCCTCAAAGCCGCGCTGCCGGAAGGGGCGCGTATCGCCACCGTCAGCGGCCGCTATTTCGCGATGGACCGCGACCATCGCTGGGAACGCGTCCAGAAAGCCTGGGCCGCGGTCGCGCTTGGCGAGGGCCGACCCTTCGCCGATGCGCAGTCGGTGATCGCCAGCGCCTATGCGGAAGGGGTCACCGACGAGTTCATCATCCCGGCCGCGATCGGCGGCTATTCAGGCATGAGGGACGGCGACGGGCTGCTCTCCTTCAATTTCCGCTCCGACCGCATCCGCGAGATTCTCAGCCCCCTGCTGGAGCCGGATTTCGCCGCCTTTCCGCGCCTTCGCATGCCCAAACTCGCCTGCGCGGTCAGCATGACCTTCTATGGCGCCGAACTCGACGCGCTGATGCCGCAGCTCTTTGCGCCCCAAAGCCTGGCCCATGGGCTTGGCGAAACCGTCGCCAGCGCCGGCCTGCGCCAGATCAGGCTGGCAGAGACCGAGAAGTATCCCCACGTCACCTATTTCTTCAACGGCGGCGACGAGGTTCCCAATCCCGACGAGGAGCGCGTCATGGCCCCCTCCCCCAAGGTCGCGACCTATGATCTCAAGCCGGAGATGTCGGCGCTGGAACTGACCGACCGCGCCGTGGAGGCGATCGCGTCCGGCCGTTTCGACCTGGTCGTGCTGAACTTCGCCA
>JBKJSB010000199.1:0-4813 GCA_046593015.1 Allobosea sp.
GATTCGAGGAATTCATCACCCAGGTGCGTCCGGCCGAAGATCAGACCGGCCTGCAGAGCGTCAGCTTTGTGAAAGACGCCGGCATCCTGCGCGATGTCAGCCAGGGCAATATCGACCGCACCGGCGCCATGTATGACGTGGCGCTCTCCGGCAAAGGCTACTTCGCGGTGCAGACCCCCGCCGGCCTGCGCTATACGCGCGACGGCCATTTCAGCCTGGATGCCAACGGCCAGATCGTCACCACCGACGGCCATGCCGTGCAGGGTGATGGCGAGGTGTGCGTCACCGCCATCGAAACGGCGCTGCAGGGCCGCTTCACCTTCATCTTGCGCGAGGATCTCACGTTCACCTATCCGCGCGCCGAGACGCCCTCACACTACATCACGATGGGTATGGATCCTGGTCTTGATCGCTGTGTCGAAACAGCCCTGCGCGACATGATCGTGTTGATCGGCGAGGTGGCGGGGCTGTCTCGGGAGGACGCCTATACGCTGTGCTCGATCGCCGCCGATCTGCGCGTGACGCAGACGGTCAACGGCTCCAAGGGAATTCACTGCATGCTCGCCAAGAAGCTCCTCGCACCGAAGGCGGCCTGAGATGGATCTGGGTCTCAAGGGAAAGATCGCGCTGATCACCGGAGGCAGCCGCGGCATCGGCAAGGCGACGGCGCTCCTCCTCGCAAGCGAAGGCGTCAAGCTCGCCATCGCGGCGCGTGGGGCGCAGACGCTGGCCGAGACGGCGGCCGAGATCAGGGCTGCGGGCGGGGAGGTCGTCACCATCCAGGCGGATTTCAGGATCGCCGCGGATTCGGCGCGCGCCGTCAGCGAGACCATCTCGGCCTATGGCGGGCTCGATATCCTGATCGCCAATGCCGGCGGCAGCTCCGGCGAGCGCGAACTCGCCACCTCGAGCGACACCGATTGGGAAGAGACCTTCCGCTTCAATGTCGGCCATGCGATCGCGGCCCTGCGCGCGGCGACGCCTGCACTCGCCCAGAGCGAAATCGGCAATGCCGTCTTCGTCGCCTCGATCTCGGGGCGCGCCCCCGCCGCGCGCGGTGCCCAGTACGCGGCGGCCAAGGCGGGACTGATCCATGCCGCCCGCTCGCTCGCCTGGGAACTCGGGCCCCACGGCATCCGCGTGAACGCGGTTTCGCCGGGTTCGACGATCTTTCCGGGCGGCGGCTGGGAAAAGACCAAGGCCGAGCGCCCCGAGGACTTCGCCAAATTCGAAGCGGAGGATTTTCCGGCAAAGCGGCTCGGCATGGTTCAGGAGATCGCCGACGCGATCGCCTTCATGGTCTCGCCGCGCGCTGGCGGCATCAATGCGGCCGATATTCATGTCGACGGCGGCCAGCGGCGGCCTTCCATTCGGTAACGCCGCCCGCTCGTCAGCGGCTGCGCGTTTGTCGAGGTGCTCGTAATTCAGGCGCTACCGGCATATTGACGCGTCACGAGGGCTGGCCGGCGCAGGCGGGGCGGGCCAGGCAAAGCGTCAGCGCCGAGGCGGCAAGCAGGAACAGACACGCCACCGTTCCGATGGGCGCAAGGCCCCAGCCGCGGTCCAACCCGAAGCCCATCAGCCCGGGCGTGATCGCGGACGACACGATCATCACCGTCCCGGCCTGGGCGCGCACGAGGCCGAGCTGGCGCGTGCCATACAGTTCCGCCAGGGTGGCGGTCACGATGGCGTTCGACGAGCCCGAAGTGATGCCGATCAGCAGAAAGAGCCCCACCGCGCCGAAGGAACCGGTCGCAGCTGGCAGCAATGCGGAGGCGCAGACCAGCGGCAGCAGATAGAGGCGCGTCAGCGGCACGGCGCCGAAGCGGTCGATCAGGCTGCCGGCGAGAACCGAGCTGGCGACCGAGGTCATCGCCGTGACGGCGACTGCGAGCGCGAGGCTTTCGAACGACTAGCCGAGCAGGTCGCCGATGGCGCGCTGATGGAAGAAATAGCCCGTCACGATGGCGGGCGGCCCCATCATCGCTGGCAGCAGCGCGAGAAAGCGCGGATCGCCCGCGAGTGCGAGGCGCGTGATGGAGGCGCCAGCCTCGCCCGGAGCGGCAGGCACGGGCTCCGCTTGACGCGGCCCGTGCAGCAGGATCAGCACAGCGCACCCCACCGATGCGGCGGCGGTGGCATGCCATAGGCTCACCCAGCCCGATGCGCCGATGATCCAGCCTGCAATGGCCGGCAGGATGGCTGTCCCGGCCTGGAATCCGAGGGTGGTGACGCCGAGCGCCCGTCCTCGGATGCCTTGCGGCAACCGGGCCGTGGAGGTGATGGCGGCATGGCTGAGCAGGCCCTGACCGCACAGGCGCAGTCCGAAGAAGGCGAGCGCGAGTGCGACCACGCCTGGCGCGCCAGCCAGGGCGAGCGAAGCGAAACCGAGGCCCATCAGGGAAGCGGCGGCAACATGGCGCAGGGCCCGATGGTCGAGCGCCGCACCGGCCCAGCTCAGCAGCAAGCCCGACGCCAGCGTAGCTCCGGCGAAGAGCAGGCCGACATCCGTATGGGAAAGCTCATGCAGGTGCCGAATGTCGGGTATCGAGAGCGCGATGAAATAGGTCTGGCCGAATGAGGACAGGAAGGCGAGGAGGAAGGCGAAGCCCACCACCTTGCCGTGCTCGCGGAAGAGATCGAGGGCGGTCATGGTGACGCAGTTTCCGGATGTCTGCCGAGGAGCGGCAATCCCGCCGCCCACGGCGAGGCGGACAGCGGGATCGCTTGTGGGTGTCAGGACACGTTGGGGGGCAGGCGGCGGTGCCAGTCCGTGTCGCGCTGATAGGCGTCGGCGACCTTGAGCACGCGTGCCTCGGCGAAGGGCCGGCCCTGGACCTGGAAACCGATCGGCAGGCCGTTCGAATCGAGCCCGCAGGGGACGCTGACCGAGGGCAGGCCGAGATAGTTGATCGGCCTCGTGTTGATCGAGACGTCCTGGAAGGTCTCGATCGCACCCGGGGTGCCGGCATCGATGTCTGTCGCCAGCAGCGTCGGCACCTTCATGCGCAGGGTCGGCGTAATGAAGGCGTCGCAGACACCGAAGACGGCAGCCGCGACCGCCTTCAGGATCGCCCCGCGCCGGGCCAGCGCCTCAAGGTAATAGGTGCCGGGAATGCCCTGTGAGGGATAGAGTCTGCCGCTCAGATGCACGGCATAGTCCTGCGGGCGCTGGCGCATCCATTGGGCATGGATCGTGCCGCCTTCGACGCGCGAGACGATGCCGCCATAGGTCGAAACCGCATCCATATGCGGGATCGTCACAGGAACGATCACGGCTCCCCGCGCCTGCAGCACCGCAACGACAACGTCGAAGGCGGCCTGGACCTCGGCATCGATGCCGTCGAAGAAGTAGTTGGTCGGGACGCCGATGCGCATGCCCCTGATGTCGCCCGTCAGGGCCGCTTCATAATCGGGGACGGGCTCGGAGGCCGAGGTCGGGTCCTTCGGATCGTGGCCGGCGATCACGCCGAGGAAACGGGCGGCGTCGCGGGCCGTTTGCGTCAGGGGACCGACATTGTCGGCGGAGAAGGAGAGCGGCATCACGCCGTAGCGCGAGACGCGCGTCTGCGTGGCCTTGATGCCGGTGACACCGCAGATCGCAGCCGGAAGTCGGATCGAGCCGCCGGTATCGGAGCCGAGCGCGCCATAGACCAGTCGCGCCGCGACCGCAGCCCCCGAGCCGGAGGAGGAGCCGCCGGTGCAGTAATCGGGATGCCAGGGATTGCGGCAATGGCCGTAATGCTGGTTGTGGCCGGTCGGGTTCTGCGCGAATTCGGCCATGTTCAGCCCGCCCAGCGTGACCGAGCCGGCGTCTTCCAGCCTTTCCATCACGGTTGCGGTGTAGCTCGGGCGGAAATCCTTGCGGATCGCCGAGCCGCAGGTCGAGAGCTTGCCGGCCTTGTAGTACATGTCCTTGTGGGCGAGCGGCAGGCCGTGCAGCGGACCAAGCTTCGCGCCCGACTTCCGCTTTTTGTCGAGCGCCTCGGCTGCTTCGAGCGCGGCCGCGCCCTCCAGCCAGATCGCCGAATTGATCGCCTTGTCCACGCGGGTAAAGGCCTCGAGCGCGACTGTGGTGAGTTCGACGGCGGTGACAGACCCGTCCTTGAGGGCGTCTGCGGCGTCGCTCAGCGAAAGGTGCAGCAGAGAGCTTTTTGCCTGGGCGTTCATGACTGCGGCTCCTTCGTCGCCTGGAGCGCGGCTTCGAAGCTCGAGGGCTCGTCCTCGAAGGCGAGTTGCCCTCGCAGCGCCGCGAAACCCTCGATGGTGGCGCTCATCGCATCAGCCATGATGCCGGCAGCCTCGTTGGGCTGCTCAATGCCTGACCAGGTTCGAGCCTGGACGGCCACGATCTCCCGCAGCGGGGTCTGCATGCTTGTATCCTCTCTGCAATCGTTCACGGATGACGCAAAATTGTATGCAAAGCGCGTGCCGATCCGGAAAATGACGACCTTTTTGGGCTAATTTGGATACATTGCCGTCTGTCGTGCTCTACCTGGTCTTGGAGGATCGAGGCCGGTGGGATCGTGCGTCGCCGTCACATCGGTATAGGTGCGCACCACGCTGGCCTCGTCGGGCAGCGGCACGGTGCGGATCTCGAGGACGACGCCATTGGGCCGCCGGGACAATGCCAGAGAGGGCTCTCTCCCCGCCCTGTGCGTCCTTTTCGCAAGCAGCAATGAACAGAAAAATCCGGCTGAACCGCCGACCTGCGCCCGTTGCGCAACCTGAGCGACGCCAGTCCCCGCGTCACGCGACAACAGAAAACGGGCCGCCCTTGCGGGCGGCCCGGTCAAACACGTATCGGCCTTGC
>JBKJSB010000274.1:0-5133 GCA_046593015.1 Allobosea sp.
GTATAGGGCCCCCAGCCGGAGGCGGCGATCATCTCGGCCGCGGCGGTCGGCACCTGCGTCAGCGCGAGAAACGCGTTGAATACTTCCGCCCCCAGCAGGATGGCGAAGATCATCGCGGAGGTTTCGGCCGTCTGCAGGATCGCCTGCTTGATCTCCTCGAGCCCGAGCGTCCGCCGCAGCACGCCGATAACGAGCATCACGAAGGCGCCGACGGAGGCGCCCTCGGTCGGCGTGAAGACGCCGCCATAGATGCCGCCGACGACGACGACGGCGACCGCCATGGCGGGCAGGATGCCCAGCAAGGGCCGCACCCTGTCGGCCCAGGCGACGCGCTCATGCGCCGGACCAAGCGCCGGGTTCAGCCGCGTCACGATCGCGATGGTGATGCAGTACATCGCCGTCGCCATCAGGCCGGGGATCAGCGCCGCCTTGAACAGCTTGGCGATGTTCTGCTCGGTCGAGATCGCATAGACGACGAGAATCACCGAAGGCGGGATCAGGATGCCCAAAGTGCCGCCGACCGCGACGACCCCGCAGGAGAAGCCCGGATCGTAGCGATAGCGCCGCAGTTCCGGCAGGGCGGCCCGTGCGAAGGTCGCCGTCGTCGCCACAGCCGAGCCGCAGATCGCCCCGAACCCGGTGCAGGCCCCGATGACCGCCATTCCGAGGCCGCCGCGACGATGCCCGACCAGCGCCGAGGCCGCCTTGAACAGGTCGCCGGCCAGCCCCGAGCGCTCCGCGAACGCGCCCATCAGCACGAAGAGCGGGATCACCGAGAGCGTGTAGTTGGCGAAGATCTGGTAGGGTGTGGTGCGGATGTAGTTCAGGAACGGGTCGAGCCCGTTGAGCTGGATGTAGCCAAGGCTGCCGACCAGCATCATGGCGAGCCCGATCGGCAGCCTGAGCGCCATCAGGGCGAGCAGCACGCCAAATCCCGCGAGCGCCAGCGCAGCCCCGCTCATGACGACGCTTTCAGCAGCCGCCGCGCGCTGACGAAGGCGGTGACCGAGACCAGCCCAGCCAGCAGCGCGCACAATGCGATCGGCAGATAGCTCGGGAACTGCAGCACCATGCTGTTCTCGCCGCTGGCGAAGGCCGCGCTTGCGCCGACCCCGAGCCGCCAGGCGATCAGCGCCATGGCAAGTGCGTAGACGATGTCCCAGGTCGCGTCGATGCCGCGCTGCCAGCGCTGCGGCAGCTTGAGCGTGAAGGTGTCGACGAAGATATTCCCGCGCCGGAGCTGGCACCATGGCAGGAAGCAGAAGGCGGCGACGCCGGTCGCCATCTGCACCAGCTCGAAATCGCCCGGTACGCCGGCCTTGCCGACGAGGTCGCTACGCAAGGTCACGCTGACGACGACCGTCGTCGCCAGCACGATCAGCAACACGCCGCCCAGAAGCGCGACCGCCTGTACCGCCCTGTCGAAACCGGACGCCGTCCCTTCTGCCCCCGGTTCCGACATGGTGCTTACGTCAGGCCGCCTTTTCGTGTTTGGCCAGTGCAGCCCTTGCGCTCGCCAGCAGCTTCTCGCCGTCGAGGCCCTTGTCCTTGGCGGTCTTCAGCCAGCCCTCGATCACCGGCTCGGTGGTCTTGCGCCATCGCGCCGCCTCGGCTTCTTCAAGGACCGTGATGGTGTTGCCGCGCTTGCGGACCATGTCGGCGACGACCACGGCCTGCTCGTCCCAGACCTTGCCGGCCATTGCAGCGGCCGCCATGCCGGAGTTCTTGTCGATGACCGCCCTGAGATCGGGCGCCATGGCGTCGTATTTGGCGCGGTTCATCGCCAGGACGAAGGTCGCGACATAGAAGGTCGGCGAGCCCGGGATTTCGGTATGGAACTTCACCAGTTCCTGCACCTTGATCGAGGGCACGACCTCCCAGGGAATAACGCAGCCATCGATAACGCGCTGCGCCAGCGATTCCGGCACCTGCGGGATCGGCATGCCGATCGCGTTGGCGCCGAGCGCGCGCAGGGCCTCGCCGGCCAGCCGTGTCGGGAAGCGCAATTTCAGACCCTTCAGGTCCTCCATCGTCTTGACCTGCTTGTTGGCATGGATCAGCCCGTGGTCATGCGCCCAGAAGCAGATCGGCTTGACGTCCTTGAACTCGTCCTTGAGGTTCGCCTCGGCATATTCGGCCAGCGCCAGCGAGTTCACCAGCGCCCGCTTGTTGGGCACGAACGGCAATTCGAAGGCCTCGATGCCGGTGAAGCGGCCCGGCGTGTTGCCCGGCAGCGTCCAGACGATGTCGGCGACGCCGTCGCGGGCCTGGTCGAAGAGCTGCGGCGGCGTGCCGCCGAGCTGCATCGACGGGAAGATGTCGATCTTGATGCGTCCGTTCGATTCGGCCGCGACCTTGTCGGCCCAGGGCTTGAGGAACTTGGCGTGTCCGTTGGAAACGGGCGGCAGGAAGTGATGCATGCGCAGCGTCACCTCCTGCGCATTGGCGCGGGTGGCCCGCAGGACGGCGGGTGCGGCGACGGCGGAGCCAGCGAGTGTCAGGAATCGGCGGCGATCGAAACTCATCGTGGTCCCCTCCCAGGGATGTGCGTTTGAGCAGCTTGCCGGGTCATGCCATCGGCGCATGACAGGGCTGCTGCATTCGAGCGGCAACATGACCGGCAAAGCCTGGCGGATGCAAGCCTGAAGGCCGCGTTCCAAACCTTCGCCAAGGGAAATAGTTGCCTAGGCAACCAATTCCGTCAAGCCGCGACATAGCGTTGCGTCATAATTCACGCATTAGTAGTAAGTGTCTGATAAATACAACTCATGAGCGACGAACCGGAACAGTCGGAAGCAGTCCATCGGCGGTTGCTCGGCGAGAGCCGGATCGTGAACCGCCGCGCCCTGCGCGCCGACCGACAGGTCGGGATTGCCGGCGAAACCAGCTTCGCCGGCCGCATCGAACATATCCGCGCCTGTCTTGCGGCAGTCTGCGAGGACGCCTCGCCGGCGACTGCACTAAGCGCGACGGCACGGCTCCGGCTTCTCGTGTCGCTTTCGACGCTTCCGGGCGGCGAACGCCGGCTCAGCCCACGCTGGCCGCTCGCCAAGGCGGGGGGCCTGTCGTCACGAGATGCGGCGGTGACGCTGCTCGATCTTGGCCGGGGCGGCGCTCTGCTCGCGCCGGTCGAGGGCCTTGCGGGCCAGTCGCTCAATGCGGAACTGGTGCTGGGCGACGACCCTGCCCCGACGGCGACCATCGCGACCGACGCCGACCGCCTTGTTCATCTCGCCTTCGCACCCGGGGCCACGGCTCATGCCGGAATGCTCGCTGACGAGATGCTGGATTGGGCGGCCCATCACGAAGCCGGGCTCTGGCAGGCGACGGCGCTGGCCAACGCCGTCGAGACCCTGTTCGGGATCGCAAATTCGGAAAACGTGGTTGCGCGGGACGATCTGGTCGTGGCGCGGCCTCGATCGACAGGCGACCGCCCGGGAACGCATCGTCGCCGCTGCAGGCCCTGATGGCGCAGGCGCTGCCGCCCTCGGACGAACTGGCCTATATCGCCGCGACCGACAGGAATGGTTTCACGACGTCCGTCGCCGGCCAGCGTTCAGGCAATGGCCAAGGCCTGGACGAACAAGGCCTGGACGAACAAGGCCCGGACGAACGCAAACCATCGGAAAACGCCGCTATCGACGCGGTCACCCTGCGCGCGGCGCGCTTCTCTGACAGGGCGCTTGTCCAGACCTATCGCCGGCGTCCCGGTCACGAGCCGCTCGGCGTGGTCGCCGATCTGTCGGCCCCGGTCGTCGTCCGGGGCCGTCGTTGGGGTTGCGTCCGGATCGGCCGCGCCTTGCCGAAGGCGGCGCGGGTCTGACGACCGGCTCAGGCCTGCGCGGGAATCCGCAGCACCCAGCCGGGCTGGATCAGGTCGGGGTTCTTCACCGGCGGCGTATTGGCCTTGCCGATCTCGGTGTATTTCGCCCCCTGTCCCTTGCCGTAATGCGTCTCGGCGATCTTCCAGAGCGTGTCGCCCTTCTTGACCGTGTAGAACACGGCGGCCGGCGTTTCCTTGGTGACGATCAGCTCGGACTCGACCTGCGCGACGCCGACAGTGTTGCCGAGCGCGAGAATGATCTTCTCGGCCTCCTCGGTCGAAACCGACTTGCCCGACACCTTCACCTTGTCGCCGTCGATCGAGATCGACACATCCGATGGAAGGCCGTGCCCGGCGAGTTCTTTCTGCAATGCGTCAGGCGTCGCCGCCTTCGCCTCGCCCGATCCGAAGATCTTGGCGCCGGCTTCCTTGATGAAACTGAACAGGCCCATTGATTTCCCCCATTTAGCGAGGCGAGCATCAAGCCCGCTCCAGGAAACAAGTTCAAGACGCATTCGGTTCCGTTCGCCCAAAGCAGTTTTCCGCATGGGACGGCTTTCGCGCGCCCGCCAGCGCTGGCACAAGCACGGCAACATCAACCGGAGCGCCGCCATGCTGACCCTCGCCCAGGCCCAGACCCTGCTGACCGCCGCCCTTAGCCATGCCGACAAGGCCGGCTTCAAGCCGCTGGCGATCGCGGTGCTGGACGCACGTGGTGCCCAGAAGGCGTTTGCGGCGCAGGACGGGACCAGCCTGAAGCGCGGCGAGATCGCAATCGGCAAGGCCCATGGCGCGGTTGCCATGGGCATCGGCTCGCGCGCTCTCCACAAGATGGCGCTGGACCGGCCCTATTTCGTCGAGGCCGCGACCCATGCGGTCGGCGGTTCACTCGTGCCGGTCCCCGGCGGCGTCCTCATCCGCGACGTCGCAGGCACGCTGCTGGGCGCGGTCGGCATTTCGGGCGACACCTCCGATAATGACGAGGCCGCCGCCGTCGCCGGCATCGCCGCAGCCGGGCTCGCCGCCGACACGGGCGCGTGACCTCACAGCTCGGCACTCTCCGGTTCAGGACTTGCCAGACGCCGCGCGAACCCTCATGTGACGCGCGGCGATGTCCGGTTTGCCGGATTTCTGGAATGGTTCAAAGGAAATCAGATGAGGGTCGAGGCAGAAGCCGGTGAGGTGGTCACCACCGACGTCGTGATCATCGGGGCCGGGCCGTGCGGGCTCTTCGCCGTGTTCGAGCTCGGCCTGCTCGATATCAGGGCCCATCTCGTCGACATCCTGCCCAAGGTCGGCGGGCAATGCGC
>JBKJSB010000316.1:0-5220 GCA_046593015.1 Allobosea sp.
GCCCGCTCGACCAGGTCAGCGCCAACGAGCGCGTCGTCGAAGTGTATCTGGGGCGATGAGCATGCTTTCTGTCGAAGCCATCGATCTCCATTACGGCGCGGCCCAGGCGCTGCGTCGCGTCACCGTCGCCGCCGAGATCGGCAAGGTCACCTGTGTCATGGGCCGCAACGGCGTCGGCAAGACCACGCTGATGCGCGCCATCGTCGGCCAGCAGGCGATCAGCGCCGGAAAAATCTCTTTCGGCGGTGAGGACATCTCGACGATGCGCACCGAGGACCGGGCGCGCGCGGGCATCGGCTTCGTGCCGCAGGGCAGGGAGGTTTTCCCGCTGCTGACCGTGAAAGAGAACCTCGAGACCGGGTTTGCGCCCTTGCCCCGCAAGGGGCGCTACGTTCCCGACGAACTCTACGACCTTTTCCCCGTGCTCAAGTCCATGCTGGGCCGGCGCGGCGGAGACCTCTCGGGTGGCCAGCAACAGCAACTCGCCATCGCGCGGGCGCTTGTCACCCGGCCCAAACTGCTGGTGGTGGACGAGCCGCCAGAGGGCATCCAGCCATCGATCATCAAGGATATCGGCCGGGCGATCGACTTTTTGCGCTCGCGCGGCGACATGGCGATCGTGCTGGTCGAGCAGTATTTCGATTTCGCCCGCGACCTCGCCGACACGATGTTCGTGATGGACCGCGGCGAGGTCGTGCTCTCGGGTCCGATGAAGGATCTCGACGCCAACCAGGTGCAGCGGCTGATCCAGGTGTGACGGTCCCGGGTAACGCGCCCCTCAAAACGCCAGCGGCGCGTTGTCCACCACCTCCTTCATCACGAAGAAGGTTCTGGTTTGCCGGACGCCGGGCAGGGCGATCAGCCTGTCGGCGTGGAGCTTGTTGAAATCGGCCATGTCGCGGACCCGGATTTTCAGGATGTAGTCGAAATCGCCAGCGACGATGTGGCAGTCCAGCACGAGAGGCAGATCGCGGATGGCGGCCTCGAAATCGCCGAAGCTTTCGGGCGTCGAACGATCCAGCACCACGCCGACGAAGGCGAGCGTGCCCATCTCGACGTGTCTCGGCGAAACGAGCGCCCGGACGGAGGAGATGTAGCCCTCGGCGAAGAGCCGCTGGATTCGGCGGTGGCAGGTGGCGGGGCTGGTGTTGACCCGCTTGGCGATCTCGGCATTGCCGAGCCGGCCGTCTGCCTGCAGCAACCGCAGAATCTTGAGGTCGGTCCGGTCGAGTTTTTCGGCCATGGAAGAATCATCCATTTTTATGTCTGTCCGCGAACCACAAATAACAGAAAGAGGCATTCCGCGAAATCAGAGCTCAAAGTCAGCCCTCACTTCGGAAGGACGTCTCAGGGATGTTTGGGTAGATTCCGGCCATCATTCCGGACGGAGACGCGCCTGCCATGTTGAGCAAATTCGAACGCTACCCGCTGACCTTCGGGCCCACGCCGATCGAGAAATTGTCACGCCTGTCGGCGCATCTCGGCGGCGATGTCGAGATCTTCGCCAAGCGCGAGGACTGCAATTCCGGACTGGCCTTCGGCGGCAACAAGCTGAGGAAGCTGGAATACATCGTGCCCGACGCGATCGCGAGCAATGCCGACACGCTCGTCTCGATCGGCGGCGTGCAGTCGAACCACACCCGCATGGTCGCGGCGACCGCCGCCAAGATCGGCATGAAATGCCGGCTGATCCAGGAAAGCTGGGTGCCGCATGAGGACGCGGTCTATGACCGCGTCGGCAACATCCTGATGTCGCGCGTCATGGGCGCCGAGGTGCAGCTCGTCGACGAAGGCTTCGACATCGGCATCCGCGAGAGCTGGGAGAAGGCGCTGGCGGATGTGAAGGCCAAGGGCGGCAAGCCCTACGCGATTCCCGCCGGCGCCTCGGTCCATAAATTCGGCGGCCTCGGCTATGTCGGTTTCGCTGAAGAGGTGAGGGCGCAGGAGGCCGAACTCGGCTTCACGTTTGACTATATCATCGTCTGCACCGTCACCGGCTCGACCCATGCCGGCATGGTCGTCGGCTTCGCCAAGGACGGGCGCCAGCGCAACGTCATCGGCATCGATGCTTCCTTTACGCCGGCGCAGACGCGCGCCCAGGTGCTCGACATCGCGCAGAAGACCTCGGCGCTGGTCGGCGGCAAGGACATCACCGACGAGGACATCGTCCTGAACGAGGACTATGCCTATCCGGTCTATGGCGTGCCCTCGCAGGAAACGATCGAGGCGATCCGCCTGTCGGCCCGGCTCGAAGGCATGATGACCGACCCCGTCTATGAGGGGAAATCGATGCAGGGCATGATCGACCTCGTGAAGAAGGGCTTCTTCCCAGCCGGCTCGAAGGTGCTGTACGCGCATCTGGGCGGCGTGCCGGCGATCAACGGCTACAGCTACACCTTCCGCAACGGCTGATGCGCGATGGAAGCCGTCGTCTTCTTCGAGTTCGCAGCGGATGCGCCGGGCCTACGGGCGGCGCTGCTCGACCGGGTCGCCCCGCTCGCCTTGTCGGGCGAGGGGCGGCTCAGCTTCGTCGGCGCTGAGCGCGGCGAGCAGGGCGCGCCGGCGATGGAGGTCATCGCCGTCGGCTTCAAACGGGCCGAGACGGCCAGTTCGACCATGCTGCGCTGGCGGAACGATCCGGCCTTGCCCGGAGCGATGCAAATGCGGTTGCTGCGGATCGAGCCGATCTGGTCGATCGAGCCGCTGGTGATGATGTTTCCGTGAAACAGGCGGTCTGTCGCTTCAGCCGTGCAGCGGCAGGCCCTTGGTGATCTTGTCGATGTCCTTGCGCTCGGCGTGAAGCGCAAGGCCGACGAGATCGAGATCGCTTGTGGCGACGGCCGCCACGGCGGCGCGGTTGTCGCGGTCGTTGCCGGTCGCAAACAGCGCGCGCGTGTAAAGATGCGGCCGCACGCCACGCTGCTGGGCGCGCTGCAGCACCGTGGCCAGTTGTTCGCCTGTTGCGGCAAAGACCAGCACGGGCTGGCGGATCAGCGGTCCGTAGAACCGGCCCGATGCATCGCTATAGGCTTCACCCGTCAATTCGGGATAGGCTCCGACGACGCCGCCGGCCAGAAAGCTGGCGACGTTGAGTTTCTGCCAGGTCGCGAGAGCCTCGCTGACCACGATGGCGATCTTGGTGTCGTAACGCATGACGCAATCGCTAGACGACACGGGGGCGGGCGGTCTTGAACGATCGTGCGGGCCGTCGCCTGGAGACTGGCTGCGAACCGGCTTCGCCGCCGACGGAATCGAACGGATCGAGGTCTTCTTCAGCGGTCACGCCTACGACCCGCACCGGCACGACACCTACGCGCTCGGCCTGACGCTGACCGGCGTGCAGAGCTTCGACTATCGCGGCAGCCGGCAGGACAGTCTCGCCGGCAACGCCATCGTGCTGCATCCCGACGAACTCCATAACGGCCGCTCCGGCGTGGAGACCGGATTCCGCTATCGCATGCTCTATCTGGAGCCCCGGCTGGTGCGGCAGGCGCTGGGCGAGCGGGCGCGGGCGCTGCCCTTCGCAGCGGCTGCCGTCTCGACCGATCCGCGTCTCGTCCGCGCGGTTGCGCGCAGCCTGCGAACGATCGAGGCGTCACTGGAGCCGGCCGAGGCCGACGCCATCGTGCTGGACCTCGCCGAGGCCCTGCTGGAGCTGGACCCGTCGTCGGCGCGCCTTGTCGGCTCGCCGCATGCCGTGGCCATGGCGGGGCGCGTGAGGGCGTTTCTCGATGCGCATCTGGAGCGGGTCGTCACTTCGTCCGAGCTCGAAGCCGTTGCCGGCGTCGACCGCTTCGCGCTGGCGCGTCATTTCCGCGCCAGCTTCGGCACCAGCCCCTACAATTACCTCGTGATGCGCCGGTTGGACCGGGCCCGCGCCATGCTGCGCTCCGGGAGCGAGATCGCCGATGCGGCGGCCGCCTGCGGCTTCGCCGACCAGAGCCATCTGACGCGGCAGTTCCGAAAGGCCTTCGGCGTGACGCCGGGACGCTGGCGCGCCTTGCAGCGCGCCGCGTGACGATGGCAGCGCTCACTTCCCCTCGTTGACCGTAATCTTCGGCAAGGCGCTCGTCTGAAGCCCGTATTTCACGAAGATCGCGTCGTAGGTCCCCTTGGCCTTGAGACGGTCGAGCGCGCCCTTGACGGCGTCGCGCAGCTGATTGCCCTCGGCCGTCTTGGCGAAGGGTATCCCGGCGCGGACATCGGTGAAGGGCGTGCCCAGCGGCACATAGGTGTTGGGTTCGAGCTTGAGGAAATAGGGCATCGTCTCGCTGCCCTGAACGGCGGCCTGCAGGCGCTGCGTCTTGAGCTGCGTGCGGGCGTCGACCGAGCCTTCGGTGCCGACCACGGTGATCGCGGGCTTGCCCTTGTCGACGCAGTTGGCCTTGCTCCACGCCTCCATCGCGGCGGGCCAGGTCGTCGAGCGGCTGGCGCCGACGCTTTTGCCGCAAAGGTCGTCGGTGGTCTTGATGCCGCCTGCGGCCAGCGCCGTGATCGTGTAGAACTGCGCGCCCGAAGCGAAGTAGTTGACGAAGTCGACGGTCTCCCGCCGCGCCGCATTGTCGGACATGCCGGCCATGACCATGTCGACGCGACCCGTCTGCAGCGAAGGCAGCATCTGCGCGAAGGCGGTCTCCTGCCATTCGATCTTGACGCCGAGTTCGGCCGCGATCGCCTCGCCGATCTCGATGTCGAGGCCGGTCAGCGTGTTCGTCGCGGGGTCCTTGAAGATGATCGGCGGATAGTTCGGCTGCGTCGCGACGACGATCTTGCCGGCGGATTTGATCCGGGCCGGCAACTCCTGGGCGGAGACGGCGGCGGGAAGCGCTATGGCGAGCGCGGCGATCAGGCTGCGGGACAATGTCGGCATGGAAAGCTCCTTTGCTGCGGATCGGAAACGGGTCACGACAGAACTGCGGCGATGAAATCGCGCGTGCGGGGGTGTGTTGGCGCGCCCAGCACCTGCGCCGGGGGGCCCTGCTCGACGAGCCGGCCCTGGTCCATGAAGACGACGCGGTCGGCGACCTCGCGGGCGAAGCCGAGTTCGTGCGTGACGACGACCATGGTCATGCCGCTCTTCGCAAGGTCGCGCATCACGGCGAGCACCTCGCCGACGAGTTCGGGGTCGAGCGCCGAGGTCGGCTCGTCGAACAGCATCAGCCGCGGCTTCATCGCCAGCGCGCGGGCGATGGCGACGCGCTGCTGCTGGCCGCCGGAGAG
>JBKJSB010000063.1:0-5233 GCA_046593015.1 Allobosea sp.
TGAGCGCTCCCATTCGGCCTCGTCATAGACCGATCCGACGACAGGCCAGCCGGCGGTGTCGCGCCGGTAGTCGGCTGGCATGTAGTCCCTGCGGATGGAGGAATAGTCGCCGTAGCGGAATGGAATCGGCGGCTCGTCGCTAAGCCAGGGCAGATGGTTGGCGCCCAGATCCCAGACATGGTGATGCGCGTCAATCACCTTCTCGGGCTTGTTCGCCATCGTCGCCATCAGCCTTGCCCGCGCTCACGCGCCTCGTGCTCGTAGAGTTTCACCACGGCGGCGGAATCGCTCATTTCATGGCCGAGCGCGACATACTCGCCATAGCGCTGCACGCCCTGCTCGATGACCTTCAGATCGAGCCCGAGTTCGCGCGAGAACGCCTTCACGGCCTTGAGGTCTTTCAGCAGTTGCCGTGCATAGCTCGCCGGCGGCTCAAATGAGCGCTGCTGCATCTGCGGATAAAGCCGCTGCAGCAGGCTGGAATCGGCATGGCCCCCGGCGAGGCATTGCGGCAGGCGGGCCGCGTCGATGCCGGCGGCCTCGGCCAGCATCAGCGCCTCGGCCATGACGACATAGCCCGTGCCGACGATCGCCTGGTTGATGATCTTGGTGGTCTGGCCCGCGCCGACCGGCCCCATATGCGTGACGTTGGCGGCCATCTGGGCGAGCAGCGGCTGGGCTACGGCGAAGTCCTGCTCCGAGCCGCCGGCCATGACGGTCATGCCGCCGGTGCGCGCGAGCTGCGGCCCGCCCGAGACCGGCGCATCGACCCAGCCCGCCCCGGTCAGATCCTTCAGTTTCGCCGCCGCCTGCCGCGTCCCCTCCGGATCGGCGGTCGAGAGGTCGATCACGAGCTTTGCCGAAGAGCCGCCGGTCGCAACGCCGTCATCGGCGAAGATGACGCGCTCGACGGCGGCCATGTGGAGCACGCACAACATCACCACGTCGCTGGCGGCGGCGACCTCGGCCGGCGATGCGGCGGGCTTCGCGCCATGCGGGACCACCGTGTCGAGGCGCTGGGGCTCGAGATTCCAGACCGTGACCTCGTAGCCAAGATCGAGCAGGCGGCGCGTCATCGCCTCGCCCATGATGCCGATGCCGATGAAGCCGATGCGCGGCTTTGCCATGGTTGTCATCTCCCGTTCAGACGCGTGTGCCGCCATCGGCCATGACGACGTTGCGATGGCCACAGGTGAAGAAGGTCCGCTGGAAAAATCCCTGCGGCTTCATGCCTTGCTCGGCCAGAAGCGCCCGCGTGACGAGATAGCCCGAGTTCGAGTCAGGGGCGGAGAAGGCATGGATGTCGCCTCGCAGATCGGCGATGCCGGATGCTACTCGCCCCTCCGCCACGATGAGATAGGACTGATAGGTTGTTTTGCCGCGCCAGACCGGAACTGCCACCAGCTCCAGTTCGCGCCGGTAGGCAATGAACGGGAAGCCGCAGATCGAGGCCACGTCGAGCAGGCCCGACACCAGTTGCGAGGCGATCTCCTGATAGGTTCGCTTGAGGACGAGTTCGACTTCGGTCCCCATCGCAAGCGAGAGGTAGCGTTGCAGGGCCTCGAGAAGCTGCAGGTCGGATGTCAGAAGCACCGGCGTCAGGCCGAAGCGGAAAGGCCGGGCCGCTCTGACGTTGCGCGCAGGGGAGACCCCCAGCGCACCCGTCGCCCCGGCAAGCCACGCCCGTCGCGTCAGCGTGCACCTATGCGCTCTCGATAGCCGGTGATGACCGACCGCCACGTTTGACCTCCCCGGTGAATTTTTTTTCAATCTGGGCCGGGCGAGATCGTGCGTCAAATCGAGGAGGACATCGCCCGTCGCCGATTGTGGGATTGGCGGAGTGCAAACGCCTGAAGCAATTCGTTGCGGAGCCTTCCCGGAACGTCTGCTGCGGGTGGCGAGCCCAGTTCCGCTAATGGCGCAATTCCCCCAGACGCGCGACAGGCGCTTGTGGCGCGACGCAGAACTGATAACGATCGCAAGCTGATGACCTATCCCGCGCCTGATGTTCCAGTGGCATTGCAGCTCATTAAATTGGATGGCGTTTAGCGCGCGCGCAACGCGCGTACGACATTTGCGGCCCGCCTGAGGGATGTCACAGTGGCGCCCGCTGCGACCAGCCAGAGTGCGCCGATGAGAACCTCGCCCTGGCCGCGCCAGAGGGGCTCCAGCAAAGACAGCAGCGCCGCCGCCGTGATCGTCGCCATGCGGTGCTGCTTGGCCATCGGGCCGGAGAAGTCGGCTGGTAGCCCACAGGCGCGGCCAAGCTCGCGCGTATAGGCGGTAAGCACGGCAAGGGCGGTCGCTGCCCATCCCAGCGCCGGCACGCCAGCTCCGTAGCCAGCGCCGACGAGAATGAGGATATCGGCAATGCGATCGGGAAATTCGTTCCAGAACGGCCCGTCGGGCGCCTGCTTGCCACCCTCGATCGCAACCATGCCATCGAAGAGATTGCAGAGCAGCCTGAACTGGCAGAATAGCGCCGCGGACAGGAGCAGTGCGACGCGCGACCCGGACTGAGCCCCGCCCGCGAGCCAGAAGGAAGCGCCGGCACAAGCCGCCATCAATATGCTCGCCATCGAAATCTGGTTCGGCGTGACGGCGGCAGTGCTCAGGTGGCGCGCGATGGAACGGGCCCACCCAGAATCGCGGCTCGCGAGCGGGCGTCTATTGTCATCCTGCGCCAAGGTTCAGACCTTCCTGCTCCGCCAGAGAGAGAGATTGTAGAGCGCGGCATAGGTGGTCGCGACCGTCAGCGGGACAGCGATCGTCCTGAGTATCTCGGGCGTGCCGCCGATCGTGTGGATGGTTGTTAGCAGCCCGGCCGAGACGAACCCGGCAATGAGCGGCGGCGTCAGAAGCGCCGTCTGGCCGGAGAAGCGTCTCGCCAACGCCTCGATCCCGCGTTTCAGGAGCAGGGTGATGGCCGCGGAGAGTGCGCCCTGGATCATCCCTGCCTGGAGGGGGGCCGGCATCGGATGGGTGCGGTTGGCGAACGCCGCCCAGCTCCCCATGGCGAGGAAGGCGAAGGCGACATGCACGACGCTGCTTGCCATCAGACGCCGATGCTGGAGGCTCATGTCGCCGACCAGCCGTACCGGACGAGGTGGAAGAAG
Organism: Allobosea sp.; assembly: GCA_046593015.1. Classification (GTDB taxonomy): domain Bacteria; phylum Pseudomonadota; class Alphaproteobacteria; order Rhizobiales; family Beijerinckiaceae; genus Allobosea. Next base: position 3,117 of record JBKJSB010000063.1, read on the forward strand.
ATCGGCGCCGAGAACACCACGGAATCCAGCCGGTCAATGAAGCCGCCATGACCCGCGATCAGGTGCCCCCAATCCTTGACGCCGCGGTCGCGTTTGATCGCCGACATGACGAGCCCGCCGAAGAATCCCAGCAGGACGATCACCAGCGAGAGGAACGCGGCCTGCAGCGGCGTGAACGGCGTCATCCAGGACAGTGCCGCACCGATGGCTGTCGCGCTGAGCGTGCCGCCGACAAAGCCCTCGACCGTCTTCGAAGGCGACAGCCGGGGCGCGATCTTGGTGCGGCCCAAAAGCTTGCCCCAGATATATTGCAGTACGTCGCTGATCTGCACGACGATGACGAGGAAGGCGATCAGGAGCACGTTGCGCCCCTCGAAGCCGGGGATATCCAGGGTCAGCAGCGCCGGCACATGCGAAGTGCAGAACACGCAGATCATCAGGGCCCACTGCACCTCGGCGATGCGCACGAGATAATGGTCCGTGTCGCCGCGCAATGCTGCGATGATCGGCATCAGCAGAAAGGCGTAGACCGGAATGAAGATCGAGTAGAGCCCGTACCAGTCGATCCAGACCAGATAATACTGCCCCGGCAGCACGACGAAGAAGCCGGCCGCCAGCGCCCAATGGTCGGCGCGGCGCGTGTTGGTCAGCGTGATGAACTCGCGCAAGGCCGCGAAGGAGCAGAAGGCGAAGAGCAGCGTCACGCCGGTCTTTCCGCCGATCAAAGCTAGCCCCATCAGCACGACCATGATCCACCAGGCGCGGATTCGGTCGTTCAGGTTCTCAACCACGGCGTTCGAGCCGTCGGGTGACAGCCTGCGCTGCAGCCCGTAGCCAATCGCCGAAGCCAGGACCAGGACGGCGAGCAGGCAGATAAGCACGGCCACCAGGTCAGGATGCGGCATCGTCATGACGCGCTCGCCTTCGGGGACAGGGCAAGCAGCGCAGCTTCCGCCCGAGCGAGAAAGTCCTGCTTCGCCTCCGCAACGGTGAGGCGGATGGCGGCGCCGAAGGTGACGGTGCAGATCAGCGGGATCGGGACGAACTCGCCTTTCGGCATGACGCGGTTGAGATTGTCGATCCACACGGGCACGAGCACGACGTTCGGCCGGGTCTGTGCCAGATGGAACAGCCCGCTTTTGAACGGCAGAAGCTGCGCATCGGTGGTGTTGCGCGTGCCTTCGGGAAAGACGATGAGTGATGAGCCGGCATCCAGCGCTTCCGTCATCTGGCCGATCGGGTCGTTGGTCCGGCTGGCTCGATCGCGATCGATCAGGACGGCCTTGAAGACATCGCAACCGATGTAGCGCCGGAGGCGGCTCTTCAGCCAGTAGTCGCTCCCGGCGACCGGCCGGGTCACAAATCGCATACGACGCGGCAGCACCGTCCAGATTAGGACGAAATCGCCGTGGCTGGCGTGATTGGCGTAGTAGATCCGCTGCTCGTCGACCGGCGCGACCCCGTCCCACCGTCCACGGACCGCGGTCAGGAAGCGGGCGAACAACACGATGAGCGTGCCAGCTAGGCTTATCCCCACTCCGCGCATCGCCATTCCCAACCACTTCACCTTAAGAAAGTAGCTTTCAATTTGGGGGTTGTCGATATCGGAGACCTTGGGATCAATAATCGGGTCTGCATTTGGACCTGCAGTTGGTCTTTCCGGAATGTCCGCTTACTGGAGAGGTGTCAAAGTCTGCTGTTGGCGCTCCCACGAACTGAAGCGCCCCCGTTGGACGATCGGTAACCAAAAGGCGCAAGCGTGTCTGCGCTCCATTGACCTTCCCCCATGGGAAGCCCATTTGATCGATACAATCTAGCGAATCGGCAGACTATCGTGATTCCTTTCGGCACCCTCGCGAAGGCATTCAAGGCGACCGCGCTAGTCGCCCTGCTGTCGCTCGCCAATTGGCCCGGAGATTCGGGCATAATAATGTGCACAGTCTGTCAATTTATGGCATAGTAAGATTAAGTTCCGTAAGACGACGCTTCGGGCGAAGATGCCGACAGATCGCGAATAATACTTATGAGATAATCAGCATCCCCCTTACCGGTGTTTATACGAATTCGTCGCACGGCAACTTTACGTCTTCCGTTTGCTGGTGTCTCGATCACACGCT
>JBKJSB010000074.1:0-7664 GCA_046593015.1 Allobosea sp.
TTCGGTCAGCGAGACGGCGCGCTGCTTCTCGTCGACCTCGTAGTCGGTCTTGAGCAGGCCCGGCAGAACCTTGTCGATCTGGACATAGAGCTCAGACTTGTCGTCGAGCGGGCCGGAAATGATCAGCGGCGTGCGCGCCTCGTCGACCAGGATCGAATCGACCTCGTCGACGATCGCGAAATGGTGGCCGCGCTGGCTCATCTGCGCGACCTCGTATTTCATGTTGTCGCGCAGATAGTCGAAGCCGAACTCGTTGTTGGTGCCGTAGGTGATGTCGCAGGCATAGGCGCGCTGGCGGTCCTCGTCCTCGATGCCGTGGACGATGATGCCGACGGTCAGGCCGAGGAAATTGTAGAGCTTCGCCATCCATTCGGCGTCGCGGCGGGCAAGGTAGTCGTTGACCGTGACGACGTGGACACCTTTGCCCTCAAGTGCGTTGAGATAGGTCGGCAGCGTGGCGACCAGCGTCTTGCCCTCGCCGGTCTTCATCTCGGCGATGGCGCCCTCGTGCAGCACCATGCCGCCGACAAGCTGCACGTCGTAGGGGCGCTGGCCGAGCACGCGTTTGGCCGCCTCACGCACCGTTGCGAAAGCGGGAACCAGCAGGTCGTCGAGCTTGGCGCCGGCCGCGATCTGCTCGCGGAACTGCACGGTGCGGGCCTGCAGGGCCTCGTCGCTGAGGGCTGCGACCTCTTTCTCCAGCGCGTTGATCGCCGCCACGCGCGGGGCATAGCCCTTGACGCGCCGGTCGTTCGACGAGCCGAAGAGTTTCTTTGCGAGCGCGCCAAGCATGGTGGGCCTTTCGGGTGGTCGGCCTTGGGCGCTGCGCCGGACGAAGCCCGACAGCGGCGCAAAGCCTGAATTTCGAATGCGACCGCGTGTTTAGACGCGTGCGGGAGCGGGGTCCAGCGCCGCATGGAGCCGACGCTGCGGTTAAATCACGGCAGATGTGGGGTTTTCGCGGCCTGCTTCCAAGCCCTCACGTCGATGGGACCGCGCAAGCGAAGCGGCAGGCTCGCAAAGCTGCGTGAGGAGGCTGCTTAAGTGGCTCCACTGCCTTGCCTTTGCCGCGTTCAACTGGCAGGGAGCCGGCATGAACGTCCAAGACAGTTCCCCCTGCGAAAGGCCCACAGCATGAAGCTCACCCGCCTCGCCGCCTTGTCCCTCGGTTTCGCGTTGCTCGCAGCCCAGCCGGGTTTCGCACAGGCCGACAAGATCGTCGCGCGGGTGAACGGCCTACCGATCACCGAGCGCGAGGTCGCGCTCGCGACCGAGGATCTCGGAGAGCGCCTCGCCCAGATTCCCGAGGCGCGCAAGCGCGACGAGGTGATCAACTACCTCGTCGATCTCAAGCTCGGCGCCAAGGCCGCGGGCGACGCCAAGATGGGCGACGGCCCGGACTTCGCCGCCAGGCTGGCCTATAACCGCGACAAGGTTCTGCTCGACGCCTATCTCGCCAGCGAGGCCAAGAAAGCCGCCACCCCCGAGGCCGCCAAGAAGCTCTTCGACGACACCGTCAAGTCGCTGACGCCCGAGGAGGAGGTCAATGCCCGCCACATCCTCGTCGAGGAGGAGGCGCAGGCCAAGGCCGTGGTCGAACGGCTGAAGAAGGGCGAGGATTTCGCCAAGGTCGCCGGCGAAATCTCGAAGGACCCCGGCTCCGGCAAGGAGGGCGGCTCGCTCGGCTGGTTCTCCAAGGAGCGCATGGTGCCGGAATTCGCCGAGGCCGCCTTCAAGTTGACCAAGGGCCAGCTCTCGGAGCCGGTGAAGAGCCAGTTCGGCTGGCATGTGATCAAGCTCGACGACCGCCGCACCAAGCCGGCGCCCGACTTCGCCGCCGTGAAGCCGCAGATCGACCAGTATCTCGAGCGCAAGGCCCAGCAGGACATCATCGTGGCGCTGCGCGACAACGCCAAGGTCGAGCGGCTGGACCAGCCGGAGGTTCCGGCGGCGCCGGCTCCGGCCGAGCCGAAGAAACCCTGAGCCGGCCTCAGACGGCCTTCTTCAGCGCCTCGTTGATGCGCGTCTGCCAGCCGCTGCCGGTGGCGCGAAAACGCTCGACCACGTCGCGGTCGAGCCTGAGCGTCACCTGAACCTTGGTCGGCGCGACCTGCGGGCCGCGCTGGTTCGTATTGGGGAAGGCCGCGAGGATTTCCGGCGGGAGTTCCCAACCCGGACGGGCGGTCCGGAAGTCTTCCGCCGTCCATTCCGGGTTGTCGTCGTCAAAGACCACTTTGCGGGACATGGCGTCTCATCTCCTTGGCATGAGCCCGGCGTAAACTGATCGCGCGCAATCGCCCCTCGCGTCTGACGAAGGCCAGGCAATAGGTCTCGCCGTCGATCAGTCCCCAGGCGCGATAACGGGTCTCGCCGTAGCCGAACCGGATGTCCTCCTGGAACGCCAGAACCTCGATGCTCCTGGCACGTGAGAGAGAGATCCTGTGCTTGGCAACGTTCGTGGCGTCTTTCTCAGGATCGAACTCGATCTCCATGGCGCAATGTAACTACGATTTGCTATTTGGCAAATCGCGGCTGTGCCTCAGAACGCAAACATCGCCAGCGCGTGACCTCGACGCAGTGCCGTCCTTCTTGTTTTCGTCGCGCGGCTGCGGCACATCACCCTCCCGCACAGGAGGCGCCTCGATGGCCGGCAAGGATGTTCCCGTTTCACCGCTAGCGCCCAAGCGCCAGCCCAAGGTGCCCGCCGTTCCAGGCGTCCGCTTCGCCACCGCCGAGGCGGGCATTCGCTACAAGGGCCGCACCGATGTCGTGCTGATGCTGCTCGACGAGGGCACGCAGGCCGCCGGCGTCTTCACCCGCTCGAAATGCCCGTCGGCCCCGGTCGACTGGTGCCGCGAGAACCTGAAGCAGGGTTATGCGCGCGCCGTCGTCGTCAATTCCGGCAACGCCAACGCCTTCACCGGACTGAAAGGCCGCGACTCGGTCAGGATGACGGCGCAGATCGCGGCGAAGGCCGCAGGCTGCGAGCCCGAGCAGGTTTTCATCGCCTCGACCGGCGTAATCGGCGAGCCGCTCGACGCGACCAAGTTCGAGGGCGTGCTGGTCGATTGCGCCAAGCGCGCGGCGGACGGCCCCTGGATCGACGCCGCCAGGGCGATCATGACCACGGACACCTTCCCCAAGGCTCTCTCCCGAAAGGCGAAGATCGACGGCCATGAGGTCGTGCTCGCCGGCATCGCCAAGGGCGCCGGCATGATCGCGCCCGACATGGCGACGATGCTCTCCTTCGTCTTCACCGATGCCCCTATCGCCGCACCCGTGCTGCAGGCGCTGCTCTCGAAGGGAGTCAAGGCCTCGTTCAACGCGGTCACCATCGACAGCGACACCTCGACCTCCGACACGCTGATGCTGTTCGCGACAGGCAAAGCGAAGGACCGCGGCGTACCGGCCATCACCGAAATCGGCGATCCGCGCCTGTCGGGCTTCAAGCGCGCGCTGAACGCGCTGCTGCTCGAGCTCGCCCATCTGGTCTGCAAGGATGGCGAGGGCGCGCGCAAATTCGTCGAGGTCAGGGTGGCCGGCGCCGCCTCCTCGCGCTCGGCCAAGCGCGTCGCGCTCTCGATCGCCAACTCCCCGCTGGTCAAGACCGCGATCGCCGGCGAGGACGCCAATTGGGGCCGCGTCGTCATGGCGGTGGGCAAGGCCGGCGAGCCCGCCGACCGCGACCGGCTCGACATCTCGTTCGGCGAGATCATGGTCGCCAGGCAGGGCGCGCGCGCCCCGTCCTATGACGAGGCCGCCGTCTCCGCCTATATGACCGGCGAGCACATCGTCATCACCGCCGATCTCGGTCTCGGCAGGGGCAAGTCGGTCGTCTGGACCTGCGACCTGACCAAGGCCTATGTCGAGATCAATGGCGATTACAGGTCCTGAGATCGCCGCATCGGCTGGTCCCAGCCGCGCCTTCGTCGCAGGCCATCTGCTCGTCTGCTCGCTGTTCTGGGGCTGCAGCTTCCTGTTCATCAAGCTGATGAACGGCGAGGTCTCGCCGCTTGCCATCGCGGCCGGGCGCGGTCTGCTCGGCGCGGGCGCACTCGCGGCCTACGTCCTCTGGCTCGGCCAGAACCCGCTGCCGCGCCGCGACGAGATCAGGCACTGGCTGGTCCTCGGCACGACCAATGGCTGGGTGCCCAATGTGCTCGTCGCCTATGCGCTTGTGCAGCTCGCCAGCGGCCCGGCCGCGATGATCCAGGCGGCGGGGCCGCTGGTGACGGCCGTGTTCGCCCATTTCCTCTTCGCCGAGGAGCGCATGGGCCTGCGCCGGCTCATTGGCATCCTGCTCGGCATGGCCGGCGTCGCGCTGCTGATCGGCCCGCGCCTGGTCGAGGGCGGCGGCACGGCGCTCGGCGTGCTCGCCATGGTCGGCGTGATGCTCGGCTACAGCATCGGCAATCTCTACGTCCGCGCGATCCCGGCATCGAGCGGCGATCCGGCTAGGCTCGCGCTCGGCCAGCAGGTCGTCTCCGGAATCGTCGCGCTGATCCTGACGCTCGTCTTCGCCGGCCCCACCGCCTTCGCAGCCATGGCGGGTCACATCCCGGCGATGCTGGCGCTCGGCCTGCTCTCGACCGCGATCCCGATGGCGATCTTCATGCGCCTGATCCGCGCGGCGGGCCCGACGCGCGCGGCGATGACCGGCTATCTCGTGCCGACGGTGGCGACGATCATGGGCATCCTGCTGCTCAATGAGACGCTGGAGTTGCGGCAGATAATCGGAGGTTGCATCATCCTCGCCGGCGTCTTCCTGGTCACGACGTCGGGGCGACTGGCGAGGACGGCATGAAGCTGGTTCTGGGAATGGGCTTGGCGGCGCTTCTGACGGCTTGCGTCGATCGCCAGCCGACGGTCGCGCAATTCTCGGTCGAGGAGGTCGCCTTCATCAAGAAGCCCGGCAACGGCGTCGTCGTCGGCCACGCCTTCCTGACCAAGTCGAGCGGCGTCGTGGTCAATGCGGCGGGCCAGGTCGTCAGGCTGATCCCGGTCACCCCTTTCTCGCGCGAGCGCTTCACGCAGCTCTATGGCAAGGGCAAATACGTGCCCCACTCCGCCTATCCGCGCGACGACAACCCCGATCCGCGCTATGGCGAATACAGCCGCACCACCAAAGCAGAGGCCAACGGCAAATTCGCCTTCGAGAACGTGCCGCCGGGCGAGTATTTCATCACGACGCAGGTGATCTGGGGCGACGAGGACGCGCTGTTCCGCCAGGGCGGTTCGATCTATGACACGGTCACGCTGACGGGCAAGGAAACCCAGCCGGTCAGCGTGGTCCTGTCCCGGTACTGAGAGCCATCTTGAAACTCCTCCTCGTCGTCGCCTGCGCCCTGATCGATGCCGACAACCGCGTCCTCGTCGCCCAGCGCCCGCAGGGCAAGGCGCTGGCCGGCCTGTGGGAATTCCCCGGCGGCAAGCTGGAGGCCGGCGAGCGGCCAGAGCCCGCGCTGATCCGCGAACTGGCCGAAGAGCTCGGCATCACGGTGAACGAGGACTGCCTCGCGCCGCTGACCTTCGCGAGCTTCGCCTACCCCGAGTTCCATCTGCTGATGCCCCTCTACATCTGCCGGCGCTGGGAGGGGCAGGTCTGTTCCCGCGAGGGCCAGCCGCTGAAATGGGTCCGCCCCGGCAAGCTCAGAGAACTGGCGATGCCGCCGGCCGACGAACCGCTGATTCCCCATCTGGTGGATCTGCTGGGCGTCTGAGGCTCACCCCGCCAGCAGCGGAAACGTCACCCCGATCGCCCAGGCAAAGGCGATGGCATTGGCGACGCCCCCGACCCATGGATGGCCGATGCGCCGGTAGAGCCAAAAACTGAACAGGCCGTAGACCACAAGGAACGGCACGATCACCGGCACGATGATGGCGAGAAAGAACAGTCGCTGGAAATCCAGCGCCACCGCCAGCGCCAGCGACAGCAGGCAGCCATTCGCCGGCGAGGAAATAGCTCAGCGTGCCGACAAGCAGCGTCAGGATCAGCAGCAGGCGGGCGGGGCCGGGCACGAACGAGGTGACAAAGCTGTCGATGGCGAGGCCGATTTCGCCGAGGCAGATGACGGTGGCCAGTGCGATCGCCAGCAGCAGCCGATTTTTCGGCAAAGCGAGCGGCGTCTGGGCGCCCGCCGAAAGCCAGCGCAGGCATAGCCAGGTCAGCAGCCCGTAGAGAGCGACATGCGCGGCGAGATAATCGCCGACCAGCACGGGCAGGAAATGCGTCGGCACGACGCGCAGGATCAGCGGCGTCGCGATGGCGGGGACGAGCAGGGCCGGCCATAGCCTGCGCCATCCGAGCCCGGCCCCGAGCGGCCTCTCGCTGACGACCGGCAGCAGCCGGCTGAGCGGCAGCGCCGCCAGCACGAGCCCCGCCAGCAGCAGCGCGATCCAGCCGCCGCGCCCATCGCGATAGGCCGGGCCTGATCGTACGATGCCGAACGCCCCGTCGACCCAGCTTTGCATCTCGGCCATGCTGACCGTGCTGTAGAGCACGCTGACATGCTCGCTGTTATCGGCGATGGCGACGCGGCGCGCGGTCCCCGCAGCAAAGCTGCCATAGGTCACGCCCTCTCGCGCTGGTTCCGGCGCTGAGACCTGTCCGGCGCGCCTCAGCGCCTCGGTCCGCAGACGCCTTTCCCAGCCGCCCGCCACGAGCAGCAGGTTGCGCGGACTGTCACTGGTCACGACGCGGGAAAACGCGGAAACGGCGATTGTGGCCGCGATGTCGGGCGAAGCTTGCGCGGTGCGGATGACGATGTCGGACGCCATCGAGTGGCCGAGGATCGCGAGCCTGCCGTCGCCGAGCTTGCGCGCGAAAGCGACGACCTCAGTGGTCTGCGCCACGAGATTGCGGGTCGCGCCGCCGATCTCGGTGATGCTGCCGGCGAGCGGCCCTGGATTACGGCCATGGCCAAGGAAATCGAAGGTCACGGCGATCAGGCCGTTGCGTGCGAAAGTGTAGGCGAAAGCCTGCATCAATTGCTGCGAGCCGGCGAAACCATGCGCGATCACGACGACCGGGGCGGGCGCTGCAGAAGCCGGACGATAGATCGTCGCCGGCGTCTACCCGATCGTGATGCGCTCGACCGAGAGGCCGGCGCGCGTGGCGAAGAGCTGGAAGAGCGAGACCGCGATGGCGAGCCCCGCGAGAATGGCCGAAAGACCGGTCGCGAATCGCGACGACGTCCGGGCTGTCACCACGATTGTCTCATCCCCCCAACTGGAAGCGCTCGAACCGCGCGAGCTCGTCCTCGATCCGCGCCTTTTGCTCCACCGTGCCCTGCCCGTCCCGCCAGGTCCATTGCTGGATCAACAGCTTGCCCGCCGCTCGGTCGGTCTTGAGGTCGAGCACCGCGACGATCCTGTCGCCGACCAGCACCGGCAGGGCAAAATAGCCGAAGAGACGCTTTTCCTTCGGCAGATAGGCCTCGAAGACATGGCCGTAGTCGAAGATCAGCCTGGTCCTCTTGCGCTGGATGATCAGCGGATCGAAAGGGGACAGGATATGGACGAGGCTGGCGTCCGGCTCCGGCGCAGATGAATCCAGCAACCCGCGCGACATCCAGTGTGGCGTCTTCTCCGCGCCCTCGATCCTGACCGGCGCGAGGTCCCGGCGATTGACCCGTGCTTCTATGAGTTCCGCCACAGCCTTCTTG
>JBKJSB010000182.1:0-7906 GCA_046593015.1 Allobosea sp.
ATTGCCGACGGCACGAGCAACACGGTCGCCTTCGTCGAGGAGAAGGCCAAGGAGACCGGCGCGGCGGTGACGGACTTCGCCGACGGTTCGGTTCGCTTCATCGGCGAAAAGGTCGAGCAGGCGGGCGGAGCGATTGCCGACGGCACGAGCAACACGGTCGCCTTCGTCGAGGAGAAGGCCGAGGAGGCCGGCGCGGCGGTGCGGGATGGCATCGAGGCGATCACCGACGGCACGAGCAACACGATCCAGTTCGGCGAGCAGGCCGTCGCGGAGGCGAAGGAGGATGTCGAGCAGGCGGCGGCCGCCATCGCCGACGTGGCGTCGGGCGTCGCCGGCGGCGTGGCGGCTGCCGGCGAGGAAGCGGCGCATTCCGGTTCGCGGATCCTTGACGCCTTCAAGGAGGGCTTCGAGGAGAAATCCAAGGGCGACGACGCGCTCGATGTCGTCAGCACCGGCACGTCGCGGGGCGACCAGGCGCTGACGGCGGAGAAGGGCGAGAAGGACGACCGCTTCTTCTCCAGCTTCTTCGACGAGGCCAAGGATGCGGTCGATGTGGTCAAGGGCGGGAAGGGCGGCAAGCGCGACGAGGCGGGCGACAAGGTCGCGCTCCTCGGCAAGGATCAGGGCGTCGACAAGCTCGCCGATCTCCGCGCCGAGAAGGAAAGCGGGATCGAGAAGCCGCAGTTCGAGCTGAAGGAGGACCTGCTCAAGGGCGTGTTCGAAGACCTGCCGAACCTCAAGCCCGGCAAGGACGATTTCGACGACCAGGCCTTCGACAAGTTCGGCGGCCGCCCGGTCGTGGAGAAGGCCCCCGCCTTCGCCAAGGACGCGCCGGCTCAGAAGCCTGATTTCGACGCCGATTTCGGCGACGACAAGCAGCCGCCCTCGTTCAACCTGTTCGGCTGAGCCCGGTCGGCCGTCAAAAGCGCTCCGGCTGTCACCCGCGTGACAGCCGGAGCGTCGCGTCACGGAGCACTGTCCGGCGAACCGACATCCGCACGGAAGCGACCGGAAAGACTGTCATGACCGCCACCGATCCCCGCACCCCGCCCGAAGACGAAGCCTCCCACGACCATCGCCGCTTCGCCTGGCTGGCCTATGGCGCGATCCTGCTGGTCTTCGGCGGCTTCGGCGCCTGGGCCTCGATCGCCCCGCTCGATTCGGCTGCGATCGCGCCCGCCCGCGTCGCCGTGGAGGGCGATCGCAAGCCGGTGCAGCATCTCGAAGGTGGCATCATCCGCGAAATCCTGGTCAAGGAGGCGCAGCAGGTCGCGGAAGGGCAGGTCCTGTTCCGGCTCGATCCGACAGCCGCGCGCGCCAATGCCGAACTGCTCGGCCGGCAGCTCGACGCAGGCCTGGCGCAGGAGGCCCGCATCATGGCCGAGCGCACCGGGACGCCGGCCATCGTCTTTCCGCCGCAGCTTCTCGCCAGGGCGGCGCGTCCCGACCTCGCCCAGATCATGGCCGAGCAGCAGCGCCTGCTGATGGAGCGCAAGCGCTCGCTGGAGAATCAGGCCAGCATCTTCGAAGCCCGCATCGATCAGACCGGCAAGGACATGGAAGGCCGCACCCGCCGTCTCGACGCCTTGAAGTCACAACGCGCCAGCCTGAACGCCGAGATCGAATCCGTCAGGCCGATCGTCGAGAAGGGCTTTTTCGCCCGCAACAAGTTCCGGGCGCTGGAGCGCGAGGTCTCGCGGGTGGAGGGCGAGCTCGGCGGCATCGAGGGCGATATCGCGCGACTCTCGCAGGTGGTCGAGGAATCGCGCCTGCAGATCCGCCAGATCCGCCAGCGCGCCGAAGAGGAGCAGACCCAGGCGCTGACGGAAATGCGCGGCAAGCTCTCGGATTTGCGCGAAAAACTCTCCGTCGCCGACGAGGTCCTGACCCGCGTCGAAGTCAGGGCGCCGCGCACCGGCATCGTGCTCAACGTCAAGGTCGCGACGGTCGGCGCGGTGGTCGCGCCCGGCGCGACTTTGGCTGAAGTCGTGCCGCCGCTGGAGCGGCTGACCCTGACCGCGCGCGTCTCGCCGCTGAACGTGCAGAGCGTCGCCGCCGGCCAGAAAGCCGAGATCCGCTTCCCGGCCTTCTCCAGCCGCAAGACCGAGGCGATCTTCGGCCGGGTCGAGACCGTCTCGGCCGACGCCGTGACCGACCCCGCGACGCGGGAGACCTATTACCAGACCAAAGTGGTGGTCGATCCCAAGGACGTGCCCGCCGATGTCGCCGCCAAGGTCGTGCCCGGCATGCCGGCCGACGTGCTGATCATCACCGGCGAGCGCACCCTGCTGACCTATCTGCTCGGCCCCCTACGCGACACGCTGGCCAAGGCGATGCGCGACCAGTGAGGTCGCGGCTCCGCTACGTCCCGGACGGCACGGCGCCTTCCGCCTTCAGCACCTCATGGGCGGCCTTGAAGGCGTCGAGCCCGGCCGGGATGCCGCAATAGACCGTGGCGTGGAGCAGGATTTCCTTGATCTCGTCGACCGTGACGCCGTTGCCGAGCGCGCCCTTGACGTGGAGCTTGAGCTCGTTGGGCTTGCCGAGCGCGGTCAGCATGGCGAGGTTCAGCATCGAGCGGGTTTTGTGGTCGAGGCCCGGCCGCGTCCAGGCATAGCCCCAGCACCATTCGGTGGTGATGTCCTGAAAGCCCATCATGAAGTCGTCGGCCTTGGCGAGGCTGCTGTCGACGTAATCCGCGCCAAGCACCTTGCGGCGGACCTCAAGGCCCTTCTCGAACTGTTCGCTGCGGGACATGCTTGATCTCCTCCGGGGCGCGTCGCGTGATGCGGCGGCCATGCCGAATGCGATCGATCGACGATCCCGGAGGATCATGCAAGCCGGTCCTGGCGAAGGCGGTCGCCCTGAGGCCGACTGAGCTATTTCGGAGCGGCCATCTTGCGGATCAGCGCGTCACGGGCCGTCCTGGCCGCCGCCTTCGTCGCCTCGTCGGCCGCGCCTTGCCCGCGCGCCTCCAGCGCCTTGGCGTAGTAGCCCAGCGCAAGCTGGTCGGAGGCCAGCCCGGCATAGAGGTCGCCGAGGCGTTTGTTGGCGGCCAGCATCGCATCGGGCTTGGCGGCGGCTTCCTCGAACGCGCCGATCGCGCCGGGCGCATCGCCGGAGCGCGCCTTCAACTCGCCGAGCATCAGCAGGATGCGAGCATCGCCGGCGTTGGCCGTCCGCGCCGCCTCGGTGTCGGCCAGCGCCGCATTCAGGTCGCCCGCGCTGAGCCGGGCCTCGATCCTGACCAGATGCGCCTCGGCATCGGTGGGCGCGCTGGCCAGCCGCGTGGTCGCGTCCTGCGCGGCAGCCCCGAACTTGCCCTGCGCGAGCCGCGCCCTGGCCCGGAGCAGGACGAGGTCGGGTTCGCCCGCGCCGGCCGCGAGCGCTGAATCGACGAGTTTTTCCGCCGCCGCCATGTCTCCTGTGGCGTGGTTGATGCGCGCCGCCAGCGAAAGCCAGCGCGGCTCCGCGGGCTCGATCCGGAGCGCCATGGCGATGTCGGTCAGCGCGGCGGGATTGTCGGCCATGAAGGCGAGTCGGGCGCGCTCGGCATAAGGCCGCGCCCGGTCGGGTGCGCGCTTGATCGCCTCGCTAAAATCGGCCCGCGCCGAGGACACCTGCCGCAACTGCGCCCGCGCAAGTCCGCGATGCAGATAAAGCTCGGACATGAATCCGGGCGTCAGCCCGTCATAGAGCGCCGTGATCGGATCCTTTGCTCCGTCGATCACGGCGTCGATGTCGGACACCGCATCGAGCGCATTGCCAAGACTGGCATGGGCGATGCCGCGCACGCCGCGCGCGGCGAGGTCGAGCTCCCGCTGGGCCAGCACGCTGCTGGCCGTATCGCGGGCGGCGGCGGCGTCGCCGCGCGCCAGCATGGCGCGGGCGCGCAGGGCGTCCTGGTGCGCGTATTGGCCGGGATTACGCTGCTTCCAGCGCTCGATCTCGGCGAGCGCCGAGGCGATGTCGCCCGACTCGATGAGCGCCAGTACGAGGATGTGGCTGCGGTGGAGAAACGCCCTGTCGGGCGTGATCCGGCTCTCCGAATCGCGCGCCGCCGCCACCGCCTCGGCCGGGCGGCCGAGCATCAGCAGCATTTCCGCCCGGTCGGCCTGCATCGAGACGACAGCGTCGGGCTGCAATTCCAGCGTTTGCGTGATGTCGGCGAGCGCGACCTCGTAGCGCCCCAGCGCCGCGGCGACAGAGCTGCGCAGGCCGAGCCCTCGCAGCATCTCGTCGGAGCCGGGTTTGGCGCGGCGCACCACGCTGTCGCCATCGGCGAGGGCCCGCTCCAGCGGCGCGAGATCGGTGCCGGGGAAATAGTTGGCGCTATGGGCGTAGCCGCGCGCCAGCGTTGCGGGCAGATAGTCGGGCGCGGCCTCGACGGCGAGATTCAGGTCCGGCAGTCGCTTCTCGAAAGGCTGCGCCTTGGAGCGCAGGATCAGCATCTCGGCCTTGGCTTCGGGCGTCGCGGCCGCCTCGACCAGCCGGTCGCAGGACTGCATCCGCAGCGCGTCGTCCTTGTTGCCGCAGCGCGTCTTGAGTTCCGCCTCGGGAAGCTCCGCCACGACGATCGGCGGCGGCTTGTCCAGCTCTATGATCTGGGCTGCCGCGCGGTTGCGCGAGGTCTTGTCGTAGTCCATGACGGCGTCGGTGCGCGCCGCCGATTGCTGGTAAAGGGCCCGCGCCCCCGCCTTGTCGCCGGCCGCCAGCAGGATCTCGGCCTTGACCTGCACGGCGTCGAAGAGCTTCGGATCGAGTTCTATCGCCTTGTCGGCATCAGCTTTGGCGGCGTCCAGTTCCTTCATCGCGAGCCTGATCGCGGCCCGCGTCGCATAGGCGCGGCCATAGCGCGGCGTCGCCTGGACTGCGGCCTCGGCGTCCGCCAGCGCCTGGGGCAGCAGACGCTGCGCCAGCCGCGCCCGCGCTCTGATTTCGGTCAGGTCGTGGACGCTCGGAAAGCTCGTCAGCCCGTCCGAAGCCTCCTTCTCGGCGGCGTCGAACGCACCGAGATAGTAGTGGCTCCTCGCCTTGGTGATGAAGCCCTCATGGCCTTTGAAGCCGAGCATCCGCGCCCGGCCGATAGCGCTGACGGCGTCGCCATAGCGCTGCAGCAGCCCCATCATGTAGTGGCTGCGCGGGTGCTCGGCTTTCCAGAACAGCCCCTTGCGCAGATCCTCGCGCGCGCCCTCGAAATCATATTGCAGCATCTTGAGATAGCCGCGATTGGCGTGGTTGTCGGCGTCGAACGGGTCCTTCTCGATCGCGACGGTGAAATCCTCCATCGCGCCGGTCATATTGCCGAGGCCGAAGCGGATCTGGCCGCGATCCCGGTAGAGCGCCATGAACTGCGGTACGAGCTTGATCGTCGCGGAATAGTCCTTCTCGGCCTCGGCCAGCCGGTTCAGCGCCCAATAGGCCTGCGCCCGGCCGAGCAGCGCCGAGGACCGGGTCCTGAGATCGCCGCCCCGCTTCAGCACGGCGGTGCAGGCGGCTATGCCCTGTTCGGTCTTCTGGGTTTTGCAGATCGTGGCGTTGTCGGGCTTCTGCGCCCGCGCCGCGTTGGGCGGAAGGCTCAAGGTGGCGATCACGCAGGCAAGGCTCAACGAACCGCGCGTGGACCAGGCCATCTCCGCCTCCCTCTGCAAGATCGCGAAAGATTAACACACCGCCGAACGCTGCGTCATCTGGTCTGCAACCAGCTAGAGCAAGACCCGCCGGAATGCCGCCGCTTGATTAAGGCATAGCTTCGGGAAAGGCGGGTTTCCGAGCTGTCGTCCCGCTCAGGCAGGCTTCGGCGCAACCAGCCATTCATGCGCCGGATCGTTGCGGAACTTCCAGACCCGCTTCGGGCCGGCCATGACGTTGAGATAATACAGCTCGTAGCCATGCGGCGCGGCGACGGGGTGGTAGCCTTCCGGCACCAGCACGACGTCGCCGTCCTGCGCGCTTAGCGTCTCGTCGAGCGAGCGGTCGTCGGTGTAGACGCGCTGGAAGGCGAAACCCTGCGGCGGGTTCAGTCGGTGGTAATAGGTCTCCTCCAGCAGCGACTCGTGGGGAAGCGCGTCGCGGTCGTGCTTGTGCGGCGGATAGCTCGACCAGCAGCCCGAAGGCGTGATCACCTCGACCACCAGCAGGCCTTCCGCCGGTTCGGTTTCGGGCAGGATGTTGCGGACATGGCGGGTGTTGCTGCCCTCGCCCCGCGTCAGGCATTGCACGTCGCTCGGCGCGATCACGCGCGGCTTGAGCCCGGGTTTTCCGGGCGCCGAGCAGATGCCGATCTCGCCCGGACCCTGCGCCGTCAGGCTCCAGCCGGTCCCGGCCGGGACATAGAACGACCAGGGATCGGGCTCGAAGGGCGAGGCCCGCCCGCCGATCGTGCCGAACGCCTGTCCGCCCGCCGACATCGCCGCCCGGCCGGCCAGCAGCACGATGCAGACCTCGCGCTCGCCCGCGTCTCGCGTCAGACTCTGCCCGTCGGCGAGGAGATGCACGTCGAAACCGACATGGCTCCAGCCGGCCGATTGCGGCGTGACATGGTGGATGCGGCCCTCCGCATCCGGCGATGATGGTCTGACGAGCAGCTTCGACATGGTGTGTATCCCGGCTCAGGTGAGCCCGGCCTCCTTCAGGCTGGCGCGAAGATGGGCGACGCCCTTCGTGGCATAAGTCAGCGGGTGCGCTTTTTCGGGGTCCTGCTCGGCCTCGACCACAACCCAACCGGAATAGCCCGGCAGCGCCCTGAACACGGCCGGGTAGTCGACCATGCCGTCGCCCGGCACGGTATAGACGCCGAGGTCCTTGCCCTTGCCGAGCACCGCGTCGAGGAAACTCCAGTCCTCGGCGCGGGCCTGCTCCATCACGGATTCTCGGACGTCCTTGGCGTGGACATGGCTGATGCGGGAGCGATAGCGCCCCGCCAGCGCGGCCGGATCGGTGCCGCCCCAGGTCGCATGCCCGGTGTCCAGCAGGAGATGCACGGCATCGCCGGTTGCAGCCATCAGCGCGTCGATATCCGCCTCGCTCTCGACCACCGTGCCCATGTGGTGGTGGTAGACCAGCCGCACCCCCTCGCTGAGCGTGCGCTCGGCGACCTGCGTCATCCGCTCGCCGAACCGTTTCCACTCACCCGCGGCCAGTACAGGCCGCTGCGACAGCGGCCTGGAGCGGTCGCCATGGATCGCGTTCGAAGTCTCGGCGAACACCAGCACGTCCGACCCCATCGCCTTGAGCAGATCGAGATGCTGCCGGAGCGCCTTCATCTCCGCCTCAGTGTCGCGCACCAGCAATTCGGCCGAGTACCAGCCCGAGATGCAGGCCATGCCGAAGGGCGCAAGCGCCGCCTTCAGCGCCTGCGGCTCGCGCGGAAACTTGTGGCCGAGCTCCATGCCGGTGAAGCCGGCCTCTCTGGCCTCGGTCAGGCAGGTCTCGAGCGAGGTCGCGCCGCCGATCTCCTGAAGGTCGTCATTCGACCAGCCGATGGGGTTGGCGCCGATGCGGATGGGCATGGTGTTCGTCTCCGGAATCAGTCGTTTGGCTCGGCTTGGCCCAATCGTCGGGCAGTCAGGCTCTTCCCCTCCCCCTCGTGGGGAGGGGATAGGGGTGGGGGGCGAACGACCGGGCGAGCGGGGTGCGGATCAGGCGCTGGACCGGCAGCCGTGCCGCGTTCGGCAAGGGCGAACCTTCCACCACGCCCCCCACCCCACGAGGGGGAGGGGAGTTCGGGCGACGCCTTCTGTCGATCGACATCGTTATCCGCGCTCCTTAAGCGCAGCCTCGTATCCCGCACGTGCTGTCTCGACTTCGCGCCGCACCGACACCTCCGACCCCGCGATCTCGACCGATGCCGGCGGCCACTGGTGGGATGTCGCGGTGCCGGAGGTGTCGGTGCGGCGCGAAGTCG
>JBKJSB010000233.1:0-3869 GCA_046593015.1 Allobosea sp.
ACCGCATCGTTGCGACTGCCTGCCATCGGTTTGTCACCCAGCGGCGATGAGAGCCTTGCCAGGCGTTCTATTTCAATAATTGCTCGATCTAAAAGCGCTTCGGGTTTTTCGAAAGAGTCCATAGACTCATCGATGGATCCGGGTGGAGAGGATGATCGACGACATTGTTCGCTCAACGCCCTCGAGGGCTCCGATGCGGTCGATCAACCGGTCGAGTTCGCCGATTGAAGGCGCTGCGATGACCGCGATCATGTCGACATGGCCGCTGACGGAATAGAGTGACTGGACTTCGGGGACTTTGCGCAATTCGGCCTCGGCTCTCGGCGCGCCCTTGGGGCCGGCCGTTATCATGACATGGGCTTTGATCAGCCCCTTTTCATATTGCTCGGACAGTTTCGTCGTGTAGCCGACGATCACACCCCGCCGCTCAAGCCGCTCCAACCGGCTCTGGACGGTCGTTCTTGAGAGCCCGAGCTTTCGGCTCAGCTCGGCAACGGGCGCGCGAGCGTTTTCGGTCAGGAGCGCGAGGAGCGGGCGGTCGGCGGAGTCTATCGTCATAATGCTCGATCTATACGGCGAACTGCGCGAATTTTACAGACCTTATGTCGTATCAGGGGGTTCTTTTCGCCGAAGCGCCGGGCAACCATGGATCACGAGATGAGCGGGAGCGGTCGCGATGCGTGATATTGTTGTGATGGGCGCGGGAAACATCGGGGCGACCATTGCCGATCTTCTGGGCAGTTCGGGCGACTATCGTGTCGTCGTCGCCGATCGCTCCGAGGCGCAACTAAGGACGATCCGCACAAGCGAGACTGTTGCGACGGAGGTTGTCGATATCGCCGATGCCCCTGCCCTGCAGCGGCTGCTGCGGGGTCGCTTTGCCGTCCTGAGCGCGGCTCCTTACGCCCTGACGACGCGGATCGCCGAAGCCGCAGCAGCGCTCGGTGTGCACTACCTCGATCTAACTGAGGATGTGGCGAGCACGAGACGGGTCAAGGAACTGGCCGAGACGGCGAAGTCCGCGCTGATTCCCCAGTGTGGCCTGGCGCCCGGTTTCATCTCGATCGTTGCCCATGATCTCGCCAAGGATTTCGACGCGCTGGATGCGCTCAAGCTGCGCGTGGGAGCACTTCCGCAATATCCGTCGAACGCGCTCGGCTACAATCTGACCTGGAGCACGGATGGCATCATCAACGAGTATTGCGAGCCATGCGAGGCGATTGTCGGCGGCGAGCGCGTGCTGGTGCCGGCGCTCGAGGAACGCGACGAGTTCTCGCTGGACGGTGTCGCCTATGAGGCCTTCAACACCTCGGGCGGTCTTGGCACGCTGAGCGACACACTGGCGGGCAAGGTCCGGACGCTGAACTACCGCACCATCCGCTATCCGGGCCATGCCGCGATCATGAAGGCGCTGCTGCAGGATCTGCGCCTCGCCGAACGGCGCGACGTGCTCAAGGACATATTCGAGAATGCGCTGCCCAGCACGCTGCAGGATGTCGTCATCGTCTTCGTCGCCGCCAGCGGCCACAAGGGCGGGCGGCTGGTCCAGGAAACCTATGCGCACAAAGTCTATAGCGGCGTGATCGACGGGGTGATGCGCAGCGCCATCCAGATCACGACCGCAGCCGGAATCTGCACGGTACTCGATCTGCTCGCCGAAGGCGTGCTGCCGCAGCGTGGCTTCGTGCGGCAGGAGGATATCGGGCTCGACGCCTTCCTCAGAAACCGTTTCGGCCAGGTCTATGCGAGAACGCAAGACCGGCGGCCCGGTGCCGAGCCGCGCCGCTTCGACCACGCGGCGTGAGGGCGCACCGAGCATAATCTCCCCCGGTCGGCAAGCATCGAGCCGCAAGGAGCGCATGCATGCAGTGTGTTGGTGACCACGGGGGCGATCGTCCACAAGAGCCATGAAGGGTCCAGTCTCAAAAGTGGCCCGAGAAGCAGGGAGAGGTGCGTGCGGCAGGTTCTGGTTGCGGAATTCATGCATGAGACGAACACGTTCAGTGTTCAGCTGACCGACGAAACGACGTTCCGCAACGCGGGCGTCCTTCTCGGCGACGCGATCCCGCAGGCCTTTCGCGGCACGCGGACCGCGATGGGGGCAGCTTTCGAGGCGGCCGATAAGTTCGGCTGGGGCTTGGTGCACCCGCTCACGGCTCACGCCAACCCCTCGGGGCGCGTGACAGATGCAGCGTTCGAGCTGTTTTCGGGCTTTATTCTAGAAGCGTGCGACGGCGTCGACGGCGTGTTGCTACATCTCCATGGCGCGATGGCGACGCAAAGCTCCGATGACGGCGAAGGCGAATTGCTTTGCAGGCTTCGGCAACGTCTGGGCCCGGACATCCCGATCGTTGCAGTGCTCGATCTGCACGCGACGCTCACGCAGTTGATGGCCGACAGCGCCAATGCGCTGATCTCCTATCGCACCTATCCCCATGTCGACATGTATGAGCGAACCTGGCAGGCGGCCGAGCTGCTGGACAAGGCGATGGCCGGGGCAATCACGCCGGTCTGCGCGGTAGCACGGCGGCCGATCCTCTATGCACTCGATGGCGGCCGTACGACCTCGCCGCCCTTCAAGGAAATGCTGCGGCGAGCCGACGCGATCGAGGCCGCGGGCGAGGCTCTCGTGGTCAGTGTGCAGGCCGGCTTTTCGTCGGCCGACGTGCATGACATCGGCCCTTCCGTGGTCGTGACCGCCAATTCCCGCACCGAGGCGCAGGCCATCGCCGAAGAGCTGATGGACTATGCGTGGGAGCAGCGGCATTTCTCGTCCATCAGCTTCACGCCGCTCGCAGAGGCAATGGCCCGCGCCAAGGCGGGCGAGGCCGAAGCCGGCGGCATGACAGGCGGCAAGCCGCTAGTGATCTCCGATTACTCGGACAATCCGGGGTCGGGCGCCTATGGCGACGCCACCAATCTGCTACGCGCCGTCCTCGATGCGGGCTTGAGCCATGTCGGCTTTCACGCGATCCGCGATCCGGAAGCGGCACTCGCTGCGCAGGCGGCAGGCGTTGGAAACAGGGTCCGGCTGCACCTTGGCGGCAAAGTCGATCCGAACACCGGCGGAACTCCGCTTGACCTCGATGCGCATGTGGTAGCGCTGACCGATGGCCGCTTCATGTGTTATGGCCCCATGGCAGGCGGCGTCTGGCGCAACTATGGTCTCTCGGCGCTCCTGCGCGTCGACGATGTCGAGATCGTCGTGATCACCCATAACGGTCAGGCGACGGATCTTGCCCAGTTCACCTCGCTGGGCGTCGATCCGCTGCGGAAATCGACGCTGATCGTCAAATCAATGCAGCATTTCCGCGCCGCCTTCGAGCCCATTGCGCGAGAGGTCCTAGAGGTGGACACTGGGGCGCTGTCCACCCGCAACTTCAAGGAGCGGCCCTACCGGAAGGTGCGCAGGCCGATCTTTCCACTCGATGACATCTAGGACGACCGGCCACCAAGCGCCGGCGGCGACAAGACGACAGGAGGACCAGCGATGATCAAGGTAAGCGTCCCGGCCGGCGACACTCGCGCATGACAGTGCAGGCCGATATCGTACTAAGGAACGGTCCGATCTGGTGCGGCCATGAAGATGGCACGGTCGAGGCGTTGGCGCTCTGGCAGGGTCGGGTCCTGGCGGCCGGGCGCGATGACGATATCGACACTTTGGTGGGGCCTGCGACACGGGTGATCGACCTTAAAGGCAGGCTGGCGACGCCCGGCCTGAACGATTCCCATCTCCACCTGATCTCGCTCGGCATGACCATGGACTGGGTCGACGCCAAGCCTGCCGCCGCGCCGACGCTGGACAGCCTGCTCGGCGCCATCGGCGCACGAGCTGCAACAGCCAAGCCCGGCGAGTGGATCATGTCGCG
>JBKJSB010000302.1:0-6316 GCA_046593015.1 Allobosea sp.
GAACCTATCGCGATTTTCTCGAATAGGCTTGCGGCGCTGCTTTTCAGTTCCTCCACCATACTCTTTTCGAGACGATCGGAAGGTGGTTGCTGCCCGCCCCACGCCAGCCAAGCGGCGGCGTTCGACACCGTCATTGGGCCGGGCGAACCATTCATTCGGTTGACCGCGTCAACAACGAATTCGCGCACTATACCTGAGGCCCAGGGCATAGCTGCGGGCGCGTAGTCGAGGTGCAGGCGCGCAATGGCCGGATACTCGTTTGCAAGCCATTTGAGGAAGCCAAGCCGTTCGACAGTCACGCTTTCCCAATGCTGCCGGCGACGGGCTCCTTCCCCCATGTCGCCAATAGCTGGATTATGGACAGGGATCGGCCCGAAACTGCGCATCTCGACAAAATAGCTGGACGGGATTTCTCGAATATCCGTCGCGACGCTGCCAAAAGGGACCCCGCGAAAGCGCACCCGCTCTTCAAGGCCAGCGCGCGTGAGAGCCATGTTGAACCGATCAATGACGAGATCGTCATAGTCGCTCATGCCGGGTGGTTGGTGCGCCATCAATGCGCCCGGCCGTCGCCATCGCCCATCTTCGCCGCTTGGAACCACGAAATCACTCAGCGCCGTATTTGAGGGGTGGAATGCCCATCCGTCCTGCACAAAGCTGAGAACAACTTCTAGCGGTAGCCACGGGGCAAGCGGAAACGAAGCAAACCGATGCCATTTCTCGGCTCTCTGCTCGTTTTGTTCTTCTACAACCGCCGTTGTGCTTGGGGGCCATTCCCGCAATACATCATCTCGACCAACGGTCGCGTCATCCCATCTCGACACTTGTGATGGTTCCCGCAGATATTCAGGCGAGTCGATGCCATCCTGAAAAGGCAAGATATCCTGCCAAAGAAAGGCAGGGATGGGCGTGCGCGCGCCGTTTCGACGGCCGGATGCCACCAGCCGCTGTTCCTGAAGTGCGCGCCATAATATGCGCTTCGCCTCTATCGCGGTCATCGCTCCGACGTGGTGGACCGGCTGCGCCGAGTCGAATCTGTCCTCCAACAGCACCCGAGAGATCGCCGGAGGCTTCAGATTTCTGATCTGCCAGCTTGCAGGGATCATGTATCCGTTCGGCCGCCCGTCCTTCGGCAACCCAACGTTCTGCTCGCAATACCAATACTCGTGAGCCGACCTGTAGTCGGATTTTTGAAACGCAACCTGTTTCCAGTCGCGGTTCATCATCCAAACTATCGCCATTGGCAGCGACCAATAAGCGTCATCATGAGGGTTGAATTTCTCGATGTCAGGCCGATTAGCCAGCGGCTCGCAATCGAATTCAGTCGCCAGCCGTTCGGCGGATTTCGCGTCCAGCAAACCTAAAGAAGCCGCGTGTAATAGCGCGTTCTTGATTGCCATGGGCGCGTGCCGGTGCGGCCCATCGGAAGCCATGTCCGTTTGCCATTTTTCGAACAGGTCGCTCCGGTGCGGTATGGCCGCAGCGATTTTTTCTATCGCCTGCGCTACATCCGATCTTGCCTCGGGCAACAGTCGCTCCAGCATTCTCGCGAGCCGAAAGCTTATCCTACATGCAATCGCAGCAGCGGGAAGCCGCAGCGGGGCTTTCGGCTCTATGCAGGCTTTAACCTGCTCTGATCGAACGAGAGCACCTTCGCCCCATCGCGCCACGCGTCAAGCTGGTCGGCCCACCATTGCGCCATCGCCTCGCGCTCCTGCCAATGCTCGCCACGGGCATAGGCGCGGCGAACCGCGTCAGGGTCTTGATGTGCAAGCGCACGCTCGATCGCGTCAGCGGAAAACTTGCCGCTTTCGTTCAGCAAAGTCGAGGCGGTGGCGCGAAAGCCATGGGATGACATTTCGTCCTGGCCATAGCCCATGCGGCGTAGCGCACCGTTTAATGTGTTCTCGGAAATCGGCCGCTGCTCGACCTTGCGGCCTTCGCCACCGCTAACGCCATAACCTGGTAGAACCAGCCGGCCGCCGCCGGTGATCGACTGTAGTTCCTTCAGGATCGCCAGCGCCTGACGGGGCAGGGGCACGCGATGCTCGCGCCGCATTTTCGCGCGCGCGGCGGGGATGGTCCAAAGTGCTTTGTCGAGATCGAACTCACGCCATTCGGCCTGCCGCAATTCGCCGGGACGCGGAAAAAGATAAGCCATCAACCGCAGAGCGGCGTTGGTCGTGGGTTGGCCGTTGAAGCCGTCGATCGCACGCATCAGGCCGCCCAACTCAACCGGATCGGTTATCGCGGCGCGATGCTTGACGACGGGCAAAGAGATCGCGCCGCGAAGGGCAAAGGTCGGATCGTTTGCGGCGCGCGCCGTGGCGATGGCATATCGGAAGACTTCGCCGATCACAGCACGCAGACGCTTGGCCGTTTCCAGCAGGCCCTTGCCTTCGGCCCTGCGTAGCACCGCCAAAACCTCGGCAGAGGTAATTTCGGAGATCGGTCGATCGGCAAGATGCTCGTTGGCCAAGCCATAGAGCCATTCGAGCTTAGCCAGCGTGTTGGCCGCTTTACCTTCGCGGCGCTTCTTTTCCAAAAGCTCGACCGCGACCTTCGCAAAGGTCAGGCTTTGGGCCTCCAGCGCCACCGCCCGTGCGGCCTGCTTGTGTATCGAGGGGTCGCGGCCGGCTTTCAGGAGGGCCTTTGCATCGTCGCGCTTCACCCGCGCTTCGGAGAGGCCGATGGCTGGGTAGGGGCCGATGGCCAGCTTCTTCTGCTTGCCGGCGAAGCGGTAGGCGAGTCTCCAGAGCTTCGCGCCATTTGGCATAAGCCAGAGCTGCAAGCCGCCGCCATCGGACAGCTTCAGCACGGAAGCCGCCGGTTTGGCGGAGCGGATAGCAACATCAGAAAGCGGCATTTGTTGGCCTCGCCTTATTGACCTTCTTGGATAGCCAACAGAAGGGCCAACAATCCGGGCGGCTGTCAATGAACGCTGCCGGCCCTCAGCGAAGCCAAAATCCGTGAAAACCAACAAAAAACCGCCCTTTTGGGGCGGTTGCGGACGTCTCAGAATGTGGGAGTGGTGCCGCTTGAGGGATTCGAACCCCCGACCCCCTCATTACGAATGAGGTGCTCTACCAGCTGAGCTAAAGCGGCGACGCGGGCAGGCTCTACCAGCCGCGCCGATTCTTGGCAAGGCGAACTCGGGTTCCGTGCGCGCCCGGCTACGATTTCCTGAGCTTCTCCGTCTCGGGCTTTTCCTGGCCGAGCGCGACGATGCCGCGCCTGATCGCGCGCGTTCGGGTGAAGTGCCTGTGCAGCGTCTCGCCGTCGCCATAGCGGATGGCGCGCGTCAGCAGCGAGAGATCCTCGCTGAAGCGGCCGAGCATCTCCAGCACCGCGTCCTTGTTGTGCAGGAAAACGTCGCGCCACATCGTCGGGTCGGAGGCCGCGATGCGGGTGAAATCGCGAAAGCCGC
Source organism: Allobosea sp. (assembly GCA_046593015.1). GTDB lineage: Bacteria > Pseudomonadota > Alphaproteobacteria > Rhizobiales > Beijerinckiaceae > Allobosea. Next base: position 3,428 of record JBKJSB010000302.1, read on the forward strand.
CGGCCGAGAACTTGATCACCTCCGACTGCGTCACCGCCGCCAGATCCTCGGCCGTGCCGACGATGGTGTAGGCGATCAGATGCGGCAGATGGCTGGTGATGCCGAGCACGAGGTCGTGGTGCTGCGGCGTCATCACCTCGACGATCGCGCCCATGCCCTCCCAGAGCTGGCGCGTGCGCGTAACGGCGCTATCGTCCGCCCCGTCCGGCGGGGTCAGGATGCACCAGCGGTCGAGGAACAGGCTGGAGAAGCCTGCGTCGGGGCCGGAGTTCTCGGTGCCCGCGACCGGATGGGCCGGAATGAAATGCACGCCTTGCGGCAGATGCGGCGCCACCGCCTCGACCACGGCGTTCTTGACCGAGCCGACATCCGAGAGGATCGCGCCCGGCTTCAGGCTGGCTGCGATCTCGGCTGCGACCGCGCCGCAGGCCCCGACCGGCACGCACAGGATGATGTGGTCGGCGTCGCGCGCGGCCTCGGCCGCGGTGTCGGCTATCCTGTGGCCGAGCCCGAGTTCGCGGGCGCGCTGGCGCACGGCCTCGTCGCGGTCGGCCAGCACGATCTCGCCGGCGAGATTGAAGGCTTTTGCGGCATGGGCGATCGAGGATCCGATCAGTCCGATGCCGATGATGGCGAGTCGCCCGAAAACGGGCTCCTCGCGCCGCGTCGCAAAACTGTCGGCAGGATGGGCGGCAGCAGTCGTCATGGCTTGTCTTTCAGAAAGTCCGCCAGCGCAGCCACCACGAGGCGGTTGGCCTCCTCGCTGCCGATCGTCATCCGCAGGCAATTCGGCAGACCATAGGCCCCGACGCCGCGCAGGATCAGCCCGCGTTGGGTCAGGAAGGCGTCGGCCTCCTTCGCGGTGCGGCCCGGCGTCTGCGGGAAATGGATCAGCACGAAATTGCCGACCGAGGGGGTGACGCTCAGGCCGAGCTTTTCCAGCTCCGTCGTCGTCCAGGCGAGCCAGCGGTCATTGTGCTCGATAGCGCTGGCGACATGGGTCTCGTCGGCGATGGCGGCGGCTCCCGCCTCGATCGCTGCGCCGTTGACGTTGAACGGCCCCCGGATGCGGTTCAGCGCATCGACGAGATCGGCCGGCCCGTAGAGCCAGCCGAGCCGCAGGTTCGCCAGCCCGTAGATTTTCGAGAAGGTCCGCGTCATCACGACATTGTCGCAGGTCGCGACCAGTTCGAGCCCGGACGCATAGTCGTTGCGGCGGACATATTCGGCATAGGCCGCATCGAGCACGAGCAGCACATGCGCAGGCAGCCCGGCCTGCAGCCGCTTGACCTCGTCGAACGGGATATAGGTCCCGGTCGGGTTGTTGGGGTTGGCGAGGAAGACGATTTTCGTCTTCGGCGTCACCGCCGCCAGAATCGCGTCGATATCGGCGGTGAAGTTCGTCTCCGGCACGACGACCGGCTTAGCCCCGGCGGCCATGATCGCGATTCGGTAGACCAGAAAACCGTGCTCGGTGAAGACGCCCTCATCGCCGGGGCCGAGATAGGCCTTGGTGATCAGCTCGAGCAGTTCGTCCGATCCATTGCCGCAGATGATGCGGCCTGCGTCGAGGCCGTAGCGGCCGGCGATCGCCTCGCGCAGCTTGGTGGAAGACCCATCGGGATAGAGTTCCAGCTTGGACGCGAGCCCGCTGAAGGCTGCGACCGCCTTGGGGCTGGGGCCCAGCGGCGTCTCGTTGGATGAGAGCTTGTGCAGCTTCACGCCGGCGGGCGCCGCGGATTTGCCGGGCATATAGGCCTCGATGTCGAGGATCCCGGGGCGGGGTAGGGGGCGGGAGGCTGCGGTGGTCATGGGTCTGGCTTTCGGTTCGCTTCCCTCCGCCGTCATCGCGGACAAGCGGCGAAGCCGCGCCGATCCGGGATCCATCCTCGAGCACTGTCGCGCTTTACGATGGATCCCGGAGCTCCGCTTCGCTGCGTCCGGGATGACGGCGGTGGTTCAGGAAAGATACATGAAACGATTCACGAGCGGACGGATTTGACGGAGAAACGCGCGGCGTGGCTGCCGATCTCGGAAAAGTCGCTCAGGCCCGCCGGCTCGAGCGCCTTGCGGATGGCGCTCTGGTCGGCCTCGCCCGAGGCCGCGACCAGCAGCGACAGATGGGAGCCGTCGGCCGCGCTGGCGGAGACCTCGGCGAGATGCCTGGCGAGGCCGGCGCGAAGGCTGTCCGACCAGCGCTCGACGCGCGCCGCATAGAGCACGATCTCGCGCACCGCCGCATCCGCGAGCGGTTTGGCGATGCAGTAGACCGGCGTTCCGGCGGGGTGGTCCGGCCGCTCGATGAAGGGCAGTCGGGCGATGATCTTGGGGGTGTCGGGTCCGATCAGCTCGCGCCACCAGATTCCGGCGCTGGCGCCCTGGTCCATCCGGAAGATGCCGAGATCGCCGGCCGAATCCGCCACCGCGCGGATCACGGCGCGGGCGTCCTCATGGGTGACGAAGGGCACGGTGAAGCCGAAATGGAAGCGGGCGGAATCGCGCATCGCCGCATCGCCGCCCGACACGTCGGCATGCACCGCATAATTCGCCTGCACATAGGTGAAGGTCGCGATGATGATGCGCCAGATGCCCTCGATCGTGTCGAGCGGCAACAGGCCCTTATGGCGCAAGGCCAGCCGCTTCATCATGTCGGCCTCGCGGCCGGGCCGGAAGGCGGAGCCCGAGACCTGCGTCTTCTTGACCGCGATCAGGGTCTCGATGATCGAAGAGCGCTCCATCAGCAGCGCATGCATCTCGCTGTCGATGCGGTCGATCTCGGCGCGCAGATCGGCGAGGGTCGTGGGAGCGGCTTCGGTCATGACACGGCGCTGTCGGAGGGCTGAGGGTCGGATAGGCTCTTAGCGCCGCAGGATGGCCTTGGCAAAGCCG